>JAICMC010000013.1 GCA_025929465.1 Nostocoides sp.
GGCGGCTCGCGCCGCCTCGACGAAATTTGCGACATCGCCCCACTGCGCCGCCTCAAGGTCGCTGGAGTGTCAAGGGCCATTGAGATCTGGAGAACGCCGTCGGGCCACTCGCCCAGGCTTCGCGGACCGGTTGCGCGACCTCGGCACGCCCGCCGGTGAACTGGTCCGACAGCTCGTCCATTCGGTCGACGACCAGCCGGACCCGCGCGTCCTCGGGGCGCGCCCCGGAGCGGCGCAGTGTCTCGGCCTCGGCGTACAGGCGCGGTCACTCCACCCGCAGCACGTAGTCGCGATCCGGGCCCACCGCGGCCCAGCCGCCGCCGAGCGCCTCGATCTGGTCCTCGTCGAGGTGCTGATGGAGCACGTCCATGCCGGCCGAGTCCGCGTCGTGCGCCAGCCGGAGGACGTCCAGCCGGAGGACGTCCAGCCAGGACTGGCCCTCCGGTGAGACGGCCTCACGCAGCCCGGCGACCTTGTCGCGCAGGGCCGTGAGGTAGTCGAGCAACCGGTCGAGGTGCTGCACGTGCACCTGCAGGACGTCGAGCGGCCCTGCCTCGGCGGCCAGACAGGCGCGCACGGTTGCCAGGGGCAGGCCGAGGTCGCGCAGGGTGAGCACGGCATACAGGCGACCGAGGTCGTCGGCTGTGTACTCGCGATGGCCATCCGGTCCGCGGACGGACGCGGCCACCAGGCCGAGCTCCTCCCAGTGGTGCAGGGTGCGTGGGGTGAGCCCACTGCTGGCAGCGACCTCCCCATCTTGCAACGGCGATCAGGGTCTGGTTGTGGTGTCACGCCGTCCACTGTGAGACCTCACGTCGCGTGCGATACAAGGCCCCGGTCAGGGCAGGAAGACCAGCCGACCCACCGTCCTGCCATCGGCGAGCCGCTGCACCCCGTCCGCGACGGCGTCCAGCCCGAGCCGTTCGCTGACGAGCGGCTTGACCGTGCCCTCGGCCGCCAACGCGGTGAGCTCCGCGTGGCACTGGGCAATGAGGGCAGGGTTCTGCACGGCATACAGACCCCAGTGCAGACCGACGATCGAGTAGTTCTTGATGAGGGCATGGTTGAGCGGGGGCGCCTGGATGGTCCCGCCGGCGAAGCCGATGACCAGGATCCGTCCCTCAAACGCCACGCACTTGGTCGACCGGTCGTAGGTCGAGCCGCCGACGGGGTCGTAGATGACGTCGGTGCCCCTGCGGCCGGTCACCTCGTTGACGACCTCGACGAAGTCCTCGGTCCGACGGTCGACGACGACGTCGGCCCCGAGCGCCCGCACGTAGTCGGCTTTGTCGGCTCCGCCAGCGACCCCGATGACCCGGGCTCCGGCCGCCTTGCCGAGCTGGACCGCGGCGCTGCCAACGCCGCCGGCCGCCGCGTGGACGAGCAGGGTCTCCCCGGGCTGGAGGTTCGCCCGTCGGTGCAGCCCGAACCAGCCGGTCTGGTAGCCGATCAGCAGACCGGCCGCCTCGGCATCGTCGAGCGTCTCCGGCGCCGGCAGCGCCTTGGCCCCCAGCAGCACGGCATACTCAGCGAAGCCCCCGGTCGGGAGCTCCGGGTTGCCGATCACCCGGTCGCCGACCTGCCAGCCTCCCGCGTCGTCGCCCACCTCGGTGACCACGCCGCACAGCTCGACACCCGGCGAGAACGGCAGTGGCGGCCTGACCTGGTACTGCCCGCGGCAGAGCAGCGCGTCGGGGAAGTTGGCCGCGACCGCGCTCACCTTGACGACGAGCTCTCGGGCGGCTGCACGCGGGGTCTGGATCTCCTCCAGGGTCAGGACGTCCTTGGGTTCACCGAGCTCGTGGACACGCCAAGCCTGCACAGGTCTCTCCTTGCCTCAGCCGATGCCGTTCGGTCGGTCGGTCGGTCGCGGTAGCGGTAGCGGTCAGGCGGACTGCAAGCCGTCCCAGCCCCAGCGGGGGACGACCAGGCCCTCGGGCACATCGGCGGGGCCGTCGGGGTAGGCGACAAACCTGCGGGTCGCCCACTCCATGTACGCGCGCAGGCCGCCACGGAAGTCGGGGTCCACCGACATGCCGACGTCATCCATCGCACCGACAAAACACGCCACGAACCGCCGTCCCAAAATCGGTCATGTCGCCGTTGCCGGCGTGCATCCGCTCCAGGCTCGTCTCGCGAGCATCGTGTCGGTGTAGGTGGTCGGCCCGCCGAGGACCTCGCCCCAGTAGGCCGCGAGCCGCTCGAGGTGCTGGGGGTGCCCGTCATCGTGGGAGACCGGGGGGTTGAGCATTTCGTCGGCAAGGCAGCGGGCGTGGTGGGCCTGCGCCAGGGTGAGCAGTCCCTTCTCGCCGCCGGCCACCCCAAAGAGCGTCGCGCGCATACCTGGATCGTGACACGTCGTACCGAAGGGCGGAAGGCGTGGGCTGCAGGATGATGGCTCGTATGCCGACTGCCACAGACCGTCAATGGGTCGCCGACGCGGTGCGTCTCATCCAGGGCGACGCCCATCGCAGCGCCGACACCCACCTCATCCGCGTGCCGTTGCCCGCCGCGCACACGGTCGACCTCTACCTCAAGGACGAGTCGACCCACCCGACCGGGAGCCTGAAGCACCGGCTGGCGCGGTCGCTGTTCCTCTACGGCCTGGTCGACGGCCAGATCCGCTCCGGCACCACAATCGTCGAGGCGAGCAGCGGGTCCACGGCGGTGAGCGAGGCCTACTTCGCGCGGATGCTGGGGCTGCCGTTCGTCGCGGTCATGGCCGCGACGACGTCGCCGGAGAAGATCGCCCTCATCGAGCGGACCGGCGGCACCTGCCACCTGGTCGCGGACCCGACGACGGTGTATGCCGTTGCGCAGCAGCTGGCGAAGGACGCCGACGGAACCTATCTGGACCAGTTCACCAACGCCGAGCGCGCGACCGACTGGCGGGGCAACAACAACATCGCCGAGTCGATCTTCGACCAGCTCGCCCACGAGCCGCACCCGCTCCCCCACTGGGTCGTCGTGGGCGCGGGTACCGGTGGGACGAGCGCCACGATCGGCCGGTTCATCCGCTACCAGACCAACGCGACAACGCAGCTGTGCGTCGTCGACCCCGAGGGGTCGGCCTTCCATCCGGCCTGGAGCGGTTCGGAGCCCGGCGAGCTCCACGGCTCGCGCATCGAGGGCATCGGCCGGCCCCGGGTCGAACCGAGCTTCCGGCCCGACGTCATCGACGCGATGATCCGGGTGCCCGACGCCGGCTCGGTCGCCGCGATGCAGCTGCTGCGCGACCGGGCGGGGATCCAGGCCGGCCCGTCGACCGGCACGAACATCTACGGCGTCCTGAAGCTCGCCTGCGAGATGGCCGCTCGGGGGCAGTCCGGCAGCATCGTCTCGCTGGTCTGCGACCGGAGCGACCGCTACGAGGCCACGCACTGCTCCCCGGCCTGGCTCACCGAGCACGACCTGGACCCTGAGCCGTATGCCGCGCCACTGGCCTCCGCGTGGGACACCGCCACCTGGCTCCCGGACTGACCCACCCTGCGCCCAGGGCGCCGCGTGCGCTCCCGCACGACGTCAGAGGCTCGAGCAGAACCTCGTGCAACGCGGTGACCGTTCACCACCGACGACGCCAGGCAGCAGGAAGGGGACGACCGCCGCGAAGGCCTCGGTTACCTGCGGTGTCGTGAACACGGCCAGAGCGCCGCTCCGGGTCGTGGGCCCGGTACACGTGTCGAAAGGTGGGTCAGTACCTCGACGTCGAGGCTGGCCCGGACGCGGACGTCCGGGCCAGCCTGGGGGGTGGAGCTGCGGGGATTCGAACCCCGGGCCTTCTCATTGCGAAGGCTGCCGAGGGCCGACGCACGCAGTGTCGGCGTGCTCAAGCCGTGACTCGTGGGTGCATGCAGTGCGGGGTGCCGCGCCTCGGGGGCACAACCGGGGCACACGCGCGGTCTGTCATCCGACAAGCATCGCCGCTCATCGCGTACGGTACGCGTCCGCCCGGTGCTCGATGGCGATGATGGTCACCGGCTCGGCAACTCGATAGATGATGCGGAAATCGCCGCGCCGCGCGCTGTGAAGGCCCTCCAGTTCGAATCTCAAGGCTTTGCCCACGCGAAGAGGATTCTCGGCCAAGGGGCCGTAGATGAACTCAACGGCCGCAGTGGCCGCCTTCTCCGGCAGTCGAGCCAGCGCCCGTCGGGCGGTTGGGGTCCACGCGATCTCGGCCTTGCCGTCGCTCACGAGCGCATGGAGGCGAGCAGCTCATCCTTGGTCAGCGTCTGCGCCTCGCCGGTCGCGAGCTCGGCCAGGCTGTCACGGATCTGACCGACCAGCCGCGGCCGACCCGCGATGTCCAGGGTCTCCTCGAGCGAGGCGAGGTCATCGACGCTGACTACGACGGCGGCAGGCTTGCCATGCTTGGTGATGGTCACCCGGTCGTGTTCGCGTTCCACCTGGTCCACAACCTCGGACAGGCGGTTCTTCACGTCTCTCAATGCCATCGAGCCCTCGACCGTCATGGCTACAACTGTAGCTATTTTTTGAGGAGCCTACAAGACCCTGCTTCTGCAAAGCGTGATGGCGTGCACCGCGGTCATACCGTGCACCAAGCTGCCGGTTTGTGCTCCCTTGTGCCCCGCGCTCACCGAACCGCCAGTCACATAGCAAGACACCCTGTCCATCCTGCGACATCCACGCAGGTCAGACAGGGTGCCAGTGAGTGGAGCTGAGGGGATTCGAACCCCTGGCCTTCTCATTGCGAACGAGACGCGCTACCAACTGCGCCACAGCCCCGAGTGCAGCCGAAACGATAACACCGGACCCCGGCCGGAGCGAAAACCGCAGATCAGCGGCATACGCGCGGTGTGTGGGACCGGCCGCCACACCGTAGGCTCGGGACGATCCCCTTCCAACCTCAGGAGCTCCATGGCGGCGTCCAACACCGTGCCCAGGCCCGTCCGACTGGCCAGCGAGTGGTCGCTGCGGTTGCTGCTCATCGGCGCCGCGCTCTACGCCCTTGCCTGGGTCGTGCGGAACCTCAGCGAGGCCGTCATCCCGCTGTTCGTCGCGCTGCTGCTCGCCTCACTGCTCTGGCCGGTCACCCGGGCCATGGCCCGCCGCATCCCGCGTGGCGCGGCGGCCGGGGTCACCGTGCTCGGGACGCTGGCCGGGGTCGGGGGTGCGTTCACCATCATCGGCACCCAGTTCTCCAGCAGCTACCAGCAGCTCACCGACCAGGTCAGCGAGGGCCTCGGCCAGGTCCGGACCTGGATCCTGTCGACGTTCCACATCACCGACGACCAGTTCGCGAGCTACTTCGACCAGCTCAAGAAGCACTTCCAGAGCGGCGGCAACCTGACCAACACCGCCGCCCAAGCCGGGACGACCGCCACCCACCTGCTCGCCGGCCTGTTCATCGCCCTGTTCAGCCTCTACTTCTTCCTCTACGAGGGCGAACGGATCTGGTCCTGGGTGGTGCGCCTGTTCCCCCGTAGCGCCCGCGACCGGGTGGACTCCTCCGGCGAGATCGCCTGGGGTCAGCTCTCCGCGTTCACCAGGGCGACGGTCCTGGTCGCGGCCACCGATGCCGTGGGCATCTCGATCGGCGCGGCCATCCTGCACGTCCCCCTCGTGCCGGCCATCGGCCTGATCGTGTTCATCGGCGCCTTCGTACCGGTCATCGGCGCCGCGCTCTCGGGCACCGTCGCCGTGCTGCTCGCCCTGGTGGCACAGGGCCCCGTCTATGCGCTCATCATGCTGGCGGTCGTCGTCGCCGTGCAGCAGCTGGAGTCCCACGTCCTTCAGCCGTTCCTCCTCGGCCGGGCCGTGCGGGTGCATCCGTTGGCGGTCATCCTGGCGATCGCCATCGGCGTCATCATCGCCGGCATCGTCGGGGCCCTCGTCGCGGTCCCGTTCGCGGCCGTCGCCAACGGGGTCGGTCACCATCTGCTCGACGGGAGCAAGCCGATCCCAGACCCCACGGAGGACGACGGGGTCCTGGCGCCCGACCCGGTCCCGCCCCCGAGCGAGGTGGACGACGACGGCGAGCGGGCGGTCAGGCGAGCCGGCGAGGTCGAGCAGCAGCTGTCCTAGGTCGGCTCGCGGGCCGCGCTGGTGTGTATGCCGAGCAGCTCGCCCTGGCCGGAGTAACCGAGCATAGGTTCGCGCCTACCGGTCTACGTCAGCGTGCGCCATCTCCTCACGAATGGCGTCCGCAACATCGCGCGTGCCATGAGTCCCGCCGATGTCTCGGGTCCGGGGACCGTCGCGCAGCACCGTGTCGATGGCTGCGTTGATGCATCCGGCTGCTGCTGCCTCACCGAGGAAGTCGAGCATGAGAGCCCCAGTAGCGATCTGCCCCACCGGGTTCGCGATGCCGCGTCCGGCGATGTCCGGTGCTGAACCGTGCACCGGTTCGAACATCGAGGGATAGTCCCGCTCCGGGTTGAGGTTTCCGCTCGCGGCCAGACCGATCGAGCCCACGCAGGCGGCAGCCAGATCGGACAGGATGTCGCCGAAGAGGTTGGACGCGACCACGACGTCGAACTGCTGCGGTCGCGTCACCATTGCGGCGGCGAACGCGTCGATCAGCAGGCTCCGCAGCTGCACACCTGGCTGCGCGGCCACGGTCTGCGCCACCACCTCGTCCCAGAAGGGCATCGAATGGATGATCCCGTTGGACTTCGTGGCCGAGGTGAGCTGCCCGCGCCGCGCCGCGGCCAGCTCGGCTGCATAGCGTGCTACCCGCGCCGTTCCCTGCCTGGTGAAGATCGCCTCCTGCACTGCGAGCTCCGCGTCGGTGCCGCGCCCGAACCGGCCACCCACTTCTGAGTACTCACCTTCCACGTTCTCCCGGACGATCACCATGTCGGTGCCCTCGGGGTTCGCAAGCGGGCTGGGCACGCCCGGCACATGCCGCACTGGTCGAAGGTTGACGCACTGGTGGAAGCCCCGGCGAATCGGAATCAGCAGCCCCCACAGGGTGACGTGATCGGGAATGTCCGGTGCCCCGACTGCCCCGAAGAACACGGCATCGTGTTGGGCCAGCAGGTCAAGGCCGTCGCGCGGCATCATCACCCCGTGCTCGCGGTAGTACTCAGAGCCCCAGGGATAGAGAGTCCAGTCGACCGTGAACCCGTGACGTACGCCGGCGGCGTCGATCACTTCGGTGGCCAGTGGGACGACCTCGTTGCCGATGCCGTCGCCAGCGATGACGGCGATCGTATGCCGCCTGGTGCCGGTGGCTCTGCTCACGACGCGACCTCCAGCGCTTCACCCGCTGCCGAAGGACCGACGCCCCCTTCGCGGGACGTGCGCTGTCCCACGATGCATACGCTCATCTTCATTGCCTCCTGTAGGCGTCTCTCGGTGCCCCGGGTCAGGACATACTGCCCACCCGCTCGACGTGCGGTTCCTCGGTCCTCGTGGCGGAGGATGGTCAGCCCATGGCGATGCCGATGTACTTCAGCTCGAGGAACTCCTCGATGCCGACACTGCCACCCTCGCGGCCGAGCCCAGACTCCTTGACCCCACCGAAGGGGGCCGCAGGGTTGGAGACAACGCCCTGGTTGAGTCCGACCATGCCGGACTCCATCGCCTCGCCGACGCGCAACGCACGTCGCAGGTCGTTGGTGTAGACGTAGGCGACCAGGCCGTAGGGGGTGTCGTTGGCGGCCGCGACGAACTCGTCCTCGGTGGCGAACGGGCTCAGGGGTGCCACCGGGCCGAAGATCTCCTCACTCGCCATCCGCGCCTCCGGAGAGACACCGGTGAGCACCGTCGGAGCGTAGAAGTAGCCGCCGCCATCGCGCTCGGCGCCACCGGTCAGGACCGTCGCGCCACGGGCCACCGCGTCGGCCACCAGCTCGGCGACCTTCGCCCGGGCCGCGTCGTCGATCAGGGGCCCGACCGTGACACCCTCCTCGGTCCCGCGCCCGACCTGGAGGGCGGCCATCTTCTCGGCGAGCCGGGCACCGAACGCCTCGATCACGGACTCGTGGACGTAGAGCCGGTTCGCGGCCGTGCAGGCCTCCCCCATGTTGCGCATCTTGGCCGCCAGGGCACCGGCCACCGCCTCGTCGAGGTCGGCGTCCTCGAACACGATGAACGGGGCGTTCCCGCCCAGCTCCATGGACGTGCGGAGGACCTTGTCGGCGCACTGCTCCAGGAGGATCTTGCCCACCTTGGTCGAGCCGGTGAACGACAGCTTGCGCGCCAGACCTGAGCGGATCAGCGGCTCCATCACCTCGTTCGCGCGTACGCACGGCACGATGTTGACGACGCCGTCGGGCAGCCCGGCCTCGGTGAGGATGGCGCCGAGGGCCAGCATCGACAAGGGGGTCTGGGGGGCAGGCTTGATGACACTCGTGCACCGGCGGAGGCAGGAGACGCCCTGACCGGGGAGACCATCCCGTTCCAGGCGACGGCGCGGGGGCACGGCAAGATCGGCTGGTTCACCCGCGAGCCGGTGGGCGTGGTCGCGGCCCTGACCTCGTTCAACGATCCCCTCAACCTCGTGGCACACAAGGTGGGACCTGCACTCCTCGGCGGCAACGGCGTGGTCCTGAAGCCCTCCACGTACACGCCTCTCACCGCCCTGACGCTGGCCGAGGTGCTCATCGAAGCAGGCGTTCCGGCGGGGCGCATTGCCGTCCTACCCGGCGGGTCCGAGACGGGCCGGGCACTCGTGACGGACTCGCGGGTGGACCTGATCTCGTTCACCGGCGGAACCACGACCGCCGCAAAGATCAGCGCTGCCGCAGGGCCACGCAAGCTGCTGATGGAGCTCGGCGGCAACAACCCCACGATTGTCTGCGCCGACGCCGACCTCGACGCTGCCGTGAGCGCGGTCGTCGCGGGCGCTTTCGGTGTCGCCGGCCAGAACTGCCTGTCCGTCCAGCGCGTGTACGTACACCGGGCATGCTTCGACAGCTTCGTCGATGCGGCCGTTCAGGCCACGCGGAAGCTCGTGGTGGGGACCAAGCGCGACGAGGCAACGGACGTAGGTCCCCTCATCACCGAGGACGAGGCACGCCGAGTCGAGAGCTGGGTCGCGGAGGCAGCCGGGCGGGGAGCGGTCGTCCGAGCTGGTGGCACCCGGAACGGTGTGTTCGTCGAGCCCACGATCCTCACCGGGGTCCACGAGGCCTCGACTGTGCTCAACGAGGAGGTCTTCGGGCCAGTCATGTCCGTCATGCCGTTCGCCAACCTCGACGAGGCCGTTCGCGCGGCCAACGGCGTTTCCTACGCCCTGCAGGCAGGGGTCTTCACGCGGTCGATCGACACGGGCTTCCAGGTTGCAGCGAAGCTGGTCGCCGGCGCGGTGGTCATCAACGGGACGAGCGACTTCCGAGTCGACTCAATGCCGTTCGGGGGCTTCAAGAGCTCCGGCATCGGGCGCGAAGGTGTGCGCTTCGCCGTCGAGGCGATGACCGAGCCGAAGAACACCATCGTCAACCTGGTCTCATGACGTCCGTGGGAGCCGGCGCCAAAGCACGCCGACCGCTGAGTGCACACCTGGAGACACCGTTACCGAAGGGTGACCTCACCCAGACCCCGCCCTGCCAGGTCGCCGACCCGGCTGCCGGTGGAGTGCAGCCCGCCGCCCTCGGACGGCTCAGCCGGTGTGCCGCTGCGGCTCCAGGGCGCGGACGTCGTCATCCTCGTCGACGCCGATCGGCGTGGGCGTCGGCGTGACCTCGGCCGGCGCCGGCAGTGGCCGGTCGGCACGGGCCTTCATCGTGTAGGTGGGGCGCGGCACCGGCCGCGGGTCCCAGGTCAGCGGGATGTCGTCGTCGTCGACCTGGGCGGCCGGCGACGGGGCGGCCGGCTGGAGCGCGGGGTGGGGTGCGGGTGCCTCGAAGCCGTAGGGCTCCGCCAGCTCGGAGTCCGTCGGGGCACCGACGTGCGCCTCGGTCGCGGTCTCGGCCTCGGTCCCGGCTTCGGTCTCGGCGGAGCCGGCCGGGGGCTGCGTCGCGGTCGCGGCACGCGCCGGGCGGGGCCGGGCCGCACGGAGCCGGACCGATGCCTTGCGCGGGCGCCGGGTCCGGGCAGCGAGGCGCCGGCGCGTCCCCGCACGGACCCATCCGAGGGCGCCCGCCGGCGCGACGAGGGCCGCCAGCGGCGCCCACCAGAGCAGCGTTCCGAGAGCAGCCAGCACCGTCACGGCCAGGAGGACGGTCAGCAGAGCGACCAGCAGGAGCCCGCGGACCCGCTGCGGGACGCCCGCCGATGCCGTGGCGTGCCGGACACTCGTCGCCGGCACGGCGCTGCGGGGAGCGCGACCGGAGCCGCCATCACCAGGGGTGGGTCGCAGGGGCGCGGCACCGCGGGGGGTCGAACCGGCAGAGCCCACAACCTGGTTGGCGACCAACCCGCTCGACGTGGTGGCATCGGCCCGCTTGACGAGGACCAGGGGACGCAGCGAACGGGTCGGGCTCACGGCATACGAGCGGGCTGTCCCCGTCTCCGGCGAGGACTGGGGCAGCGCGCTCCGGCGGGCCAGCACCCGCATCGACTCCGAGAACCGGTCCATCGACCGCGCGGTCGCCAGGTGGTCCCGCCGGCGGATCCAGTACTGGACGAGGTAGGCGGCCCAGATGGCCACAACGACAAGGAAGATGAGTCCGTTGGGCGCCACCGTCCGAAGGTACGGTGCCGGGTCATGACGGCGGCGGACGTGGGACGGTGTGTCGTCAGTGTGACTGGTGTTGTGGGTGATCCAGTCGGTCCCGAAGGCTCCCGCCGTTCAGCTCCTCGACCGTCACCGCGAACGACTCGTGGTCGCGCCAGGCCCCGTCGATGTGCAGCAACCGTCTGCGCAGCCCTTCGTGCCGCAGCGCCAGCTTGCGGACGACGGCGAGGCTGGCGGTGTTCTCCGGGCGGATGTTGACCTCGACCCGGTGCAGGCTCACCGCCGTGAACGCGTGGTCGGCGGCGGTGGCCAAGGCCGTCGGCATGATGCCCCGCCCCGCGCTGTCCTGGGCGATCCAGTAGCCGGCCGAGCAGCTGCGGAACGAACCCAGGGTGATGTTGCTCAGGGTGACCTGGCCCACGAGCCGGCCGGCGACCTCGATGACGAGCGGCAGCTGTCGACCCTCGGCGGCCTCCTCGTCGAAGGAGCGCAGCATCGCCGCGAAGGTCCGCACGCTGCTGTCCGGGCCAGGGTTCGTCGCGTCCCAGGGCGAGAGCCAGTCCACGTTGTCCCGTCGCACCCCGACGAACGCCGTCTCGTCGCGAGCCGTCAACGGCCGTAGCACGATCGGCTCGCCACGGGGGGTGAGCGCCGTGAGGCGCACCGGCCAGTGCTCGCCCACCCGGCGCCGGAACATCACCGGCGGCCCATCAGTGGTCCCCGCCCCGGATCTGGGAGACGGCGTGCGCGACGACGGGTTCCAGGACGGCCATGGCGTCCCGGACCCCACCCGTCGAGCCCGGCAGGTTGACCACGAGCGTGCGCCCCGCGAGCCCGGCCAGACCACGGGACAGCATCGCGGTGGGGACGCCGGCACCGGCTCCGCGGGCGCGGATCGCCTCGGCGACCCCGGGCACCAGCCGGTCGAGCAGTGGCGCGGTGGCCTCCGGTGTCCGGTCGGTCGCAGTGAGCCCGGTCCCGCCCGTCGTGAGCAGCAGGTCAGGGGCCTTCGCGAGGGCTGCCCGCAGGGCGGCCTCCACGGCGGGACCGTCCGCAACGACCGTGGGGTCCTCGACGGCCACCCCCCAGCCCCGGAGGGTGGCCACCACCAGCGCGCCACCACGGTCCGGATAGACGCCGGCAGCGGCCCTGGTCGAGCAGGTGATGACCACCGCTCGTATGCCGGACACGGTCACTGCTCGCGCCAGTCACCGGACCGGCCGCCGGACTTCGCCGTCACCCGGACGTCGGTGATGCGGGTGTGCTTGTCCAGCGCCTTGACCATGTCCACGACAGTGAGCGCAGCGACCGAGACCGCGGTGAGGGCCTCCATCTCGATGCCGGTCCGGTCAGCGGTCCGGACGGTCGAAGTGATCTCGACGGCCTCGTCGGTGACCACCAGGTCGACGCTCACCCCGTGCACGGCGATGGGGTGCGCCAGCGGGATGAGGTCGGGGGTCCGCTTGACCGCCTGGATCCCGGCCACCCGGGCCACCCCGAGTGCGTCGCCCTTGGGCACGCCGTCACCGCGCAGGGCGAGGATCACGGCCGGGGAGACGAGGACTCGCCCGGCGGCGCTCGCCTCCCGCGCGGTCACCGCCTTGGCGGACACGTCGACCATGTGCGCCGAGCCGTCGGCCCGGACGTGCGTCAGTCGCGGGGTGGTGTCGCTCATCCGCGGGTCGTCCCCAGCAGCGGCAGGCAGGTGAGGACCCGACCGGCCACCACACGGTCGACCTCGGCAGGGACGAGCGCCAGCGCCGTCGCCTCGGCCATCGCGCCGAGCTGGTGGGAGCCCTGGCCGCCGCTGGGACGCAGCCCGTCGGTCCCGACGACCACGCGGGTGCAGTCGACCCGGCCACCGATCGAGGGCCAGCCGACGGCCGCCGCCGCCTCGAACGAGCCAACGGCCCACGGGTCGAGACCGGCGAGCCGGCGCAGTGCCGGCAGGACGAACACGTGGAACGAGACCAGGGAGGACACCGGGTTGCCCGGCAGGGTGAGGATGGGGGTCCGGTCCGGGCCGACCCGCCCGGCGCCCTGCGGCATACCCGGCCGCATGGCGACCTTGACGAACTCCACCCCACCGCGCGACAGGACCTCCTTGACGGTGTCGTAGGCACCCATGGACACTCCGCCCGTCGTGAGCAGCAGGTCGGGGTCGCCCGGGACCGGATGGACGAGCGCTCGCACCGCGTCGACGTCGTCGTCCAGATGGCCCAGACTGACCAGCTCGGCGTCGGCTGCCCGCACGAGCGCGGCCAGCATCACCCCGTTGGAGTCGACGATCTGGCCGAAGGACAGCTCGGAGCCGACCGGGCGCAGCTCGTCCCCGGTGGAGAAGATGGCGACCCGGGGACGAGGGTGAGCCATGACCTGGTCGACGTTGGCGGCGGCCGCGAGCGCGAGGTGGCCTGGTCCGATCCGCTGTCCGGCGCGCAGGACCACCGAGCCGGCGCGCACATCCTCCCCCCGCGAGCGCACGTGCCGACCGACCTCGGCGGCCAGGGTCAGCATCGCCTCCCCCGTCCCGCCGTCGGACTCCTCGACCGGAACGATCGCGTCGGCCCCGTCGGGAAGCGGGGCACCGGTCATGATCCGCATCGCATGTCCGGGCGCCAGCGAGTGCCGGGTCGTGTCGCCCGCGGCGATGTCCGCGTCGACGGGCAACGCCACCGGCGAGGTCGCCGAGGCACCGGCCAGGTCCGCGGCCCGCACGGCATACCCGTCCATCGCCGAGTTGTCGAAGCCGGGCAGGTCCACCCGGGCCATGACGTCGGCGGCGAGGACCAGGCCCAGCGACTCCGTCACCCGGACCGGACGGGCCGGCAGCGGCGCCAGGTCCGCGAGGATCAGGTCGCGGTGCTCGGTGAGGGAACGCACCCTCAGACCGTAGCCGTTCCCTCGAGCCGGGCGCCGTCCGCGACCACGGCCCGACCCGGGGTCGACGCCGAGACCGAGACGTCGCCGACGCACACGACATCGGCGCCGAAGGTGACGTCCCCGCGCACCCGGAACGAGGTGGCCTGGGCCAGCGACGGCACCCCGCGGGGGAACCGCTCGTCGAAGTCGCCGATCAGCGTGTAGTGGCCGCCGAGGTGGACGAGCGGCTCCGGGCCGGCGCCGACCCGGACGACGTGGTAGGCGTCGTCCAGCCCGAACAGGTCCGATCTGAGCAGCAGCAGCTCGTTGGTGGTCTTGACCGGGCGGAACCGGGTCCGCGGCACGAGCAGGGCCTGGGAACCCTCGAAGGTCTCGATCGCCGCGCCCATCGCGGACTCGATCTGGATGACCTTGGTCGAGTCCTTCCTCGATGGGTCGACGGTCTTGCGGTTGACGATGATGGGCAGTCCCAGGACACCTTCGCGCGCGGTCAGCGTCGCGTCCAGGACGTCGAGGTCGACCCACACGTTGTTGGCGTGGAACACGTCGTGCCGGTCGATGTCGGCGAAGAAGTGCTCCTCCCCCGGCACGACCATCGCACTGTCGCGCAGAACGATCCGCCCGTCCGTCCTGCGCCGGGCCAGGTGACCGCCCTTGCGGTCGTTGACCGTGCGCGGGCAGACCTCCGCGACGTAGGGGATCCCCTCGCGGGCCATCCAGGCCGGGATCCCGGCGTCGCAGGTGGCGCCGAGGTTGTCGGAGTTGGAGATGAACGCGTAGCGGAACCCCTTGGCGCGCAACGCATCCAACACCCCACTGCCCGCCAGCGCGACGTAGACGTCACCGTGGCCCGGCGGACACCACTCAAGCGTGGGGTCCGCCGGCCAGTCCACCGGATCCAGGCCGTCCGCGGTGAGCTTGGGCTCGGCGTTCTGCAGGAAGTCCAGCGGCAGGTCGCCGACCGGCAGGTCGTCGTATGCCGCGAGCGCACCAAGGGACGCCTCGCGCGTGCGGAACGAGTTCATCAGCAGGAGCGGGAGGTCGGTCCCGTGGGCCGCCCGCAGCGCCAGCACCTGCCGGACGATGATGTCCAGGAAGGTGAGGCCGTCACGGACCTCCAGGGCCGTCTTGGGTCCGGACAGTCCCATGCTCGTGCCGAGGCCGCCGTTGAGCTTGATGACGACCGTGTGTCCCAGGGCCTCGAGGCGTTCGGCGTCGGTCGCCGTCAGGTCCGCCAGGGCAGGCGTCGGCCCGAGCGGCTCGATCGTCGCCTCCGGGATGGTGCCCGTCGTGCCCGCCTCCAGCTCGCGGTAGTAGTGCTCGAACACGCGCACGGCATGGTCGTCGATGCCTCGTTCGCGCATCCTGCCAGTCGCCTCCCGCAGGCCCGGTTCGCTCATGCGGGTGAGCCTACGATGAATCGCGTGACGGGAGAGGACAAGGCCGCGGTCCGTGAGACGCTACGGGCCAGGCGCCGGGCGATCACCGCCGAGCGGGACCTCGCGGCCGACGACCGGGCGCTGGCCCGTCTCGGTCTGGGGGCCGTCGCCGAGCGTGGGCTGGGCCCCGGGTCCACCGTGACGCTGTATGAGTCGCGTGCCGTCGAGCCGCGCACGCCCGCGCTCACGGGGGCGCTGCAGGCACACGGCATACGGGTGCTGTGGCCGATCACGCTGCCCGACCTCGACCTGGACTGGCAGGACGCGGCGGACCCCGGGCGGGTCCCCCTGGGCAAGGCGGCGATCGCCGAGGCCGACCTCGTCTTCGTCCCCGGTCTGGCCGTCGACGCCAGCGGCACCCGGCTCGGACAGGGGGGCGGCTGCTACGACAAGGCCCTGCCTCGCGGCCGCGCGGGTGTCGACGTCGTCTGCCTCCTGCACCCCGGCGAGTACGGCAGCCCGGCCCTGCCGCGCGAGCCCCACGACCGGCCGGTCGGCTGGGTGCTCACCGCCGACGCCGTATGCCGGGTGGGCGACTGACCGCTACGAGGCGCCACTCGGCCGCAGGTCGAGCCGGTCCGACGATGCGGCGTCGACCGCAGCGGAGCTGAACGCCCACGGGAGCTGCTCGCCCTTGGCCCAGGCTGCGAGCTGGTCGTCGTAGTGGTCGGAGAACGGCTGGCCGCTCTGACCGGTCTGGTTGACCCACGTCGAGGCGTCCAGATCGGCCAGGTTGACGACCATCCGCATCGAGGGGGCCGACGTCACGTCGTAGCCCTTGCTGGGAGAGGCGTCCCACGCGTTGGCGTCCACGATCGACGGACCGCCAGGCAGCTCGATGCCGCCCTTGTTGAAGATCCACCGCACCGGCGACGGCACCGTGGGGCCGCCGAGCACCGGGTGCTCGAGGTCGAGCTGGTGCATCTTGCCCCACCGCCACGCGCCCGGGTCCTTGCCGAACGTCTTGGTGAGCTCCAGCCGTGCGGCGACGAGCGACTGGCGCAGGATCTCCCCCTCGCCCTCGGTGACGCCCGGGGTGGACTTGTTGTCCCACCACGCGCTGCGCGGGTTGCCGAGCATGACCGTCACCACCTGCATCCACTGGCTGCCACCGCTCGCCTGGCTGTCCGGGGGCAGCTCGTCGTCGTAGGTGAGCCGGAGCAGGTTGGCCCAGACGGCGTTGAAGAAGGCCGCGGAGGCACCGCTGTCCGAGTCGTCGGCCGGGGTCCGGTAGTCCCAGTGCCGGAGCAGGTCCTGGCCCTCCCGGGTGAACGGGTCGTCGCTGAGGTCGACGGCGAGCAGTGCCTTGACGAGCGTGGGTGCGAAGGTGTTCCGGATGTCCAGCTGGATCCCGGCCATCGCCGCCGGGGTCACCTTGGGCTGGCCGACGAGCAGGTCACGGATCCGCTGGGACCGGAAGCCGTAGTCCCACTCGGTGGTGAGGAACGGCACGCTGCCCTGGGTGACCGCCTGGTTGGCGGTGACGATGAACCCGGCCTGCGGGTCCTCGACCCACGGCATCTGGTCGAAGGGGACCCAGCCCTTCCAGTCGTAGCTGGAGGACCAGCCGGGTGCCGGCCAGTAGCCCGGCGGCGCGTCGGCGAAGGCCGAGGCCCGTACCGGGATGAGCCCGGGCGCCTGGTAGCCGATGTGCCCGGCGGTGTCGGCGTAGACGAGGTTCTGGGAGGGCACCGCGAAGTTCTTGGCTGCCTCCCGGAAGTCGGTGAAGCTCTGCGCCCGGTCGATGCCGAACAGTGCGTCGGCCGTCCTGCCCGGGGTCAGGCCGGTCCAGGCGAGCGACACGGCATACGTGGTGCTGGTGTCGCCCCCGGTCACCGGCGCGGTCAGGCCCGCGGCCTGCACGTCGGCGATGACGTCGGACAGGATCGGTCCGTGCCGGGTGCTCCGGACGGTGATCGTGCGGTCGGCGCCACCGGCGACCTTGATCGTCTCCTGCCGCTGCTGCATCGGCACCCAGCTGCCGTCGTGCAGGGTCGTGTCGCCCTGGACCTGCTCGAGGTAGAAGTCGCTCACGTCGGGCGCCAGGTTGGTCAGGCCCCACGCGATCGACTGGTTGTGGCCGATCACGACTCCCGGCATCCCGGCGAAGGCGAAGCCGGAGACGTCGAACGGGCAGGCCTCGGACACGGTGCGGCAGTGCAGGCCGACCTGCGTCCAGATGCTCGGGATGCCGGTCGCGAGGTGGGGGTCGTTGGCCAGCAGCGGCTTGCCGGTGCTGGTGCGTGAGCCGGCGACGACGAAGGAGTTGGAGCCTATGCCGTCGCCGCGTCCGATGAGCTGCGGGACGGCGTCCAGCGCGGCCTGCACCCCCGCATACGCCGCTGCGGTCCCGGGGCCGCTGACCGACGCCACCGTCATCGGCGCCACACTGCTGCGAGCCGTCGTCACCGTGGACAGGGCCTGCGGGACCGCGCTGCCCGCACCCGGCCTGGCAGCCTGCCCGGCAGCCGGCCAGTCGCTCGCGCCGAGGATCGGTTGGTGCTGCCCGAACGGGTAGGGCGGATAGATCTCGCCGATCTGTCTGACCGACATTCGGCCGGCCAGCTGGGCACGGGTGATCTCGTCGTCGTAGTCGCTGCGCAGGTCCCAGGCCATCGCCTTCAGCCAGGTGAGCGAGTCCAGCGGGGTCCAGTCCTCGACCGTGTAGCCGGGGTGGCTGCGACCCAGGATGGCGTACTCCAGGGCCATGGCCGTGGTCGAGCTGCGGGAGTGGATCCACGCGTTGACGCCGTCGGCATACGCCTGCAGGTACTGGCGGGTCCGCGGGTCCAGGGTGGGCAGCTCATCCTCGGCCACTCGCCGCCAGCCCATCGTGCGGATCACCGTGTCGGTGCCGAGGCCATCGGCACCGACGAGCTCGGAGAGCCGGCCGGCGGTGATGTGGCGGCGCAGGTCCATCTGGAAGAAGCGGTCCTGGGCCGAGACGTAGCCCTGGGCCATGAACAGGTCCTGGGTCGTGTCGGCGTAGATGTCCGGGACGCCCTTGCCGTTGCGGACCACCGTGACGTGGGCACCCAGACCCGGCAGGTTCGCCGCACCCGACACCTGCGCCTCCGAGCGCCGCACGATGGACCAGCCGACCGCACCCACGACGGCCACGGCCAGGACGACCACGGCAAGTATCGTCGCGGCGATCCGGATGACGAGGGTGGAGCGAGGCACCCTGCGAGACTAGGACACCATCATCAGCAGAGAGGACACGACGTGGGCCCGCCACCGGCTTTCCTCGCGGCCACGGGGTTCTCCACCGACGACCTCACCGGCGTTCTGCTCCTCGGCAGCGCCGTGCTGCTGGTCGCCGTGGCGGCCGTGCGGCTGTCGGTCCGGTCGGGGCTGCCCTCGCTCCTGCTCTACCTGCTCATCGGCCTGCTCCTCGGCGACGGGGCCCTCGGGATCAGGTTCGACGACAGCCAGCTCACCCAGGTGCTCGGCTACTCCGCCCTCGTCCTGATCCTCGCCGAGGGCGGGCTCAACACCTCGTGGACCGGCATCCGGCGCTCGGTCGGACCCGCGCTGGCCCTGTCGACGGTCGGGGTCGCCGTGTCGGTCGTCGTCGTCGCCGTCGCCGGGCGGTTCCTCCTCGGCCTGCCGTGGAACGTCGCGCTGCTCCTTGGCGCGATCCTCGCCTCGACCGACGCCGCGGCCGTCTTCTCGGTACTGCGGCGGGTGCCGCTGCCGAGGCGGATCAGCGGGATCCTCGAGGCCGAGGCGGGCTTCAACGACGCCCCGGTCGTCATCGTGGTCATCGCCCTCGCCACGAACGCCGCCGAACCCGGCCATGGGGACTCCCTCGTCATGCTGCTGGTGTATGCCGTCGTCGAGCTCGCCGGCGGCGCGGCCATCGGCCTGGCCATCGGCTGGCTGGGCGGCCAGGCCATGCGGCGCCTCGCGGGCAACGCCTCGGGACTGTTCTCGATCGCCGTCGTGGCCGTCACCGTCCTGGCGTATGCCGTGGCGGGGACCCTGCACACCTCCGGCTTCATCGCGACCTACCTGGCCGGCCTCGTGCTGGGCAACCTGCGCCTGCCGCACCAGGCCGCGGTCCACGGGTTCTCCTCGGCCCTGGGCTGGCTGGCCCAGATCGGGCTGTTCGTGCTGCTCGGCCTGCGGGCGTCGCCGCGCGGCTTCGCAGAGCAGTTCGTCCCGGCCATGGTCGTCGGGCTCGTGCTGCTGCTGCTGGCCCGGCCGCTGTCGGTCATCGTGTCCCTCACCCCCTTCCGGGTGCCGTGGCGCACCCAGGCCTTCCTCTCCTGGGCCGGCCTGCGCGGGGCCGTTCCGGTGGTGCTGGCCACCGTCCCGCTCAACGTCCACGCGCCCGGCGTCGCCTGGATCTTCAACTTCGTCTTCGTCCTCGTCGTCGTGTTCACCTTCGTCCAGGGCCCCACCCTGCCCTGGGTCGCCCGGCGGCTGGGGGTCGCCGAGCGGCACACGACGACCGGGCTGGACGTCGAGGCGACCCCGCTCGAGGAGCTCGGCGCGGACCTGCTGCACGTGTCGGTCGGCCCCGAGTCGCGCCTCGCCGGTGTGCGCGTCTTCGAGCTGCGGCTCCCGGAGGGCGCCAACGTCACCCTCGTCGTCCGGGACGCCACCGGCTTCGTGCCGCAGCCCCAGACCGTGCTCCGACACGGCGACGAGCTGCTCATCGTGTCCACGAGCGCCGTTCGCGGGCTCACCGAGCGCCGGGTCCGGGCCATCTCCCGCGATGGACGGCTGGCGGGGTGGGCCTGACCGGCTCCCTATACTCGGAGGTCGGCAACACCATCTGTCCTGGGAGGACCCGTGCCCACGTACGCCTACGCGTGCACCGAATGCGACCACACCTTCGAGATCGTGCAGCCGTTCAGCGAGGACTCGCTCACCGTGTGCCCCGAGTGTGGCGGCCGGCTGCGCAAGATCTTCAACGCGGTCGGTGTCGTGTTCAAGGGTGGCGGCTTCTACCGCACCGACTCCCGCAGCTCGGGCAAGAAGCCTGCCGGCGCGTCCTCCGCCAACGGGTCGACCGGGTCGGATGGTTCGTCGGGCTCGTCCGCCAACGGGTCGGGTGGGTCGTCGACCTCCAGCACAGCCGCCGGGTCGTCGTCCTCCTCCGGCGCGTCGTCCACAACCCATGCGGCCTCCTCGGCGTCGTCCACAGCCTCGACCTGACCGGGACCTGCGGCGCCTGTGCCTGCCTAGGGTGGAACCCATGAGCGCACCGGCGGGCATCGACCGGGCCCTGCCATGACCCGCGACGGGCAGCGACCGGGTCCGCTGTCACGGGCCCTCGGGGCCGCCGGCGGCCGGAGGGCGGCCTGGCGACGCCGGGTGCTGCGGCGATCCTGTGCGGCGGCACTCGCGGCCGCGGCCGTGGCCGCGGCTGTCACGGTCCTTCGGCCGGTCTCCGCGGATCCACCGACCCGCGCAGTCGTCGTGGCCTCCCGCCCGCTCGCCGCGGGGACGGTCCTCGCACCCGGTGACCTGGTCCTGCGGTCCTATCCGGCCGACCTGGCGCCGGCCGGGACGGTGCCTGATCCGGCCGCGGTCGTGGGCCGGTCGGTGGCCGGCCCGGTCGGCGCCGAGGAGGTTCTCACCCCAGCCCGTCTGGTCGACCCCGCCCTGCTCGCGAGCCTCCCCGAGGGGACCGTGGCGCTGCCCCTCCCCGCCTCTGCCGCCTCGACCGTGGTCGTCCGTCCCGGGCTGCGGGTCGACGGCTTCCTCCCAGGTCGAGCCGAGCCGGTGGTCCGAGGCGCCCTCGTGCTCTCCGTCCAGGCCGGGTCCGCCGACGCGCTGGGTGCCTCGGACGGCAGCACGCGAGTCGTCCTCGCCGTCACCGTCGCTCAGGCCGGAGCCGTCTTCGCCGGCCTCGACCCGGCCGGGGGCGTGAGCACGATCACCTTCGCCGTGCACGACGTCGCGAGGCCCTGACCTCAGGTGCCAGAAGGTCGACTCGTTACCTGCGCGCGGAGCGCGGCGAATGGCTTCGGCAGCCGCGCCGACGGTACGGTCCTGTCGCAGCACTCTGCAAAGAACCTGACAGAAAAGGACCCACCCCCTCATGAAGGGCTTCAAAGACTTCGTCATGCGCGGCAACCTCGTCGAGCTTGCCGTCGCATTCGTCATCGGCGCATCGTTCGCCACGGTCGTCACCTCGTTCACCAAGATGTTCATGGACATCATCGGGAAGGTCGGCAAGTCCCCGAGCTTCTCGGACTACACCCCCAAGGGGATCCACGTGGGGGCGTTCATCACTGCGCTCATCGCGTTCCTCATCCTGGCCGCCGTCGTCTACTTCTTCGTCGTCAAGCCCTACGAGGCCATCAAGGCTCGCTACAGCAAGGGCGAGGAGGACGCCGCTCCGGACGAGTCCGTCGTCGTGCTCAAGGAGATCCGCGACTCGCTCCGCGCCCGCGGCTGACCGACCAGCGTCTTAGGCCCACCGTGAAGGGCGGTCCCCCGGCAGGGAGGCCGCCCTTCGTCGGGCCCGCCGGGTCATTCCCAGTGCGGGGGACGCTGCTCGCGAAGCCAGCGGTCGTGCCCGTCCTCGTCCGGGCGCTCGCCCCAGCCGGCGTCGGTGTCGTCGAGGGACTGTTCGGGTTGCGCCGTCGTGGGCCGTCGGTCGTCCGCCGATCCCTTCGGAACCGCGGCTGGTTCGACGTTTCCCTTCGCGTCGGGCTCAGACCCCATCGTCGACACCCGGGACAGCAGCGGCAGTGGCGTGCGCAGCCGACACGACCCGAGCCACGTCGCGGGCCGGGTCGCGGAACAGGCCGGTGGTCCAGACCCGCATCGGCCGCCAACCGAGACGGGCCAGCTGCTCGGGTCGGAGCCTCTCGCGGTCCCGGGTGGTCCTCAGGGCGGCGTATGCCGGGCCGTCCCCCTCGACCGCGAGCGCGAGCCGGCCGCGGTGGCCGGGGTCCTCGACGGCCAGCTCGACCCGGTGCCCGGTGGAGCCATAGCCTTCGTGGACGACCAGTCCTGCCTCCCGCAGCCGTGCAGCGAACTCGGCCATGACCACACCCGAGGGCGCGTCCGACGAGCCGGAGGGCCTGGTGGGGGCAGCCCCGCCAGAGGCGGCGTAGGCGAGGTAGTCGCGCAGCATCGTCGCACCCCTGGCCTTCAGCCGGCTCGGGTCCAGGTCGTCGGCCTCGAGGGAGGAGACGACCGTCATCCGCAACCGCGCCCTGGTGACGGCGACGTTCAGACGCCGTTCGCCGCCCTCGAGGTTCAACGGGCCGAAGCGGTGCAGGACTCGTCCGTGCGGGGTCTTGCCGTAGCCGACGGACAGGATGATGGCGTCTCGCTCGTCACCCTGCACCCGTTCGAGGTTCTTGACGAAGAAGCGCTGCGGGGAGTCCTCGTCGAAGAAGTGGGCGACGTCGGCGGCCTCGGACCGGCCGACGGCGCGGCGCACCGCGTCCTCGAGCCGGGCGGCGTGCCTCAGGCCGAGGGCGATGACGCCGAGAGACTCGGTTGGCCGGGTCCGGGCGTGGGCCAGGACGAGCTCGACCACCTTGTCCACCTCGGCGGTCGTCGTCTCGACGCCGTCGTCGCCCTCGGCGATGACGCCCTCACCGGCCACGAGGACCAGCTCGAGGACCGGGTCTGACGAGGCGCCGGGGAAGGTCACCAGGCTGCCGCCGTAGACCTGCTCGTTGGCGAAGGCGACGAGGCGCTCGTCGCGTGACCGGTAGTGCCAGGACAGCTGGCGCGCCGGTAGCGCCGCCGAGAGGACGTCCAGGATGGACTCGAAGCCTTCGGTGAGCCCGTCGTCGGTCCCCGTGTCGTCGTCGCCCGGGGTGGCGGTGAAGAACGAGGTGGGCGGCAGCTGGTGCTCGTCGCCCGCGACGACGACCTGCCGGGCCCGGGAGATCGCCGAGATGGCCTGGGCCGGGGGGATCTGGGAGGCCTCGTCGAAGATGACGACGTCGAAGAGCTGGCCCGGCGGCAGCGCCGAGGCGACCACGAGCGGGCTCATCGCCCAGCACGGCTTGACCGCGGTGAGCACCGGGCCGGCGTCGCCGAGCAGGTCGCGCAGCGGCCGGTGCCGCCGTGACCTGGAGGCTTCGGCCCGGAGCACGGACTCCTGCTGGGGGTGCTCGGCCAGGGCGCTGCGCAACCGGTCGCCGACAGCGGCCCGGACCCGGGCGGCGGTGTGCGCCAGGTGCTGGCGGTCCGCGGCGGCATACGCCGCCTCGGCCGTCCGCAGGGCCTCCCCGGAGTGGGCGCCGTAGGCCGGGTCCCGCAGCGCCAGGTCCTCCACGACCGAGGTCCACCAGACGAAGTCCAGCTCGTCAGCCACACGCTCGGGGGGCACGGACCGGTCGGCGAGGTCGTCGACGAACGGCTGCAGCCCCGCGCCTCGCATCTCCTCGAGGGTCCCGATGACCGTGGGGATGACGGTGAGCCGCTCCGGGCGAGCGTCCAGGGCGGCGAGGCGCTCGCGCAGCACAGGCAGCGGTGACCCGAGCAGGTCGCCGCCCGCCGCCGTGGAGGCCAGCCGCTCGCCCAGCCAGGTGAGGTCACCTGCGAGCGAGGCGTACGCCGCCTCGGCCACGTCGAGGTCGGCAGGGATCTCGGGTCGCCCCCCGCCGCCGGCCATCGAGCGCCAGACGGTGCGCTGGGTACCGGCTTCGAGCAGCGCCGCGTGCAGGTCGGGCGGCGGGACACCCGGGCGCAGGAGGGCGCGGGCCTGCCGGCGGAACCGGCGCCGCTCCAGCCAGCCCAGGCTGCTTCCCGTCTCGCTGCGCTGGGCGGCGGTGCCGGTCGCCGCGACGAGGTCGTCCAGGGGAATGTCGAAGACCTCGGGCCGGAACACCTCCAGGGTGTCCCGCACCCGGCTGACCGCCGCGAGCGTCCGGCCCCAGTCGCCGACCGTCTCGGCGACCGGCAGCCGGATGGAGGAGAAGACCTCGCCCATGGTGCGGCCCATCGCATCGATCCCTCCACCCGCCAGCCGTGCGGTGACCTCGCGGGCCCGCACGGCCTCCTCCGGTGAGGTGACCCGGGCCGCATACCAAGGGTCGTCGCCGGACTCGCTGTCCCAGGCACCCAGCGTCCCGGCCGACGTGAGGTCCCGGGCGAGCTGGCTGATGTCCTCACGGGACAGGGTCTGCAGCACCTCGCCGCGGAGTCGGACCCGGGACCGGGGCGGCTCCGGCTGGGAGCCGAGCCTGCTGATCGCCTCCTGGGCCTGGTACGCGGTGACGCCCCACGGTTGGCGGGTGCGGTGCAGGGCGGTGAGGTGGTCGGTGAGGGTGGCGCGGCGGGCGAGCAGCTCGCGCCGGGCCGAGGACTCATCGGGGGCCGACGCCTCACGCAGTCGGTCCAGGCTGGCGCCGATGTCGACCGCGATGCGACGGCGCGAGGTCATCCCGTCGTGCAGGTCCAGGACGAGATCGGCCAGGCCCGCTCCCTGAAGCCGGTCGAGGACGGCGTCGATGGCGGCCCGTTTCTCGGCGACGAACAGCACCCGCTTGCCCTCGCCGGTGAGGGTCGCCACGAGGTTGGCGATGCTCTGGCTCTTGCCGGTGCCCGGTGGTCCCTTGATGACCAGGTGGGTGCCGGACCGGACGGCCTCGATCGCGGCCACCTGGGTCGCATCGGCGTCCAGGATGAGGTGCTCGCGGTCGGGGTCGAGGTCGTGCGGCGACTCGGCGGGGAGCTGGCTGCGGACCGAGCGCAGTGCCTCGCTGTCGCCGGCCAGGGCGGCGATGACGTCGTGGTCGGCCAGGCTGTCGCCCTGCGCGGCGAGGTCGGCGACCATCGGCAGCTTGGCGTAGGAGAAGTTCCCGACGACGAGCCGCGGCTGGACCTCGAAGTCGGTCAGGCCCGCACACAGCTTGCCCAACGTGGCGAAGACCGGATAGGCGTCGAAGCTGCCCGTGAGGGTGGCCAGGTCCTCCAGTGCCTCGTCGTCGATCGTGAGACCCTGCTCGCTGGCCAGGTAGTGCCGCAGTACCGGGTTGAACTCGACGTCCGGGCCCAGGTCCACGACGAAGTCGTCCTGGGCGGCCCCGGTGGGACGCAGGACGCAGCTGCGCAGCAGGACCGGCGCAGCGGGGGACCGGCGGACCGCGGGCAGGGACCAGGTCGCCATCCCGACGGCGATGAAACCGGTGGCGATACCACGCTCCTCCTTCAGCTCACGCGTCTTGCCGGCGATCGCCCGTACCCGACGTCGCGCCTCGTCGAGGGCGGCCGGCTCCCGCACCAGCTCCGAGAGCCTGGTCGGCGCCCCGGACATCAGCTTGGCCAGACCGCCGGGGTGGGACGTGGTCAGGTCGAGGGTGCCGGTGGGCAGGTCGCGGTACCAGAGCAGGGTGTTGCGCCCGCCGAGGTCGACCAGGTGCTTGGTCCACGTGGCGACCGCTGCCCGGACGCGCTCGGCGCGAGGGTCGGCGCTGGTCGTCTCGGTCACCCGTGCAGGCTAACGAACGAACCATCCTGCTGCGGCGACCGGTGTCGCGGGTGGGAGCCGGTGAGCGCACCGACCGTGGCCGCTGCCCTCACCGGGCTCTCGCGCCTCGCAGCGTCACGCCGTGTCGACGAAGGAGGTCTTCAGGTACTTGTGCACCGCGTCCTCCGGCACCCGGA
>JAICMC010000125.1 GCA_025929465.1 Nostocoides sp.
CCCCCGGGGGCCCCCTCCCCCCCCCCCCCCCCCCCACCCCCCCCCCCCTTCAACCCACCCCCCCCTCGTGGGTGCTTCCCACCCGCGTTGGGTTTTTTTTGCCCCCGCGGCGCGCCGGGGGGGTCAGAGGGCCGCGTCTGGAGCCTTGCTGCGCTCCTGCTGGGCCGAGACGTCGTCCGGCATGGTCTGGCTGGTCATCTCGGCCTCCACCCGACGGTGGTAGATCTCGATCTCGCTGGCCACCTTCGCCTCGTCCCAGCGCAGGATCGGGGCGATGAGGGCCGCCACGTGCGGTGCCGCCTGGATCCCGCGGTCCCTCGCCTCGATCGAGATCCGGGTGCGGCGGGTCATGACGTCGGTGAGGTGGAGCGCGCCTTCCTGCGCGGCGGCATACACCATCTCGACGGCAAGGTGACCTTCGCTGCCGGGGACCTCCGCACGCAGGGTCGGGTCGACGTTCATCAGCGCGACGAGCTCGCCGGTGAGCGAGCCGTAGCGCTCGAGCAGCGCGAGGATCTGGTCGCCGTCCAGGCCGCAGGAGTCGCCGAGCAGCTCAGGGCGGGCAGCCAGCTCCTCGTAGCCACGCGCGCCGTCGAGGGGGATCGCCTCGGTGCGCGACGCGGCGACCTCGCCGGGCAGGTCCTTGACCGCGAGGTCGACGGCGTCCTTGGCCATGATCCGGTATGTCGTGTACTTGCCCCCCGCGACGACGACCATGCCGGGGGCGACCCGGGCCACGACGTGCTCGCGGGACAGCTTGGTCGTCGCGTCGGACAGCTTGGCCTCGCTGGAGATGAGCGGCCGCAGACCGGCATACACCCCGTCGATGTCGGCGCGCGAGATCGGTTTCAGGAGAACGGCATTCACCGTGTCCAGGAGGTAGTCGATGTCTGCCCGGGTGGCCGCCGGATGCACCTTGGACAGCGTCCACTCGGTGTCGGTGGTCCCGATGATCCAGTGCTCGTCCCACGGGATGATGAACAGCACGGACTTCTCGGTGCGCAGGATGACGCCGGTCTGGGACTGGATCCGGTCGCGGGGAACCACGAGGTGGACACCCTTGGAGGCCCTGACCTTCAACCGCGGGTCGCCGCCGAGCATCGCCTCCAGCTCGTCGGTCCACACGCCGGCGGCGCCGATCACCTGGCGCGCGCGGATGTCGAAGTCCTCGCCGGTCTCGTTGTCCCGGGCCCGGACTCCGACGACGGTGCTGGCGCCGCCGTCGCGAAGGACGTCGGTCATCGCCACCCGGTTGACCACGGTGGCGCCGAACCGGGTTGCCGTGCGGGCCAGCTCGAGGGTGAACCGGGCGTCGTCGACCTGGGCGTCGTAGTACCGGACCGCTCCGGTGAGGGCGCTCGGCTTCAGGCTCGGCATGAGGGCCAGCGCCTTCTTCTTGGTGAGGTGCTTGTGCCGGGGCAGGCCGCCGGCCTTGCCGACCCCGAAGGCGAGCCCGTCGTAGAGCGCGATGCCCGACCCGACGTAGAACCGCTCCCACGCCGGCTTGGTGAGCGGGTACATGAAGGCCACCGGTCGAACGAGGTGCGGCGCGATGGTCTTCAGCAGCAGCCGGCGCTCGCCGAGGGCCTCGTGGACCAGCCCGAAGTCGAGCATCTCCAGATAGCGCAGCCCGCCGTGGATGAGCTTGCTGGACCGGGAGGAGGTCCCGCTGGCGAAGTCGCGTGCCTCGATCAGGCCGGTGGACAGGCCGCGGGTCACGGCATCGAGCGCCGCGCCGCACCCCACGACGCCGCCGCCCACGACGAGGACGTCCAGGTCGACGCCGGACCGCAGGCGCTCCAGGGAGGTGGCGCGGTTGGCGGGGGAGAGGGTCATCCGCGTGGCTCCGGTCGGGTCACTCGACGTCCACCCAGTCCAGGGTGCGCTCGACGGCCCTGCGCCACCCGGCATACCCCTCGCGCCGACGGTCCTCGCTCCACGTGGGCTCCCATCGCTCCGCCTCCTGCCAGTTCCGGCGCAGCTCGTCGGTGCCGGACCAGAACCCGGTCGCCAGACCCGCAGCGTATGCGGCCCCCAGGGCGGTCGTCTCGGCGACCCTCGGCTTGACGACCGGCACACCGAGGACGTCGGCCTGCAGCTGCATGCAGAGCCGGTTGGCGGTCACGCCGCCGTCGACCTTGAGCACCTCCAGCGGGACACCGGAGTCCTGGGTCATCGCGTCGGAGACGTCGCGGCTCTGGTAGCAGATCGCCTCGAGCGTGGCCCGGGCCAGGTGGGCGTTGGTGTTGTAGCGGCTCATCCCGACGATGGCGCCGCGGGCGTCGCTGCGCCAGTAGGGGGCGAACAGCCCGGAGAAGGCGGGCACGAAGTACATCCCGCCGGTGTCCTCGACCTGCGCGGCCAGCCGCTCGACGTCACTGGCACCGCTGATGATGCCGAGCTGGTCGCGCAGCCACTGGACGGCCGAGCCGGTCACGGCGATCGACCCCTCCAGCGCGTAGACGGGTGCCAGCTCGCCGAGCTGGTAGGCGACGGTCGTCAGCAGCCCGTGCTCGCTCCGCACGATCTGCTCGCCGGTGTTGAGCAGGAGGAAGTTGCCGGTCCCGTAGGTGTTCTTGGCCTCTCCTGGCGCGAAGCAGACCTGCCCGACGGTGGCTGCCTGCTGGTCGCCCAGCACCCCGGTGATGGGGACGTCCGCGGCCCGGCGGAGGCCGGCATACGAGCCGTATGCCGCCCCGTCGCCGCTCGGGTGGATGCTCGGGAGCATGGCGCGGGGGATCCCGAAGAAGCCGAGCAGCTCGTCGTCCCACTCCAGGGTCACCAGGTCCATGAGCATGGTGCGGCTGGCGTTGGTGACGTCGGTGACGTGGCGACCTCCGTCGGGGCCGCCGGTGAGGTTCCAGATGACCCAGGTGTCGGCGGTGCCGAAGATGGCGTCGCCGTGCTCGGCCTGTGCCCGGAGCCCGTCGACGTGGTCCAGCAGCCACTGGAGCTTGCCGCCGGAGAAGTAGGTGGCGGGCGGCAGGCCGGCCTTGCTCCGGATGACGTCGCCTCGGCCGTCGGCGTCCAGGGCCTTGGCGATCGAGTCGGTGCGGGTGTCCTGCCAGACGATCGCGTTGTGGAGCGGCCGGCCGGTGCGGCGGTCCCAGACGATCGTCGTCTCGCGCTGGTTGGTGATGCCGATGGCGGCCAGGTCGCTCTGGGACAGGCCGCTGGAGGTGAGGGCCGATCCGATGACGGCCTGGGTGCGCTCCCAGATCTCGAGCGGGTTGTGCTCCACCCACCCGGCGCGCGGCATGAGCTGGGAGTGCTCGAGCTGGTGCCGGCCCACCTCGGAGCCGTCGTGGTCGAAGATCATGAACCGGGTGCTCGTCGTGCCCTGGTCGACCGCGCCGATGAAGTCCGCCATGGTTCCCGAGCCTAACGAGCCGTCCGGTCCCCCTGCGCGAGATCCGGGGCGACAGCCGCGAGCCCGGTCCGAACGGAGCAATGCGCTCCGGCTGGAGAAATATCTCCGTCCGTCGTGCACTTGTCCGTCATGGGCGGTCCACCGCCGCGGCGAAACCGTGCGAGGCCGTGCGAGGCCGGCCGGGCGGGGTTGTCCACAGATCCTCGTCCGGGTCTGGCCCCGACCGCCACGACGCGTGATCCTGTCCGGTATGGATCAACGACTGTCGGCGGTCGCGGCCGGTCTCGGGGGAGTGTTCGGCAGCCGCGACCTGGCCGCCCTAGCGATCGCGCCCGCGACCGTCGCCGGACTCGTCCGTCGCGGCGAGGTGGAGCGCGTACGCCGCGGTGCCTTCGTCCTCGCCTCGGCGCTGCGGCCCCTGGAGACTCCGGCGGGGGGTGAGCGAACGGCATACGCACGGGCTCGCCGGCCGGAGGAGGTCTATGCGTTGCACACGCGCGCCGTGCTGCGCAGCCGACCCGAGCTCGATGCGGCGTCGCACCATGCCTCCGTGGCCCTGCACGGTGTCGACCTCTACGGCTGCGACCTGTCGGTCATCGACCTCGCGTCGCGAGTTCGCAAGGTCGGACTCGAGCGCGGCGTGCGGCTGCACCCGGGCCACCCGTTGCCGATCGGCGGCCTTGACGGGGTGCGCGTCGTCAAGCTCCCGACGGCGCTGGCCCTGTTGGCTCGGTCCTCGGGCGTGCTCGCCGGGGTGTGCAGCATGGACGACGCGGTACACGACGGCCTGTGCACCACGACCCAGATCGCGGCGGCGATCGAGAAGCTGACGGTTCGCCGTCACGACCCGGCCAAGGTCGCCCTTGCCCTCGTCGACGCCCTTGCCGAGTCGGTGGGCGAGACACGGACCCGGCTCGTGCTCCAGGATCTGGGCTTCTCGGCCGTGTCGCAGCGCAGGGTCGAGGTCGGCGGCCGCGTCGTGGCGCGCGTGGACTTCCTCGTCGAGGGGCTCGTCGTCGTGGAGTTCGACGGGATCGTCAAGTACGAGGGTCTCCACGGGCGGGCTGCACTGGCGGCGGAGAAGGCCCGCGAGTCCCAGCTCGTCGACCTCGGGTTCGAGGTGGTCCGGGTGGTCTGGTCCGACCTCGACGACCCTGCCGCCCTGGCCCGGCGGATCCGGACGGCGCTCAAACGGGCACGGGAGCGGGCGGCCCGCGCGGCTTGAGCGACGGCGGGGCCGGCTGGGCCGCCCCGGTCCCCAGGTCCATGACGGAGAAATGAGCTGGATCGGGAGAAATATCTGCCGACGATCGGCACTGTTCCCGCACCGCGACCTCGGGAACGCCGCTCGCGCGCGGACGGCATACTGACGTCCGTGGTCAGGCCCTCGCACGATCCGTCCGAGCGGGCCAACCGCGCCGGCGCACGGATCATCGCGGGCACGAGGAGGGCGGTGCGGCCCACCGGGCCGCCCACCGACGAGATCCCCGTCTGGACACCACCGGACGGCGTCGACACCGCCACCGCGCGGGCCGTCATCGACCTGGCCATGCGGGCGGGCGTGGCCATGCTCGCCACCGGGGCCGGGGCCGCCGACGTCAACGCGACGGTCCTGCTCCTCGCCCGTGCCTATGGCCTCAGGTCGGTCCACGTCGACGTGACCTACACCTCGATCGGCGTGTCCTACCACCGCGGCCCGGACGCCGACCCGGTCACCGTGCTGCGGGTGGTGACCCGCCGGACGCAGGACTACACCCGGCTGGAACGACTGCGGACCCTCGTGCAGTCCCTCGTCGACGACCCGGTGGAGGTCCAGGAGGCACGGATCCGCTTCGAGGCGGTCATCTCGGCGCCGCATCCCTACCGGCGCTGGCTGGTGACGCTCGCCAGCGCGCTGCTCGCCTCGGCGGTGGCCGTCCTCATCGGTGGCGGGTGGCTGGTGACCCTCGTCAGCTTCGTCAGCGCGCTGTCCATCGACCGGGCGCAGCACGCGCTGGCCAGGCTCGGGATCGCGCCCTTCTTCTCCCAGGTCGTCGCCGCGGCGATCCCCTCGGTCGGCGCGACCGCACTGGTCTTCGCCGGGCTCAAGGGGTGGACGGCCGCGGGGCAGGCCTCGCCGTCCCTCGTCGTGGCGTCGGGCATCGTCCTGCTGCTTTCCGGACTGTCCGTCGTCGGGGCGGCCGAGGATGCCCTCGGGGGCTACTACGTGACGGCCGGTGCGCGGGCCTTCGAGGTCGTCGTCCAGACCCTCGGCATCGTCGTCGGGGTGACCCTCGTCCTCACGATAGGGAACCGGACGGGCCTGTACATCGCGGTCACGTCCACGGCAAGCTTCGGCTCCCGCAACCTGTTCGTCCAGCTCGCCTGTGCCGCGGTCATCTCCGCGATGTTCGCGATCTCGTCGTATGCCGTGGGGCGGGCGACGCTGATGAGTGCGGTAATGGGAGCGGTGGGGTGGTGGATCGCCTCGAGCCTGCAGGTGCACGACATCGGCGCGGCCTCCTCGGGGGCCGCGGCGGCAGCATTGATCGGTTTCCTCTCCCGGCTGTGGGCGCGGCGGCTGCGGATGTCGCCGCTCGCCGTGACGGTGGCCTCGATCGTCCCGCTGCTGCCCGGTCTGACCGTCTACCAGGGGATCAGCCAGATCATCGCCGAGCCCGGAGCCGTAGGCCTGACCAAGGGCCTGCCGTCGCTGGCCGGTGCCGCGGGGATCGGCCTCGGCCTGGCGGCAGGGGTGTCGCTGGGCACCTACCTGGCCAGGGTCCTGTCAGCCTGGCGGCACGGAACGCGTCTGACGCCCGCGCCCGGTTCGAGCCGACCGCTCCTTGGACCCGACCGACCCGAGTAACCCCGACTGACTCGACCCGTGACGTGAGGAACGGCACGCCGCGCGCGGCATACGGGATGGTTGTCGCTCGGGCACGATGAGGACCGATCGGTATGCCGTCCAGAGGAGTCCGCGATGCAGTTCGGCCGCAGCTATGAGCAGTTCGAGGTCGGGGCGACCTACAAGCACTGGCCCGGCAAGACGGTGACGGAGTACGACGACCACCTGTTCTGCCTGCTGACGATGAACCACCACCCGCTGCACCTCGACGCGCACTACGCCGAGGAGACGACCCAGTTCGGTCGGAACGTCGTCGTCGGCAACTACGTCTACTCGCTCCTGCTCGGCATGTCGGTGCCGGACGTGTCGGGCAAGGCGATCGCCAACCTCGAGGTCGAGTCGCTGCGGCACGTCGCGCCGACCTTCCACGGGGACACGCTCTACGGCGAGACGACGGTGCTCGACAAGTGGGAGTCGAGGAGCAAGGACGACCGGGGCGTCGTGCACGTCGAGACGATCGGCTACACCCAGGACGGCACCGTCGTCTGCATCTTCCGCCGCAAGGTGATGGTGCCCAAGGACATCTACCTGCAGGCGCGCGGCGGCGAGCAGCCCGGTCGGCCGGTGCCGCAGCCGGACCGGAGCTGGCCCGGTGGCGCGGTCGGCGACGCGTAGGCCGCAGACCTGACCTCTGCCAACAGCGGGCTGGGTCTCCTCGCGCATGGTGCAACCTGGGCTACCCGGCCCAGGGTCTGCTGAGTCCGGCCCTGCGCCGGATCGAGCCGGACGGGTGGTGCTCGTCGCGCCGGTCGACGGTGGTCAGCGAAGGGTGTGCGTGTGCCGCTTCCCCCTCGCCCCGTCCGTCCACGAGACCGACGTGAGGCCTTCGAGCGCGACCCAGCCGTGGGCGTTGTACTGCTGGGCCCAGAACGCCTCGTATGCCGACCCCGGGACGGCCGCGGTCTGGATCCCGACGTCGATCGGTCCCTTGGCGGAGTCGAGGCGGACGTCCTTGGCGCCGGCGGGCACGACGCCCACCACGTCCGCGTCGTGCTCGGACAGGGCGGGATCGTCGTCGAAGGTCCACAGTGCTCCCGCGCCGTCCGCCCCGATCGTGGTGGGCCGGACGAACCCGGTGGCCTGGAGCGGCCCGAGCGGACCACCGACGAGCCCCGAGTGCACCCCGAACGTGCGGGAGGAGGGGTCGACGAAGAAGGTCCGGGTGAGGACGTCCCCGGGGTAGCCGAGGTTGGGACCGCGCAGCGTGACGGTCGGCAGCGCCGTGCCCGAGGTGAGGGTCGCCGTGCCGGGCGAGGTGAAGGTCACCCCGACGGCGGCAGCGGCCCGGGCCGCTGTCGGGAACGCCAACGCATAGACGTAGCTTCCGTCGTCCAGCGCGGTGAGGGCGACCTGGGCACTCCAGTCGGTGCGCCAGGGCATCGGCAGGGTCGTGCCCGCAGGCAGGATGCCGACGCGTACGCGTGGGTCCGTGCGGCTCAGCGACCACCTCGCCGCGCCGCCGCGGGGGAGCTGCCCGAGCACCGTCGCATGGGACCCGGCATGGGCCAGGACGGTCACGGACGAGGCGTCGACCTCGACGACGGGCGGGACGGCAAACGCTGCAGCGGGCGCGGAGGACGTCGGGGAGCCGGCCGGCCCCGGTTGGCGCCCCAGAACAGTGTCCGAAGGGGCCACGATCATCGTTGAGGTGACCGGCGGCGCGGCCGGCTGCACGTCCGTGTGTCGGCCGAGGCCGGTCCACAGGCCGGCTAGCAGGAGCGACCCGGCGGCGACGCCGGCCACGAGCCGGGCGGCCGTGCGGCGCCGTCGCACCCTGCCTGCCGTGCTGACGAGCACAGCGCTGTCGACGCCGAGCGGGACGCTGCTCCCGTCGACGGCGGAGTGGAGCAGGTCGCGCAGGTCACGTTCGAAGGTGTCGGTTGTCGGACTCATGGCCTGACCTCCTCGTTGCTCAGGATGGACCGCAGGGTCGTCATCGCCCGGTGGGTCGCGCTCTTCACCGCGCTGACCGACATGCCGAGGTGGTCGGCGGTCGTCTGCTCGGAGAGGTCCTCGTAGTAGCGCAGCACGATGATCCTGCGTTGGCTTGCGGGCAGTCGACGCAGCAGGGCGAGCACCTCCGCGCGTTGTGCGTGCTCCGGTGGAAGGGTGGCTCGGACCTCCGGCACGGCGTCGACGACGACCTCGCGTCGGGTCCGGCGCCAGGTGTCGGTCCGCTCGTTGACGAGGATCCGCGCGGGCGTAGGACGTGGCCGTCCCTTGTCGGACCCTGGGCCAGGCCAGGTAGACCTTGACGAACGTCGCCTGCACGAGATCCTGGGCGGCGGCCTGGGAGTCGGTGAGGAGCAGGGCCGTGCGCATCAGCGACGGCGTCGCGCTCGCGACGAACGCCGTGAAGTCGCGGTCCTTGCGCCGCTTTGCCTCGCCGTCCAACCTCGCCTCCTCACCGTCTCCAGGTGTACGCGCGGGAGTGCACCCGAGGTTTCGCTCGGGCCCGTCCCGACCGTATGCC
>JAICMC010000198.1 GCA_025929465.1 Nostocoides sp.
GAAGCAATCCTCGCCGAGCAGCAGCTGGTTCATCCGACGCAGGAACTCGCCCGACTGGGCGCCCTGGATGATGCGGTGGTCGTAGGTGCTGGTCAGGGTGATGATCTTGGACACGGCGTTGTGGTTGATCGTCTCCTGGCTGGCGCCCTGCCACTCGGCGGGGTACTCCAGCGCGCCGACGCCGATGATCGTGCCCTGACCGGCCATCAACCTCGGGACCGAGTGGACGGTTCCGATGGTGCCCGGGTTGGTGAGGGTGAGGGTCGTGCCCTGGAAGTCCTCGACGCCGAGGGTGCCACCGCGGGCCTTCTTGACCATTGCCTCGTATGCCGACCAGAACCGGGCGAAGTCCATCCGCTCGGCGCCCTTGATGGACGGGACGAGAAGCTGCCGGGTGCCATCGGGCTTGGCCAGGTCGATCGCCAGGCCCAGGTTGACGTGGGCCGGCCGGACGAGCGTCGGCTTGCCCGCCGCATCGTGCCCGAAGCCGTTGTTCATGGCCGGCATCGACTCCAGCGCCCTGACGAGCGCGTAGCCGATGATGTGCGTGAAGGAGACCTTGCCGCCGCGCGAGCGGACCAGGTGGTTGTTGATGACGACCCGGTTGTCGATGAGCAGCTTGGCCGGCACGGCCCGCACGCTCGTGGCGGTCGGGACCTCCAGCGAGGCCTCCATGTTGACGACGACGCGGGCGCTCGCCCCGCGCAGCGGCGTGACGACCGGTTCGCCGTCGGTGTCCGTTGCTTGCGGGGCGTCGGGGTCGCGCGGACGCCGGGGACCCGGGGTGCTGGCAGCGGCCGCGGCGGGTGCGGGTGCCGAGGGGGCGGCGGGTGCGGGTGCCGAGGGGGCGGCGGGTGCGGGTGCCGAGGCCGCGGCGGGTGCGGGTGCGGCCGGCGCGGGGGCCGAGGGTGCGGGTGCGGGGCTTTCGGCGGTCACCGGCGGGTTCTCCCGCTCGGGCTTGACGGCGGTCGCCCTGTCCGAACGGGCGTCGGGAGCCTGCGCGGCGTCGGTCCGGGTCTGGGCCCGTGGGGTCGCCGTCGCGGCCGTCGGTGCAGCAGCCTCCCCGTTGCGGTTCGCCGCCTCCGGGGTGTAGCTGGCGAAGAACTCCCACCACGCCGGGTCGACCGAGTTCTTGTCCTGCTGGTAGCGCTCGTACAGCTCGTCCACGAGCCACTCGTTGGCTCCGAACGCAGCCATGGGGTCGGAGGACGGGGACTGTTCTGGCACGGGCGATACGCCTCTTTCGGGTCTCGTCGTCGGTGACGTCTGGACAATGCCAGACAGGTCAGGTGTTCAGCCTAGCCCTCGCGCGGGCAGGGCTGGCAGGGTGCGCGGGGTCGCCGTGGATGCCGCGAGGGGAGCGCAAGTTGCGGCGCGAGCCGGTCGTCGGTGGGGGCCTCCGGCGCCACGGCGTCGGCCACAGCGCCTGCCGCCAGGAGCACCGGATCGAAATAGTGACTGTTGACTATTCTTGGTCGGCGACGTCATGATGGTGCGGCCGACCCAACCCCGCGTCGAAGGTGAACCGCATGTCCGAGCGTCCCCCTACCGAGTCCGACCCGACCGCGCCGACCCCGGCGGTGCGCCCGGCATACGTCGACCTCGCCGCCCGGCTCGACCTGCCCACCAAGGTCCGGCTGCTGACCGGGGAGACCGCCTTCACGCTGTGGGGCGAGGAGTCGGTCGGGCTGGCGCCGATGGCCTTCTCCGACGGACCGACGGGTGTGCGCGGGCTGAAGTTCACCGGTGGCGAGCACGTCGCCCTGCTCCCCAACGCCACGCTCCTCGCCGGGTCGTGGAGCGAGGAGGGCGCCCACGAGGTCGGTGAGCTGCTCGCCGAGGAGGCGATGCGCCAGCACATCCACGTCGTCCTCGGCCCGACGATCAACCTGCACCGGTCCCCCCTCGGTGGCCGCCTCTTCGAGCAGTACTCCGAGGACCCGCTGCTCAGCGGCCGGCTCGCCGCGGCCTATGTCCGGGGCCTGCAGGGCAAGGGCATCGGAGCCTGCCTGAAGCACCTCGTCGCCAACGAGTCCGAGACGGACCGCAACTTCATGAACTCGGTCGTGTCGCAGAAGGCGCTTCGCGAGCTCTACCTGCTCCCGTTCGAGATCGCCGTCGAGGAGGCCGACCCCTGGTCGGTCATGGCGGCCTACAACGACGTCAACGGCGTGGCCGCGACCGAGCAGGACCACGTCAACAACGCCGTCGTCAAGGGGGAGTGGGGCTGGACCGGACTGCTCATGAGCGACTGGTTCGCCGCCAAGACGTCCGCCCCGGCCGCGCTCGGCGGGCTCGACCTGGTCATGCCGGGGCCGGTCGGCCCCTGGGGCGACGCGCTCGTCGCCGATGTCGAGTCCGGTGCGGTCGCCGAGTCGGTCATCGACGAGCACGTATGCCGGCTGCTGCGCCTGGCCGACCGGGTGGGTGCGCTCGGCACGGACCGGGACTGGGGCACCGAGCACGTGGCGCCGGACGCGCCGCAGCGGGCCGCTCAGCTACGCCGGCTGGCCACCGACGGCATGGTGGTGCTGAAGAACCGGCGGGACGTGCTGCCCCTGGCCGCCGACGGTTCGGTGGCGCTCGTCGGCCGGGCCGCCGTGGACACGGCCTGCATGGGCGGCGGCTCCGCCCGGGTCAACCCGCCCTACCAGGTGAGCGTGGCCGACGGCCTCCGGGCCGTCCTGGGCGACCGGGTCGTCGTGGTCGACGGGGGCCCCATCCGGCAGCGGCCGGTCCCGGTGACCCCTGACCGGGCGACCGACCCGCAGTCCGGGGCTCCCGGCATACGCATCGAGCTGCTCGACGCAGCCGGCGCGGTCCTCACGAGCACCCACTCCGCCGTGGGGAACACCTCGGTCGGCTGGGACGACGACCTGCCCCGGCCGGTGGCGGCCGCGGTGTTCAGCGGCGCGGTCGCCGAGGGGGGGCCCACCCGGCTGGGGGTGATCGGGACGGGTGACTGGACCCTGAGCGTCGACGGTGTGACCGTCCTGGACGAGCGACTGCGGACCGAGGGACACGACCCGGGCGAGGGCATGTTGAAGCCGCCGTCGTCCACCGTCGAGCTCGACCTGCCGACGGGGGCCGTGGTCCGCGCACAGGTGCACGTCGTCAGCACCGAGCCACGCCCCGGACCGGACGGCTCGCTCGGCCTCATCTCGCACATCGCCGCCTCCGGTATGGGGGACAAGGGACTGTCCGTCGAGCCGGTCGGACCGTCGGAGGACGAGGTGCTGGCCGCCGCCGTCGCGGCCGCCCGGACCGCGGACGTCGCCGTCGTCGTCGTCGGGCTCACCGACGAGTGGGAGACCGAGGCGCTGGACAAGTCGACGCTGGCGCTGCCCGGCGACCAGGACGCACTCGTCGCCGCCGTCGCGGCGGCCGCCCGACGCACCGTGGTGCTCGTCAACGCGGCGACCCC
>JAICMC010000085.1 GCA_025929465.1 Nostocoides sp.
GCAAGCGCGGCGTCGGCGCGGAGCGCGGACTGGACCCCGTTCGTGTACCCGACCCAGGTCGATGCCGCCTGCGGGTCCACGGTCGTCCACGTAACCTTTCCCGACGCCAAGGAGTTCCAGCGGTTCCTTCCCCAACCCGACGGCACCGTCGTACAGCAGATCACCGGGACGCTCTACACGACCTTCGCAACGGACAGCGGGTCGTCGATCACGGTGAACCTGTCGGGTCCCGAGAAGAACATCCTGTACCCGAACGGCGATGTCGAGACCATCGGCATGGGCCGGTACGGCAACGGGCTCAGCCCTGAGCAGGCGGCCGAGCTTGGCACGCCCCAGATATTCTTCACCACCGGCAAGATCGACGTCATCACCCATCCTGACGGCTCGATCACGCCGGTCACCGTCCCCAACCACGTCACCGACATCTGCGCCACACTCGGCGCTGGCTGAAGGCGCGAGCCAGGTCCGCCACGAGGTGGATGCTCCCGGTCGCAGTGCGGTGGGGGAGCGTCTGCTTCCCCGGGTCAGGTGGCCACGCGCAGGGGCGCGGAACGGCGGGCCAGGGCAGCCAGCTGCTCGACCGTCATCGCCGCGACGACGGACAGCTGCTCGCCGCCGGAACCCTGGACCTGGTGCAGGCGGGCGACCTCGCCACCGGTGAGCGCCGCGCGGCAGGCCTCCAGCCCCTCGCGCAGGTCGGACTCCATCGGCTCGATCCCGCCCGTCGGGGTGGGCGACAGGGCGTGCGCGGCGAGAAAGAGGCGGTAGGCCGCAGCAGGCTGCCCGGACCGGGCCAGCAGGCATCCCGTCGCGCGCGCCGCCTGGGCCACGGCGATCGGCTGCCCGGTGCGGACGGCGACCGCGACGGCCTCGGCGAGCAGGGTCCGGGCGCCGTCCTCCCGGCCGGCCTGGATCGCTGCCCGCGCGGAAGTGATGAGCGCGTCACGTCGCTCGATCGGCCGTCGGGACCCGGCCAGGCGGAGTGCCTCGGCCGCGTGTCCCTCCGCCGACTCCACATCGCGCTCGTCGAGGGCGATCTCGGCGAGGGTGTTGACGGTGTCGGCGAGGCGGGCCCGGTCCCCGCTGGCGCGCACGACGGCCAGTCGCTCCTCGTAGAAGCCGCGCTCCGCAGCGAAGTCGCCCCGCATCGCCGCGGCGATGGCCAGTACCGACAGGGCGACCGCGCGGGTGGTCGCCTCACCTCGCTCCGTCGCCAGGCCCAGGGCCGTCGTCGCAAGTGGGACCGCATCCTGGGGACTGTCGGACGCCAGCAGGGACGCCCCGAGGTAGCAGAGGGCGGTGCTCTCCACCGTCGGGGTCACCGGGTCCGCGACGAGCACGGCCCGGCACAGGTCCCTCGCCTTCGTGTGCTCGCCCAGGTGGTAGGAGAGCGTGGCGAGCGCCACCGACACCTCGTCGCGGCGCCGCGGCGACAGGTCGTCCCGTTGGAGCAGCGGTGCGAGCAGCTGGCAGCCCTGCCTGGTCCGGCCCGCCTGCAGCCAGTAGCCGTGGCTCGCGTACGCCAGCGCGGCGGCATCGTCGGGTCGTCCCCGGTCCTGGGCCCAGCGGACGAGGGTGACGGTGTCGGCGTGCTCGTCGCCGAACCAGCCGAGCACCAGCTCGCCCTCGGGACCGTTGAGGTCGGCCGCCCAGGCGGTCGCGTGCTCGGTGACCCAGGCCAGCTGTCGCTCGCGCAGGGCGTCCGCGACCCGCGCGTCGCGCGGCCGGGTCGTGCGCAGGTGCGCCTTGACCGTGCCGAGGACCTGGTAGCGAAGCTCGACGCGGGTGTCCTTCGGCAGGACCAGCCCGGCCTCGAGGAGGGTGGCGAGGTCGTCCAGTGGGTCGGCCTCGGGGACGGGTGCCCCTACGGCGGCGGCGTGGACGGATGGCAGGGCCTCGACCGCGTCGAGACCGAAGCCGTCCTCGAAGATGGACAGGTCGACCAGCAGGTCCAGGGCCGAGGGACTGAGGTGTCGCAGGCTCCACTCGACGGTCAGGGCGATCGTCCGCTGTCGCTCGGGAAGCCGGCCGGCCGTCGAGGACAACAGGTCGAACCCGTGCGAGATCCGCTCGACCGCTGCGCGCGGAGTGAGCAACCGCATCCGCGCGGCGGCCAGCTCGATCGCCAGCGGCACCCCCCCGAGCAGCCGGGTCAGCGCGGTCACATCGGCGACGTTGTCCTCGTCGAGGACGAAGTCCCGGCGGACCAGCCCGGCCCGTTCGACGAACAGTGCCACCGCGGGAGAGTCGCCCGCCGCCGCGGCGGACTCGTCCACCGACGGCAGGGCCAGCGGGGGGACGACCACCTCCACCTCGTCGGGGAGCCGGAGCGGGAGCCTGCTCGTCGCGAGCACGGTGACCGACGGTGCTGCCGCGAGCAGTGCGGCCACCGCCGCACCGGCTTCCCCCACTTCCTCCAGGTTGTCCAGGACGACGAGGACGGGCTCGACCGGTAGCGCCCGGGCCACGCTCTCGGCCGTCGCGAGCAGGGTGGCCGCTACGGGCTCCTCGCCGCCGAGCACCCGGAGCAGGTCGGTGAGCAGCCGGTGCGCGGCCTGACCCTCGGTGGCCACGAGGAAGAAGACGGTGCCCACCTGGCCCTCGGCCCGCTGCGCCACGACCGTGGCGAGCCGGGTCTTGCCGGTCCCGCCCGGTCCGATGAGGGTGACGAGGCGTCTGCCGCCGGTCGTGAGCAGGGCGGTCAGCTCGGCGGCCAGCTCCTCGCGTCCCAGGGTGGGGGTCGTCTGCCGGGGGACCTGCAGCTCGGCTCGGGGGCGGACCTGCACGGGCGCCCCCGCGGCATACGGGGGATGGCCCGGAGCCGTCGCCGCGGCCGGACCGGACGGGACCGGTCCGGCGAGGTCGGGGTCCTGACGGAGGATGCCGATCTCCAGCTGTCGCAGCGCCTCCCCGGGATCCATGCCGAGCTCGTCGGCGAGCTGGTCGCGGGCGCGGGCGTATGCAGCGAGCGCATCCACCTGGCGGTTGGACCGGTACAGGGCGGTCATCAGCTGACCCCAGAGCCGCTCCCGGGTGGGGTGCTCGGCGACGAGGGACTCGACCTCGCTGACGACCATGGCGTGCTCGCCACAGGCCAGGCGCAGGTCGATGAGGTCCTCCCGGGCCAGGAGGCGGGCCTCGTCGAGCCGGACCGTGTGGGGCAGGGCGAACGGCACCGACCGCAGGTCCGCCAAGGCCTCGCCACTCCACAGGCCGAGCGCGCGCCGGAGCGGGGCGGCCGCGCTGCTCGCGTCACCGGTGCGGCTGCGATCCCTCGACTCGGCCCACAGCAGGTCGAACCGGCCCCAGTCGGTGTCGGCCGGCGTGAGGTCCAGGAGGTACCCGGGCGCGCGGCTGGCCAGCACGCCGCGGTCGCCGCCGGCTGCGGCGATCGCGGCACGCAGCCCGTGGACGTAGACCTGGATCGAGGACAGCGGCCGGCCGGGTGGGTTGTCACCCCAGAGCCCGTCGACGATCCGGTCGGTGGCCACGATCCGTCCCGGAGCCAGGGCCAGCATGGTGAACAGGGCGCGCTGCAGGGTTCCGCCGAGGCGGACCGGCCGGCCGTCGACGGTGGCCGAAACCGCACCGAGCAGAGCGACTTCCACGAGTTCAGGCTAACCGGCCACGCTCGCGTTCCGGCGCGGATACATTCATCCCACCCTGGCCACTTGGAGGACCCCGTGCAGCTCGCGTCCCGCATCCGTCGGAGCCGCCGGTTCGCCGTTCTGGCCGCCTCGGTCCTCCTCCTCGCCATGCTGATCGGTGCCCAGCCCACGGCCCAGCCCACGGCGCAGGCCGCCGGGTCCTACTGCGGGCTGCAGGGGATGACGGTCAACCGCTGGACCGGTGCCGCCGACCACAGCACGTGGATCCTGGGCGGCAACTGGTCGCTCGGCCGGGCGCCGGACAACACCGACAGCGCCACCGGGTACGTCTGCATCAACACCTCCGACACCATCGTCATCGGGGCAGGGGACTCGGCACAGCTCCAGGCCATCGACGTCAACGGGTCGGCCACCCTGACCCTGGCCACCGGGTCGGCGCTGTACGTGTTCGGGTCCCAGAGCAGCCGGGCCTCGACGTTCCGGGCCAACACGACGGTCCAGATGGCGGGGATCCTCGGGGGCACCGGGATGTACAACCTGCTCGGTCACCTGACCTGGACGAGCAGCAAGGACGGCGCGAGCACGATCACCTCACGGGTCTGCGGTGTCCCCGGAACGTGCGGCAGCCCTGCGCCGACCCCGGGACTGCTCGTCGTGGCGGACAACGCGGTCCTGGACGTCAACGGGCTCGGGGTCAACCTGTTCGACAGCTACCGGATCCTCGTGCGCGGCCTGCTCGTCCTGAGCGGCAGCGGGGCCTACGTCTCGGCGGACCGCGGGACCACCCTGGAGCTGCGCCCCAAGTCCGCCGGTGGAGGTGTCGGCGAGCTCCGTCTGGCCAACGACGGCGGCTGGTACGAGGGGTTCACCCGCTACGGCATCACCACGCTGTCGACGGTCATCAACGCCGGGCTCATCCACAAGTCGGCCGGGTCGGGTACGAGCGTCGTGAGCGCCACCTACAAGGCGGTCGGTGCGGGTACGGCCCGGGTCGACTCGGGGTCGCTCAGCCTGCCGCCCAACGTCGCGCACCCGGTGCACGTGGCCGCGTCCGACACCTACGGCTACGGGGACTGCGCCGTGCCCCAGTACGGCTGCTCGCCGGTCGCGGACCCCGCACACACCCAGACGAGCACGGTGACCGTGCCCGCCGGCGACGTCGACGGGGTCGGCCTGGTCGTGCAGAAACTGAACACCTCCGCTCCGGCGGGCGCGTTCGGTCCCCCCGTCCAGGTGACGGCCACGGGCCTGGCGGCGACCGCGGCCGACCCCGCCATCCTCGACCTGCGCTACGACGCCTCGGTGATCGCCGGCAGGTCGATCGCCCAGATCACCGTCAAGCGCAGGCCCGACGGTGCCACGGCATACGCCACCGTCCCGGCCTGCCTGTCCAGCGGGGTGCCCCCCACCGGGTCGGTCGCGTGCGTCGACCGGCGCGGGCTGTCCACCAGCAGCCGGATCCTGCCGGACGGCGACGCGCTCATGGTCGTCCGGACCCAGGGCTTCAGCCGGTGGGTGGCCCTCTGAGGCCTGCCTCCGGGCAGCCGTATGCCGGTCAGCGGCCTCGGTCGCTGCGCTCCGGGCCCGGTTAAGCGGACCTTAAGTGCGGGCCAAGCGGCTCGCCGGAGTCTTTCCCTACCGGCCCGCAAGAGGGCCCTCCCGGAAGGAACCGCCATGAACCGCACGCTCCGCCTCGTCCTCTCGGCCCTCGGCACCACCGTCGCCTGCGCCGCCGTCGCCACCACCGCCTCCGCAGGGACGATCCCCACCCCGCCGGCTGCGGCGCACCAGCCGGCCTCGGGCCGAGCCGTCTCGGGATCGGCCACCGCGACGCAGGTGTCCGTCGACCCCGGTGCGGTGCAGGCGTTCGCCGCCCAGCAGAAGATCTCCGTCGCCGCCGCCACCGCGCGCCTCACCGGCCAGGGAGCCCTCGGTGCTCGTGGCGCGGCCATCGTGCGCACCCTCGGCGCGCACACCGCAGGCAGCTACCTCGCCGACGACGGCAGCCTCGTGGTCACCACGACCGACGCAGCGGGCGACCGCACCGCGACGGCCGGTGGGGCCCGCAGCCAGCGCGTGCGGCACACCTCCGGGAGCCTGCAGGCGATCATGGACCGGCTCGATGCGCAGGCCCGGACCCACGGTGCCGGGTCCGTCCAGGGCTGGTACGTCGACGTCCCCGACGACGTCGTCGTCGTGACCACCACCGCCGGTGCCCACGACGCCGCCGCGGCCGCGCTGACCAAGGTCGCCACGGCATACGGCGACGCCGTCCGCCTCGCGCCGGCGCCGGCCGCGGACGCCCCGCAGCCCTCGGAGTACATGGTCGGCGGCTACGAGTTCGTCACCGCCAGTGGCGGTACCTGCTCGGTGGGCTTCAACACCGTCGACTCGGCCAACCGCAACGTCGTCCTCACCGCGGGACACTGCGTCAAGCAGGCCGGGATCATGTCCCGCAACGGCCTGCAGATCGGCTCGACCCGGACGGCGAACTACCCCGGCACCGACTTCGGCACGTTCTGGAACTCCTACCCGAGCTACTGGCAGCCGACCGCCTCGGTCTACCTGTACAACAACAGCTACCTGACCGTCCATGGCTTCTACAGCTCGGTGCCGGTCGGCACGACCGTCTGCAAGAGCGGGCGGACCACGGGCTGGACGTGTGGCAAGGTCACCGCCGTCAACCAGACCGTCAGCTACACCGGTGGGTACGTCGTCTCCGGCCTGGTCCGGCACAGTGCCTGCGTCGAGCCCGGCGACAGCGGCGGCGCCAACGTCACCCCCAGCGGGTACGCGGTCGGCATGACCTCCGGAGCCAGCATGAACAACAACAAGTGCCTGTCCAAGGTGGGCCAGGCCAACGTCAGCTGGTACCAGCCGATCGCCCCGGCCCTGACGGCCAACGGCCTGCGGCTGCGCGTCGGCTGAGCCGGTCGAACACCCGCCGGTTCCTCACGTAGCATGGTGCCCGGCACCCCGTGTGGTGGTACCTCACTGAACTCCCCCAGGGCAGGAATGCAGCAAGGGCAGGTGAGCTCTTCCAGGTACGCGGGGTGTCGTCCTGTCCGGGGTCAGGTCCGGGGTCGTCCGAGCGGACAGATCCGCAGCCGACCCGCAGACATCGGCCTGTCTCCGGCGCTAGCCTCGAGTGTCGCTTCCGATCAGCTGCGGGGCGCTCGGTCAGGGAAGCCGGCGCCGCGAGTGCCCGCTTGTCATGACCATCCATCCGGGGGTCCACGGTGCAAGAGCCACAGGTGTCTGGGATCCGGCCGGTGCTCCGCGTCGAGGTCCTGCACCAGTTCCGTGTCCTCATCGACGGTCGTCCTGTCGCCCTGCCGATCGCCAGCGAACACCTCGTGGCCCGTCTCGTGGTCGAGGACCGGGCCTGCTCGCGAAAGGTGCTCGCGGCGGCGCTGTGGCCCGGACGAACCGACCGTGACGCCGGGACCGTCCTGCGGCGGGCCCTGTGGCGGCTCAACCGGGACGTGCCCGGCCTGCTGGAGAGTGACAGCCGGCAGATCGCGGTGGTGACCTCCGTCGAGCTCGACATCAAGGAGATCCACCGACTGGCCGACGCCGCCAGCCAGGCCTCGCCGCTGGTCTCCCCCCGTGCGATCCGGCTCCTCGAGGGCGACCTCCTTCCGCAGTGGTCGGAGCCATGGATCGACGCGCCCCGGGAGTCGCTGCGGCAGGTGCGGCTGCACACCCTCGAGGCGCTGGCCCGCAACGACCTGGACGCTGGGCGGCCGGGTAGTGCGCTCGTCGCGGCGCTCGCAGCCGCCGGTCTGGACCCGCTGCGGGAGAGCGCGCAACGGATCGTCATCGCAGCCCACCTGGCCGAGGGGAACGCGTCCGAGGCGCTGCGGCACTATGCCCAGTTCAAGGATCTGCTGTGGACCGAGCTGCGGCTTCGGCCGAGCGCCCGGCTCGAGGCGATGCTCGCCGACGGCGGACACGTCGTGTCCCTGAGCGCTCGCCGCAGCGCCCTCAACGCCTGATCCCACCCACAGTCGACAGACCGACCCCGGGTCACCGAGCCCTACGCGAAGCGTGTCTGACGTGGGGGTCGACTCATCGACGGGTGCCTGACGCGGTGACGAACGGGGGACGCGGGAAGGACGGCATACGACCGTTACGCCGACGCGGACGGGACGCGCGACGGACAGGCCCGCGACGCGTCACCCGGACACTGCAAGGGACCGGCACGTCCGTGCCGCGCACCACCCGTGGAGGCTCCCGTGCCCGTTCAAACCACCTACCCCGGCGTCTACGTCGTCGAGCAGCCGTCCGGGTCGCACGTCATCACCGGGGTGTCGACGTCCGTGACCGCGTTCGTGGGCGCCGCCCGCAAGGGCCCTGGTGACACCCCGACCGCCCTGACCAGCTTCGCCGACTACGTCCGCACCTTCGGGGACGTCATGGACACGACGCACCCGATGGGTCACTCGGTCGGGCTGTTCTTCGCCAACGGTGGGAGCCGGGCGATCATCGTCCGAGCGCTCGGGGGCGGCGCCACCCAGGCCGCCCTGGCCCTTCCGGCCGTCAACGGACTGGCCCTCACCCTCACCGCCCGGTCGCGCGGCGGCTGGGCGAACGGCACCGGCGGGGGCTCCGGCGCCCAGACCGGGTTGTTCGTCGAGGTCAAGGCGGCTGCGCAGTTCCCCGACGACCGGTTCACCCTCGTCGTCGCCGAGTGGGTGCCGGGGGTCGGCGGCGGGCCGGCCAGCGTCATCGCCCAGGAGACCTGGGCCGAGCTGTCCATGTCGCCCGGCAGCCTCCGGTACGTCGAGACGGTCCTCGCGGCGAGCAGCCTGGTCACCGCCGACGTGAGCGGTGCCGCAGCCCCCGCGCCCGGTGCCGGCACGTCGACGGGCACGGTCGCGGTGACCGGCGCGACGACGGTCAACGTCAGCGGCAAGGCGATCCGGCTCTCGGTCGACCAGGGCCCGGCCACCGACTACACCCTCTTCCCGACCGAGAACCCGCCCGTGGCGCACAGCGTCAACGACGTCAAGAACGAGATCAACGCCGCCACCTCGACCTGGCCGGTCACCGCCAACGTCGCCGGCGGCAAGCTCGTCCTCACCAGCAAGACGTCCAGCCTGGACAGCGCGGTCGTCGTCGGCCTGATCGGGCTGAACGACGCGTCGGAGGACTTCGGTCTCGGCGTCGGGCGGGGAGGGACGGAGGTTGCCGGCTCCGCCGCATACCGGCCGGCCGTCGCGATCCCGGCCGGGCTGGCCGGCGGCGCCGACGGCTCGACCCCGGCCGCTTCGGACATCGTCTCGGCGACCACCGGGCAGGGGATGCTCGCCCTGGACGCCCTCGACTTCCCCCGGTTCAACCTGCTCGTCCTCGCCGGGGTCACCTCCAGCGACGCGACCCCCGTCAACACGGCGCTGGACTACTGCCGGCGACAGAACGCGTTCCTCGTCGTCGACCCCGCGGCCGGCCTCAACCCCGCGCAGCTGAAGACGGCAGCCAACCTGCTCCGCGCCCAAGGCGCGCACGGGGCGGTCTACTGGCCCCGGCTGGTCACCGCGGACTCCACCCCGGACGGCTTCGGTGCAGGTGGCGCGGTCGCCGGCATCATGGCCCGCACCGACGCGTCCCGCGGGGTGTGGAAGGCCCCGGCCGGCCTCGATGCCGGGGTCGCCGGCGTCCTCGGCCTGACCGCGCCGACCAACGACGAGGTGTCCGGGGACCTCAACCCGCTCGGCCTCAACGTGCTGCGGACCTTCCCCGGCGCCGGCCTGGTCGTCTGGGGAGCCCGGACCCTGGCCGGCAGCGACGTGCTGCAGAGCGACTCCAAGTACGTCCCGGTCCGCAGGCTCACCGACTACCTTTCCGCCAGCCTCTACCTCGGCACCCAGTTCGCCGTCTTCGAACCCAACGACCCCGACCTGTGGGCCCAGCTGCGGCTCGCGGTGGGCGGGTTCATGCGCGGGCTGTTCGGGCAGGGGGCGTTCCAGCAGTCCGAGAAGCGGGCCGAGTCGGACAGCTTCTTCGTCATCTGCGACAGCAGCGTCAACCCGCAGACCGAGATCGACAACGGCCGGGTGAACGTCGTCGTCGGGTTCGCCCCGCTCAGACCGGCCGAGTTCGTCGTCATCACGATCACCCAGATCAGCCAGGCGGGAGAGTGACATGGCCGAGTTCACGGTGAACCCGACGCGGTTCGACCCCTACAAGACGCACATGTTCCGGGTGAAGTGGGACGGCGTCTACGTCGCCGGCCTGTCCAAGATGTCGCCGCTCAAGCGCAGCACCGCTCCGCTCACCCACCGGATCGGCGGCGACCCCAGCCACGTCCGCAAGAGTCCCGGCCTGACCACGTACGACGCGGTCACCCTCGAGCGCGGAGTCACCCACGACACGGCCTTCGAGGCCTGGGCCAACAAGGTCAGCAGCCTTGAGCAGCCGGGTATCTCGCTCAAGGACTTCCGCAAGGACCTCATCGTCGACGTCTTCAACGAGGCCGGCCAGAAGGTGCTCAGCTACAAGCTGTTCCGGTGCTGGGTCTCGGAGTACCAGGCACTCCCGGCGCTCGACGCCTCGTCAGCCGCGGTCGCCATCCAGCTGATCAAGCTCGAGCTCGAAGGCTGGGAACGGGACACCGACGTCACCGAGCCGGTCGAGCAGGCCGGGTGAGATGGACTCCGCGCGCACGGCCTCTCCGCTGGCCCGGCTGGCGGCGGCCTTTGAGGACGGCACGGACCTGCTGAGCCAGGCCGTGGCCGTCCTGCGCGCCCGTGCGGACCGGACCGAGCTGTCCTTCTACGAGGTCGACGACCCAGCCGACCTCCCGCTGGGGGCTGCGGACCGACGCCTCCTCGCGGCATACGAGGAGCTGAGCGGCCGCGGGCTGGAGGTGACGGCGCCCTGCAGCGGGTGCGGGGCCCGGACGACCCTGTCGCTCACCGCCTCGTCGGTCGGCCCGCACGTGTGGGCCTCGGTCCGGACCGGTCCGGGGAGTGGGGTGCGGGAGCCGACGTATGCCGATCTGCTGGCGTCCGCCGGCGACCCCGACGTGGTCCTCGCGCGCTGCCGGGTGGCGGCCGACGGCGTCGTGCCTGTCGGGACGCTGGCGGACCTGGACCGCGCCGAGCAGTCGCTCGCCGGACCGCTCCGCTCGGTGTGCGTCGAGTGCGGGGACCCGGTCGTCGTCGACGCCGACGGGGTGGCGATGGTGTTGGGCGCGCTGGCCACGGTCTGCGCGGACTTCGACCGGGACGTCCACCTGCTCGCCTCGAGGTACGGCTGGGACCTGTCCACCATCGAGGCCCTCTCCGACCACCGTCGCCAGCGGCTCGCCGCGCTCGTCTCCGGGGTTGTCTGATGGGCGGGCCGGGCGAGACCGGGACGGGCCCGCCCCCTTCGGCGGGTGGCCTGGCCCGGGCCCTCGCGCGGGCGTCGGCATCCGCCGTTGCCGTGCCTGGGGCGTATGCCGGTGCGTCTCGGCGGTTTGCGGCGACTCCCGTCGCCGGCGCTCCGGTCGGGGAGCCGATCGGGGACCCGGGCCCCGGGTCGTCCGCGCTGCGGTTCGCTGCCGCCCTGCGGGCGACGCCGGCGTCCGGGCCCGGGCCCGGGTCTCGCGGTGGTGCTGGCGGTGGTGCTGGCGTTCCTGGTCGTGCTTCGCCGCCGCTCGGTGCGGCCGCCGACGTCCGACCGGCCGTGGGTTCGGCCCTGCCTCAGCCGGGGCAGCACCGTCACCTCGAGGCACCGGCCCCGAGCCAGCTGTCCGCTCCCAGCGAACCGGCAGCTGCCGAGTCCGGGTCTGAGGCCGGGCCCGAGGCCGGGCCCGAGGCCGGGCCTGAGGCCGGGCTGCCCGAGCAGGGTGTGGCGTGGCCGGCTCGCGTCGCGCCGGCCCGGACGGCAGACGCCCGCGATCTCGCGGAGGGCCATCC
>JAICMC010000141.1 GCA_025929465.1 Nostocoides sp.
CATCGTGGCCACGGGGGTGTCTCCGTGGTAGGGCGGGGCACCGGTGAGCAGGGTGGTCAGCACGCATCCGAGGGCGTACAGGTCTGCTCGCTCGTCGACCCGGCCGCCGACCGCCTGCTCGGGGGCCAGGTAGTCGGCGGTGCCCAGGACCGTGTTCGTCCGGGTCAGTGCGTGACCGGGGTCGTCCATGAGCTGGGTGATGCCGAAGTCGAGCACCCGGATCCGGCCGTCCACGGCATACGCGACGTTGGCCGGCTTGATGTCCCGGTGGACGATCCCAGCGGCGTGCGCGGCGGCCAGGGCCGAGCAGATCTGCAGGCCGATGCTGCGCACCTGCGCCGGCGGCAGGACCCCGCGGTCGCGGACCTGCTCGGCGAGCGTCGGCCCGGGCAGCAGCTCCATGACGAGGTATGCCGTGTGGCCCTCGACCCCGGTGTCGTAGACGGTGACGATGTTGGGGTGGTTCAGAGCAGCGGTGGCGCGGGCCTCCCGGCGGAAGCGCTCGCCCCAGGCCTCGCTCTCCGGTCCGGTGAGGTCGACGGTCTTGACGGCGACCTCGCGGCCGAGCAGGACGTCCACGGCGCGCCAGACGACGGCCATGCCGCCACGCCCGAGCGGGGAGGTCAGCCGGTACCGGCTGGCGACGACTCGTTCGGTCACGACACATCCTTGGTCGGGGTGGCGCCACCGACTCTAGAGGAACGCTCGGTGGGTCCGGTCGGGTCCGGCTCGTCCCCTCGGTCGTCGGCCCGCCCCCCAGGACCGCGGCGTGCCATGCTCTCCGGCATGGACCTGGAGGCCTTCGGTCACGTGGTGACGGCGCTGCGCGGGGTGCGGCGCAGGTCCTCCGACGGCGCTGCCCGGTGGGTGTACCAAGGACGGCTGGTGGCCCGCGAGCTGGACTCGACGCACGTCGTCGTGCGGGTGCCGTTCGAGGTGCGCGAGGGGCTGCTCGAGCGGCATCCACAGGTCTTCTCGGTCCCTGCCCGCTTCGCCAGGCACATGATGGTCGTCGCCGACCTCGCCGCCGGGGACGACGGGGCGATCGAGGACGCGGTGGAGGCCGCCTGGTCCCTGCAGGCCGGGGCGGGACCTCCTGGCGGCACCACCACCGCCTCCGGGTAGCCGGTCGGCGAGAATGGCCTGATGCTGCTCGCTGACGTCGTCGCCGCGTCCGCCGAGGTGGGGGCCACCCGGTCCCGGACCGCCAAGGTGGCCGCGCTCGCCCGGCTGATCGCCGCCGCGGACCCCGTCGAGACCGGGGTCGTCGTGAGCCACCTGTCCGGCGTCCTGCCCCAGCGGCGGCTCGGCGTGGGGTGGCGGTCCCTGTCCCGTATGCCGGAGGCCGCCGACGCGCCGTCATTGTCGGTCGCCGAGGTCGACGCAGCGTTCACCGAGATCGCCGGCTCGTCCGGGAGCGGGTCGGTGGCCACCCGTCGACGGCTGCTCGACGCGCTGCTCACTCGCGCCACCGCTGCTGAACAGGACTTCCTGCGCGACCTGGTCATCGGCAACCTGCGGCAGGGGGCCCTCGACGGGGTCATGCAGCCGGCCATCGCGCAGGCCTTCTCGGTCCCCGAGGCCGCGGTCCGGCGCGCCGTCATGCTCAGCGGCTATGCCGCGCCGGTCGCCGAGGCCGCTCGTGCCGGTGGCGTCGCGGCGCTGGCGGGCGTCGACCTCCAGGTCGGCCGGCCGGTCCGACCGATGCTCGCCTCGTCGGCCAGGACCGTCGCCGAGGCAGTGGACGGGGCGGGGCCGGTCCTCGTCGACGGCAAGCTGGACGGCATCCGGATCCAGGCCCACCGCCGCGCTGGCGAGGTGAGCCTGTTCACCCGCAGCCTGGACGACATCACCGTCCGCCTGCCCGAGGTCGTCGAGGTGGTTCGCGAGCTCCCGGGTGGTGACCTCGTCCTCGACGGTGAGGCCATCGTGCTGCGCCCCGACGGCCGCCCCGCCCCGTTCCAGGTCACCGGCGCCCGGACCGCCAGCTCGGCCGACCCCGAGGCCCTCCGAGCAACCGCACCGGTGACGACGTTCCTCTTCGACGTCCTGCACCGCGACGGGCGCACCCTGCTCGACACCCCCGCCGCCGAGCGGCACGCCGAGCTGTTGGACCTCGCGCCGCACCTACTCGTCCCCCGGCTGCTCGCCGCCGACCCCGCCACGGCACAGGCGTTCTTCGACGACCTCGTCGCGGCGGGCCACGAGGGTGTCGTCGTCAAGACCCTCGACGGGCCGTACGCCGCGGGCCGTCGCGGCAGTCAGTGGGTCAAGGTCAAGCCGGTCCACACGGTCGACCTCGTCGTCCTGGCCGTCGAGCACGGCAGCGGACGGCGGCGCGGCACGCTGTCCAACATCCACCTCGGCGCCCGAGACCCCGTGACCGGCGGGTTCGTCATGCTCGGCAAGACCTTCAAGGGGATGAGCGACGAGATGCTCGCCTGGCAGACGACCCGGTTCCGTGAGCTCGAGGTCGCGGACGACGGCTGGGTCGTCACCGTGCGTCCCGAGCAGGTCGTCGAGATCGCCTTCGACGGCCTGCAGCGCTCGTCGCGCTACCCGGCCGGTGTCGCCCTGCGCTTCGCTCGTGTCCTGCGCTACCGCGAGGACAAGACGGCCGACCAGGCCGACACCCTGCAGGAGGTGCTCCGGCTCGCTCCGCAGTGAGGCCGGGCCCCGGCTCGGCCCTAGGGTTGGCACGTGCTCGAACGGATCGAGGGGACGCGCTACGTCACGCCGCTGCGCGAGGGCGGCTCGCTGCCCGGCATCGTCGAGGGCAGCGACCTCGGCACCTATGTGGTCAAGTTCCGCGGCGCCGGGCAGGGCCTGAAGGTGCTCGTCGCCGAGGTGGTCGTCGGCGGGCTGGCCGGACGGCTCGGCATCCGGGTTCCGGCCATGGTCGCCGTCGACCTGTCGCGTGACATCGCCCGCTACGAAGCCGACGAGGAGGTGCAGGACCTGCTCACCGCCAGCGTGGGGCTCAACCTCGGGGTCGACTTCCTGCCCGGCTCCTTCGGCTACGACGGGTCCTGGCCGCCGTCCCCGGCCGAGGCCGCCCAGATCGTCTGGCTCGACGCCTTCACCGCCAACGTCGACCGCACCTGGGCCAACCCCAACCTGCTGGTCTGGCACCGTACGGTCTGGGCGATCGACCACGGCGCCGCCCTCTACTTCCACCACGGCTGGCCGAGCCGCTCCCCCGACCCGGCCCGTTTCGCCGCCCAGCCGTTCGACGCGAGCAAGCACGTGCTGCTCGACGTCGCGGACGACGTGCGCTCGGTCCACGACCGGCTGGCCCCCCTCGTCACCGCGGACCTGGTCGACTCCGTCCTCGGCGACGTGCCCGAGGAGTGGCTGGAGACCGGCGTCGGCCTGGCCGACCCGGCCGCGGTGCGGTCGGCATACGCCGAGCACCTGCTGGTCCGGCTCGCCTCCCCTGCGGCCTGGCTGCCCGGCGGTGCTCGATGACGGTGCTGCCCTACCAGTACGTCGTCCTGCGCTGCGTCCCCCGGGTGGACCGCGAGGAGTTCGTCAACGTCGGGGTCGTCCTCTACAGCCAGAGCGCCGACTTCCTCGCCGTCGCGCACCGGGTCGACCGCGACCGTCTGCAGGCGCTGGCTGCGGACCTCGACATCGAGTCGGTCACCCGGTCGCTGGCGACGCTGTCGGACGTATGCCGGGGAGAGACCGGCGGGGGCCGCCCCGACCTCGGCGCCCCGGGACGTCGCTTCGGCTGGCTGTCCGCCCCTCGCAGCACCGTCATCCAGCCGGGCCCGGTCCACAGCGGCCTCACCGACGACCCGGCCGCCACCCTCGCCGACCTCCTGGCCCGCCTGGTCGGCTGACCCTCCTTCGCCTCCCCTCACGACCCAACGGCTCGGATGAGCTTCTTCCGACCCGGAAGCCCCCTCAGGTTGACATACATAGACTGCCTATCTATATTTCAGGTATGCCGGTCCACACCTCAACCCAGGTGACTGCCGACCTGGCCGACGAGCTGCTGCTCGCGGTCGGCCGGCTCAACCGGTGGGCGTCCAGACACGCCGACCTGGAGGTGCCCCCGGCTCAGGTGCGCCTGCTCGCCCTCATCGACGAGATGGGCACCACGCGGGTGGGCGACCTGGCCCGTGCGGACAACACCACGCAGCCGACGATGACCGCACAGGTCAGCCGGCTGGCCTCGGCCGGCTACGCCGAGCGTCGCGTCGACCCCGGCGATGCCCGCGCGGTGCTCGTGGAGCTCACCGGGGCCGGTCGCGCCGCGCTGGCAGACGCCCGTAGCGCCCGCGGGGCGGCGCTGGCCCCCCTCATCGCCGGGCTGGACCCCGACTCACGGGACCGGCTGCGCGGATCCGTCCGCGTCCTGGCCGAGCTGGTCGGCACGCTCCCGCACAGCCCCTGAGCCACGAGCCCTCGCCCGCCCAACCGTCCCCTCCCACCGCAAAGGACCACCTGCCCATGTGGCGCCAACCCAAGACCGTCTGGACCGTCGCCTTCGCGTGCGTCATCGCCTTCATGGGCATCGGCCTGGTCGACCCGATCCTCAAGCCGATCGCCGACAAGCTGGGCGCCTCACCGTCCCAGGTGTCGCTGCTCTTCACGAGCTACATGGTCGTCATGGGTCTGGCGATGCTCGTGACCGGTTGGATCTCCAGCCGGATCGGCGCCAAGTGGACGCTGCTGGCCGGGTTGGCGATCATCGTCGTCGGCGCCGGTATGGCCGGGCTGCAGGACTCGGTCGCCGGCATCGTGGCCTGGCGGGGTGTCTGGGGGCTGGGCAACGCGCTGTTCATCGCGACCGCCCTGGCGACCATCGTCCGGTCGGCGAAGGGCTCGATCGGTCAGACGATCATCCTCTACGAAGCCTCACTCGGCCTCGGCATCGCCGCGGGACCCCTCGTCGGCGGCTCGCTGGGCAGCGTCTCCTGGCGGTGGCCCTTCTACGGGGTCGCGGTCCTGATGCTGCTCGCCTTCGTGCTGACCGCTGTCGCGCTTCCGGCGACCCCGCGAACCGACGCGCCCAGCCGTCTGTCGGAGCCGCTGCGGGCACTGCGTCATCCGGGTCTGCTCACGGTGGCGCTCACCTCGCTCCTGTACAACTTCGGCTTCTTCACCCTCCTTGCGTTCACGCCCTTCCCGCTGGACCTGTCGGCGCACAGGGTGGGTTTCGTCTTCTTCGGCTGGGGCCTGTTCCTCGCCTTCACCTCGGTCGTCGTGGCGCCTCGCATCCAGCAGCGGATCGGCACGGTCAACGGCGCCCTCGTCGCGCTCGCCGGCTTCGCGGTGGTCCTGTTCGCGATGGCGCTCTGGACCGACAACAAGGCGGTCCTGGTCGTCTGTGTCATCGTCGCCGGCGCGTTCCTCGGCGTCAACAACACCCTCATCACCGAGACCGTCATGAAGGCGGCGCCCGTCGAGCGCGGTGTGGCCTCCGCGGCATACAGCTTCGTGCGGTTCTCCGGCGGCGCTCTGGCGCCCTACCTGGCGGGCAAGCTCGGTGAGCGTTTCGGCGCCCACGTGCCGTTCTGGGTCGGCGGCGGTGCGGTGGTCGCCGCGATCCTCATGCTCGGCTTCGGCCGTCGCTACCTTGCCGGCATCGACGCCGGCCCGGGCCACGGGACCGAGCAGCACGCGAGCCCCGCCGAAGCCGAGGTCCTCACCGTCGCCGACGCCTGACCGCCCGCTCAGCGGACGCGTAGTGCCCAGGCCGCGACCGCTCCGGCCGCAGCCACGTTGAGGGAGTCCACTGCCCCCCTCATCGGGATCCGCACGACGGTGTCGACACCGGCCAGGGTGCGCGGCGAGAGCCCGTCACCCTCGGCGCCCAGCACCAGCGCGACCCGCTCCGGAGGACTCGCGGCATACGCGTCGAGGGTGACCGAGTCATCCGACAGGGCCAGGGCGGCGACGTCGAAGCCGTTGTCCCGCAACAGGCCTGCGCCGGCCGGCCACGGGTCGATCCGCGTCCACGGAACCTGGAACACGGTGCCCATCGAGACCCGGACGGCACGGCGGTAGAGCGGGTCGGCACACCGGGGCGTGACGAGGACGGCGTCGATACCCAGCGCCGCGGCCGAGCGGAACAGCGCGCCGACGTTGGTGTGGTCGACGATGTCCTCCAGGACGACGACCCGCCTGGCGCCCGTCAACACCTCGGTGACCGGGCGCAGCGGCAGCCGGTGCATCGCCGCCAGCGCGCCGCGGTGCAGGTGGAACCCGGTCAGCGCCTCGATCACGGCGTGCTCACCCACGAACACCGGCGTGTTGGCGATCTCGGCATCAGCGACCAGATCGGCGAGTTCGGTCAGCCACCGGTCGGCCATGAGGAAGGACCGAGGGCGGTGTCCGGTCGCCAGTGCGCGGCGGATGACCTTCTCGGACTCGGCGATGAACAGGCCGCCGGCCGGCTCCACGACCCGCCGCAACGCCATGTCGGTCAGGCCCACGTAGTCGCGCAGCCGCTCGTCGGCAGGGTCGGTGACCCGCACGACGGTCAGGGGAACCACACCACCTTGACGATGCCGACCACTCCGATGACGACGATGACGGCCCGCAGGACCTGCGGCGGCAGCCGCCGACCCACACCGGCGCCCACGAAGCCGCCGAGGAACGACCCGAGACCGACGAACAGCACGGCCAGCCAGTGGATCTGGTCACGAGCCACGAGCACGAACACGATGGCGGCCACCGCGTTGGCGATGAAGGCCAGGACGTTCTTGTAGCCGTTCAGGTGTTGCAGCGAACCCTGCGCCAGGGTGCTGAGCAGGCCCATCAGGATGACGCCCTGCGCTGCTCCGAAGTAGCCCCCGTACATACCCGCGAACAGCACCCCCCCGAGAAGGGCAGGAGCCTGCCAGGCCGGCACCCCGCCGGCATGCTCGTGCCGGGCGGCTGCCCAGGACTGCAGGCTGGGACCGAAGATCACCAGGACCAGACCCAGGCCGATGAGGACCGGCACGATCCCCTTGAAGGCCGAGGCGGGCAGGCGCAGCAGCAGCAGAGCGCCGATGGCCGACCCGGCGAGCGACATCGGCACCAGCCGGCGAAGGAGTGGCCCACCCTCCCGCAGCTCGCTGCGATAGCCCCAGGAGCCGGTGATGCCGCCACCGAGCATGCCGATGTTGTTGGAGATGTTGGCCGGGACGGGTGGGATGCCGAGCAGCAGGAGGGTCGGGAAGGTGATCAGGGAGCCCGAGCCGACGATGGTGTTGATGGTGCCCGCCGCAATACCGGCAAGCACCATGAGCAGGGCGTTCAGCACGGACACCCGGACACCCTAGTGGGGTGGCCGGGTGCCATGTCGCACGTGCTGGGCCTTACGGGCGAGGCGCGTCCGGGGCGAGGACGGACTCGTCGACGGTCTCAACGAGGTCGGCAGGTGCTGCCGGCTCGGGAAGCGGCTGCGCGGGCACGGCCTGCGCAGGATCAGGGGCCACGGCCGTGACCGGAGGAGCCTGGGTTCCCTGCTGCGCCCTGGGCGCCTGCGCGCGAGGCGCGGACTCACCGTGGCTCATCGCCTCCTGGGTGGCCAGCCCGGCCTGGCCGCGGGCCTCGGCAAGGGCCTGGCGCGGGTCCTCCAGCACGGTGTCGTCGAAGACGGTGGGCACCACGTCGCCGTTGTCGGTCCACTGCTCGTCGTCGTCGCCGCCCGGAGCGGAGCTGCCGCCGAGCGCCGAGCCGATGCCGCGCAGCGCGTCGGTCAGCTCGCTCGGGATGATCCACATCTTGTTGGAGTCGCCGCGGGCGATCTGCGGCAGCACCTGCAGGTACTGGTAGGCGAGCAGCTTCTGGGTTGGCTTGCCGCGGTGGATGGCGTCGAACACCTGCTGGATGGCGCGGGCCTGGCCTTGGGCCTCGAGGATCCG
>JAICMC010000016.1 GCA_025929465.1 Nostocoides sp.
GCATACGTCCAGGGCCCCCCGAACCGCTTGGTTCGGGGGGCCCTGGACGTATGCCGGGCGGGTCGCTCATTCGGTGTACTCCACCCGGATCGTCGTGATCCGCTGGACGATCGAGGTCCGCAGGGAGGGGGGCGCGCACTCCTGCGGGCAGGCCCGCCGGACGATCGCCTTGACCGCCTGCTCCAGGTCGTGCTGCTCCATGCAGGGCGCGCACGCTGCGAGGTGGTGGGCGATCTTCTGGGTGTCGTCCGTGGTCATCTCGCCGTCGAGGTACTCGTACAGCCGGTGGAGCGTCTCGGAGCAGTCGGGGTCATCGTGGCCAGCGGTGCCAGGTCCGTGCGGGCCGGTGCTCATGATGCCTCCCCTGCGTCGACCTTCATGCCTCGGTCGCGGGCATAGTCGGTGAGCCGTTCGCGCAGCTGGCGCCGACCCCGGTGCAACCGGGACATGACGGTGCCGATCGGCGTCTGCATGATCTCGGCGATCTCCTTGTAGGCGAACCCCTCGACGTCGGCGAGGTAGACCGCCATCCGGAAGTCCTCGGGAAGGTCCTGGAGCGCGCGCTTGACCTCGCTGTCGGGGAGGTGGTCCAAAGCTTGGGTCTCCGCCGACTTCAGCCCGCTGGACTGGTGGGACTCGGCTCGGGCCAGCTGGTAGTCCTCGATGTCGGAGGCATCGGACTTCAGCGGCTCGCGTTGCTTCTTGCGGTAGCTGTTGATGTAGGAGTTGGTCAGGATGCGGTACATCCAGGCCTTGAGGTTGGTGCCGGGGCGGTACTGGTGGAACGCGGCATACGCCTTGGCGAACGTCTCCTGCACCAGATCCTCGGCATCGGCCGGGTTGCGCGTCGTGCGCAGCGCCGCCGAGTAGAGCTGGTCCAGCAGGGGCAGCGCCTCGGCCTCGAAGCGGGCCAGCCGCTGGGCCTCGGTCTCGGTCGCGACATCGACGGGCACCGCCGCCACCTCGGGGGCGATCGCAGGGTCGGTCGTCTGGGGCGCCATGGAGTCACTCATCGTGCTCCACCCTAGCGGCGTGTCGGTACGGGTCGGCGCGTTGAGTACGAGCACCGGGCCTCCTGCCTTGGGTCGTCGGTCCACACTCGTCGCCGCGCGGACGGCGCGGGCGTACAGCACTCTTGGAACGTCCCCGTGGCGACGATCCATTCCCCCACTAGATTGTCCTGCCATGGCCACCGAGACCGCGTTCGTCGCCCTCCTTCGCGAACAGATCCGTCACGAGTTCACCGCCCACCAGCAGTACATCGCGATCGCGGCGTGGTTCGACCAGCAGGACCTGCCCCGTCTCGCGGCCCACTTCTACGCCCAGAGCGTCGAGGAGCGCAACCACGCGATGATGATGGTGCGCTACCTCATGGACCGTGACTGGCACTTCCAGATCCCCGGCGTGGACGAGGTGCGCAACGACTTCGAGGAGCCGGTGGACCTGATCCGGCTCGCGCTGGCGCAGGAGAAGACGGTGACCGGCCAGATCGAGACGCTGTTCCGGGCCGCCCGCGCCGCCGGCGACGTCCTCTCCGAACAGTTCATGCTGTGGTTCCTGCGGGAGCAGGTCGAGGAGGTGTCCACGATGAACACCCTGCTGGCCATTGCCGACCGCGCCGGCGAGGACTGGTTCCAGATCGAGGACCACCTGGCCCGCGAGGCCGTGGGAGACACCGGCGGGGACGCCTCGGCGCCCACGGCTGCGGGCGGTGCTCTCTAGGCGGTATGCCGGGCGCTCACCGCGTCGAGGTGGGCCAGGACCGCCGCGACGACGTCGGCCGGGTGCCTGGCGAAGCCGTGCCCCCCGTTCACCTCGATGACGATGCCGGGATCCGCCACGTGCGCGCGCACCTCGCCGGGCGTCCCGAAGGGGTCCGTCCGTCCCTGCACGACCCTGGTCAGGATGCCGTGCGCGAGGGGTAGTCCGAGCTCGTCGGCGCGGAGCCGGTCCGGCCGGCCGGGCGGGTGCAGCGGGAAGGCCAGGCACAGCACACCGTCGGCTCCGGTCTCGTGCGCGGTGCGGCAGGCCACCCGGGCGCCGTTGCTCCGGCCTCCGACGACCAGCGGCGCCGGCAGCCGGCGGCGGCCGCTGCTCAGCGCCTCGACGACGGGCCGCCACGCCTCGTCCTGGAGGGCCGGCGAGGGTGGCGTCCGGCGGCCCGCGACGGCCCAGGCCTGTCGGGCGAGCGCGAACGCCCAGCCGTGGTCGGGTACAGCGGCGGCGAGCGCGCGCAGGTCAGCCGTGCCGACGGCGCCGTTGGCGCCGTGCGTGAGCAACACGGTCCCCACTGCGTGAACCGGCCGACGAATCTGGACCTCGGCCGGTCCGAGCGGGGTGTCGACCTCCAGGCGACGCTCGGCGAGCGGTCGCGTCGTCGCCTGGCTCACTGCGGCCCGCCGATGATCTCCCCCGTCGTCGGGTCGACGACGCCCTCCAGCTCCTCGACGGCCGCCGGGGCGATGAGCTGCGGCCCGTTGTTGCGGTTGGAGGACACCGCCTTGGACACGGCATACGCCTCGAAGCGGCCCGGGCGGGCGACGTCCAGCATGCTCTGGACGGCCTCGGGGTCGGTCAGGTCGGGGTCCAGCCAGTCGTCCCACAGGTCCTTGTCCAGCACGAGCGGCTGCCGGTCGTGGATCCGGTCCAGGCCGGGCTCGGCGTCGGTCGTGATGATGGTGAACGTCGTCAGCCAGGCCGTCGGGTCCTCCTGGTCGGGGACCGCACGGTCGCGCCAGAACTCGTAGAGTCCGGCGAAGGCGCAGTCGGACCCGTCGGCACGGTGCACCCAGAACGGCTGCTTCCTCGGTCTGCCCTTGGCGTCGGTCGCCGTCGGTGAGACCTGCCACTCGTACCAGCCGGCGGCCGGCACCAGGGCGCGCCGGGAGATGGCCGCGCGCCGGAAGGCTGCCTTGTCCAGGACCGAGTCGGCACGGGCGTTGATCATCCGCATCCCGACCTTGACGTCCTTGGCCCAGCTGGGTACGAGCCCCCACGTGAGCAGCCGGAGCTGACGCTGCGGACCCTGCCCCGCGGCATACGCCTCATCGGCCTCCCGCAGGCTGCGGGTGAGGACGACCGGCGCCTGCTTGCTGGGGGCCATGTTGTAGTCCGGCGTCCCCGCGGGCGGGTCCTGCGGGTTGGCCAGGATGCTCCGGGACGGCTCGCCGGTCCGGTCCAGGTCGACCTCGAACTCCTCGGCGAGGTCGGCCGGGCTGGCGCTGGCTGCGTAGCGACCACACATGGGTCAAGGCTACGCAGGCCCGGACCGAGCAACTACGGTAGGAGAGCAACGGCGGGCGCGTTCGCGCTGACCAGCGACGTATGCGGCCCGCTGCACTCGACCCACGAAGGAGACCCGCCACATGACCCTGGTCCGCAAGGTTGCCCGTCCGCTGCTCGCCGCGATGTTCGTCAAGGGGGGCTATGACGCGTTCAAGACGCCGGGTGGGCGCGCGGCCAAGGCCGCCCCCCTCCTCGAGCGGGTGGCGGGGCCGTTGGGCCTGCCCAAGGACCCCGAGCTGCTCGTCCGGGCCAACGGCCTGGCCATGGCCGGCAGCGGTGTGCTCCTCGCGCTCGGACGGTTCCCGCGCGCCGCCGCGACCGTCCTGGCCGTGACCCTGGTGCCCACGACGCTGGCCGGCCACCCGTTCTGGGAGGAGACCGACCCGGCAGCCCGCAAGCAGCAGCAGACCCACTTCCTGAAGAACCTCAGCATGCTGGGCGGCGTGCTGCTCGCGGCCGTCGACACCGAGGGCAAGCCGGGCCTGGTGTACCGGGCCGGCATGGCGACCGACGCCGCGGGGCGGGCCGCCCGCACCGGCCGCCGCCAAGCCCGTCACCTGGCCAGGACGGCCCGTCGCGAGGCCCGGATCGCGGCACTCCAGGCCAAAGATGCCGTCAGCTGACTGGCCGGCGCCTCCGGTCTCCGGCGGGCTGGACGCGATCGTCCCGCTGCCGGGCAGCAAGTCGCTCACCAACCGCTATCTGGTCGTCGCCGCCCTGGCCAGCGGGCCCTCCCTACTCCACCGCCCGCTGCGGTCGCGGGACACCCTGCTGATGGCCTCGGCCCTGCGGTCCCTCGGCGCGACCATCGACGAGGTCGGCGACGACGGTGATGACTGGTGGGTCGCACCCGCCGCCCTCGGTGCCCCGGCGAGGGTCGACTGCGGGCTGGCCGGCACCGTCATGCGGTTCCTGCCGGCCTTGGCGGGCCTGAACAGCGGACCGGTGCACTTCGACGGCGACGCGCCGGCGCGGGTCCGGCCGATGGGTCCCCTCCTGGACGCGCTGGTGACCCTCGGCGCCAAGGTCGACTCCGATGGCCGGGGCACCCTGCCGTTCACGGTCGACGGCGCGGGTCGTATGCCGGGTGGCTCGGTGGTCATGGATGCCTCCGCCTCCTCCCAGTACGTCTCCGCCCTGCTGCTGTCCGGTGCCCGCTACGAGCTGGGCGTGACGGTGCGCCACGACGGCAAGCCGATCCCGAGCCGGCCGCACATCGACATGACGATGGAGGTCCTGCGCGACGCAGGAGCCGTCGTGGACGACTCGGAGGCCGACACCTGGGTGGTGGAGCCGACCGAGCTCAGTCCGCTCGACGTCGCGGTCGAGCCGGACCTGTCCAACGCCGGGCCCTTCCTCGCCGCGGCCCTGGTGACGGGCGGCCGGGTCACCGTTCCCGGCTGGCCGCAGCACACGACCCAGGCCGGTGACGCGATGCGCGACATCCTGGACGCGATGGGCGCCGACGTGGTCCTCTCCCGGGAGGGGCTCACCGTGAGCGGCGGCTCGGGCATCACCGGGATCGACGCCGACCTGCACGACGCCGCCGAGCTGACTCCCGTCGTGGCCGCCCTGGCCGCGCTGGCCGACTCCACGTCGGTCATTCGCGGCGTCGCCCACATCCGCGGCCACGAGACCGACCGTCTGGCTGCCCTGGCGCACGAGCTGAGCGCGCTCGGCGGTCGGGTGACCGAGACCGACGACGGCCTCAGGATCGTGCCGGCACCGCTGCGCGGCGGCCTATGGCACACCTACGCCGACCACCGGATGGTGATGGCGGGCGCGGTCCTCGGCCTGGCCGTACCGGGAGTGCTCGTCGAGGACGTCGCGACGGTCGCCAAGACCCTGCCGACGTTCACCGACCTCTGGGACGCCCTGGTCCGCACCGCCCCATGACCCGTTCACAACTCCCCAATTGCAACGTTGCGAACCCTCACGTTCACAACTCCCCAATCGCGCGGTTGTGAACGTCGGTATGGGCGCGCGATGACCCGGAGCACGGACGACTACGACGAGTCCGATGCCCGGATCCGACCGAGCCGCCGGGGCTCCCGACCTCGGTCCAAGGACCGTCCCGCGCACGACGAGGCGGTTCCCGGCGTCGTCTACGCCGTGGACCGTGGCCGATACCGCGTGCATGTCGAGGCTGGCAGCGGAGGCAGGCGGCTCACCGCCCGCGTCGTCAACGCCATGAAGGCTCGCGAGCTCGGCCGCAAGGGCATCGTCGTCGGCGACGTCGTGGACCTCGTCGGCGACATCGGCGGCGGGCCTGACGCACTGGCCCGGATCGTGCGGGTCCAGCCGCGGCGCAGTGTCCTGCGACGGACGGCAGACGACACCGACCCGGTCGAGCGGGTCATCGTCGCCAACGCCGACCAGCTCGTCGTCGTGACAGCCCTGGCCAGCCCCGAGCCCAGGCCCCGGATGATCGACCGCTGCCTGGTCGCGGCATACGACGCCGGGCTGACCCCCCTCATCGTGCTCACCAAGGCCGACCTGAAGTCGCCCGAGGACTTCCTGGCGCAGTACGCACCCTTGGAGGTGCCCGTCGTCGTCACCTCATCGGTGGACGACTTCGCCGGGCTGGAGCAGCTGATGACGGCCCTCCAGGGCCGGGTCTCGGTCCTGGTCGGGCACTCCGGCGTGGGCAAGTCGACGCTCGTCAACGCCCTCGTACCGACCGCCCTGCGGGCGGTGGGCAACGTCAACGACGTCACCGGCCGCGGTCGCCACACCTCGTCCTCGGCCATCGCCCTGGCGCTGCCCGACGGGTCCGGCTGGGTGGTCGACACCCCGGGCGTGCGCTCCTTCGGGCTGGCCCACGTCGACCCGGACCGGATCATCAACAGCTTCCCTGACCTGGCGGCGGGCACGGCCGGCTGCCCACGGGGGTGCACCCACGACGAGTTGGAGTGCGCCCTGGACGACTGGGTCGCGTCGGGCGGGGCCGGACCGGCCGGCCGGTCGCGGCTGGAGTCGCTGCGACGCCTGCTGCGCGCCCGCTCGACCACCCCCGACGAGTAGGAGCCGACCCCACGGTCACGTCCTCGCGTCACCGAATCGGCCCCAGGTCGAGGACCCGGCCGCTTGCAACCTCCCCGGCCGCACGGCATACCCGCGCTAGGTTCGGCAGATGCCCGGTTACGACGACGACCTCCGCCTCGCCCACGTCCTCGCCGACGCGGTCGAGCGGGTCACCATGGCCCGGTTCAAGGCGCTCGATCTCGCGGTGTCGACCAAGCCGGACCTGACCCTGGTGACCGACGCCGACACCGCCGCCGAGGAGCTGATCCGCAGCCAGCTCAAGCGGACCCGGCCCCGCGACGCGGTCGAGGGCGAGGAGTTCGAGTCGACCGGGCACGGGCCGCGCCGCTGGGTCATCGACCCCATCGACGGCACCCACAACTTCGTCCGCGGCGTCCCGGTCTGGGCCACCCTCATCTCCCTCGTCGACAACGAGGAGGTCGTCCTCGGGCTCGTCGCCGCACCCGCCCTGAGCCGCCGCTGGTGGGCGGCGCTCGGGTCGGGCGCGTGGTCGGGACGCTCGCTCACGTCGGCCAGCCGGATGCGCGTCTCCAAGGTGTCCCGGATCGAGGACGCCTCGATCTCCTACGCCTCGCTGTCCGGCTGGTCCGAGCGCGGCAAGGGCGAGGTGTTCACCACGCTGCTCGACGACTGCTGGCGGACCCGTGCGTACGGCGACTTCTGGTCCTACATGCTGCTCGCCGAGGGTGCGGTCGACATCGCGACCGAGCCCTCGCTGGCCGTCTACGACATGGCAGCGCTCGTCCCCATCGTCACCGAGGCCGGGGGCCGGTTCACCTCGCTCGCCGGCAGGCCCGGCCCGTTCGGCGGCAACGCGGTGGCCACCAACGGCCTGCTCCACGACGAGGTGCTCGCCCGGTTGGGTGACGTCCCGCCCGGCTGAGCAGCGTCGCGGTCAGTTCGGGACGACGGTCACCTCGCCGCGCCCCAGGTCGCGTATGCCGTCCGCCCAGGCGCCGGTATCCCCGACGACCACCAAGGTCCAGTCGCCGGTCACGACGGCGTTGATCGCCGTCCGGAGGTCCGCAGGAGTGAGCCGTGCCATGGTCTGCAGGTTGGCCGTGGTGAAGTCGGGCGGGAGTCCGTCCAGGGCCAGCGTGGCCGCTTCGCCCGCCACCGCGTCGGCCGTTGCGTAGCGTCCGGGTGCGGTCTTGCTCAGGTAGTCGACGCCGTCGCGGACCTCCTCCTCGGTGAAACCTTCTCGGGCACGGTCGAGGATGTCCAGGAGCAGCTTGAGTGCCTCGACGGTCACCTCGGTGCGCACCGACCCCGACGTGAGGAACGTGCCGCCGACCCGTCGCGGCCTGAACGCCGACCGGATCCCGTAGGTGTAGCCCCTCTCCTCACGCAGGACAGTGTCGATCCGCGCGGTCGGGGACCCACCGATGAGGAACGAGAGGACCTGGTATGCCGCCCAGCCCAGGTCGGTGTGCCGGTCGGGCCCGCTCCAGCCGATGGCGAACTCGCTCTGGACCGAGCCCGGCCGGTCGACGAGCACCGTGCGCGCAGCCGTGGCCGAACGGCGGGCTGCCACGGGCGGGACGATGGGCGCCTGACCGGGCACCGACCAGGACCCGAGGGTCTGCTGCACGAGCGTGGGCACGTCCAGACCCGAGAGGTCTCCGGCGACGACGACGGTCGAGCCCCCGGGGCCCAGGTTGCCGCGGTGGAACGCCACGACGTCCTCGCGCGTGATCGCACCGACGGTCTGCGCCGTCCCCCCGGTCGGGCGCGAGGCCCGGTCGGCAGGGTCGTAGAAGGTGGCGATGAACTCCCGTCCCGCACGGTGTGGTGCACTGGCCCGTTCCTGCTCGATCTCGGCCTGACGGGTCGCGACGGCCCGCCGGACCTCCGCCTCGGCGAACGCCGGCTCGGCAAGCATCTGGCGCAGCAGGTCGAGAGCGTCACCGAGATGACGGGCCGCCACGTCCAGCTCGGCCACCAGCGCCGACTCGGTCATCCCGGCGCCGAGCCCGATCCCCTTGCGTTCCAGCAGCTCGGCGAACTCGTCAGGCGAATGCCGTTCGGTGCCCTCGTCGAGCAGTCGGGACATCACCGTCGCGATGCCCTCGAGATGGCGCGGTTCGGCGGTCAGCGGCGTCGGGACACCCACCCGCACGGATACGACGTACTGGCCGGGGATGTCGAAGGCGAGCAGCCGGATCCCGTTGTCCAACACCGTCTCCTGCGGGACGGGGAAGGTCCACGGCTCGGCGGGTGCGATGTCCGGCCGGGCCACGCTCATGCCGCAGCCTGCTCGGCGCGCAGGAAGGCGACGGTCGCCCGGTTCGCCGGGCGAAGCCAGCGACGGGCCACCTCGGTGACCTGCTCCGGGGTGACCGAGGCCAGCCGGTCCAGGTAGGTGTTGACGAAGCCGGGATCGTCGTGCAGCAGCGTCGAGTGGCTGATCAGGTCGGCACGCTCCTCCTGGCTGGCCAGCGCCGAGAGCCAGGACCGCTCCGACTGGGCCATGACGGCCTCCATCTCCACCGCCGTCGGCCCGGCGTCGGCGAAGCGCTCCAGCTCCTCCATCGCACGACCTTCGACGACGTCGGTGTCTGCGTCACCGGCCACGTCGAGGCTGACCAGACCGAGCGAGGAGCCGTCGACGAACCCCATGGCGTGGGCGTCGACGTGGTGGACGACCTGCTCGTCGCGGACGAGCCGCTTGGTGAGGCGAGCGATCGACAGTCCGCCGAGGATGTCCAGCGCAAATCCCGCGGCCACGAAGTCGGGGGTCGGGTCCACCGGGAGACGGAAGGCCAGGTGCAGGCGGTCGTTCGGGACGTCGCCGGCGACATCCACCCGCACCGGGGAGGACAGCGCGGGCAGCAGCGGGCCCGGACCACGGGGCACCTGCGCCGACGCCGGCAGGTCGCCGAAGTATCTCTCGACCGCCGCGAACCCATCCTGCGGCGTCACGTCGCCGCACAAGGTGAGGACCGAGTTGTTCGGGCCGTAGTACCGCTTGAAGAAGTCGTGCACGTCGGCCACGGACGCGGCGTCCAGATCGGCCATCGAGCCGATCGTCGGGTGGTGGTAGGGGTGGCCATCGGGGAAGATCGCGGCATACACCTCCAGGAGCGCCGTCCCGTAGGGGGCGTTGTCGTAGCGCTGACGCTTCTCCTCCTTGACCACGTCCCGCTGGTTGTCCAGGTTCTTCTGGTTGACGGCGTCGAGCAGGTGGCCGTGCCGGTCCGCCTCGAGCCAGAGGGCCAGGTCCATCGCCCCCTTGGGCACCGTCTCGAAGTAGTTGGTCCGGTCGAACCACGTCGTCGCGTTGAGCCGCCCGCCCTCGGCCATCAGCGCGGCGAAGTGCTCGCCACTGGCGACGTGGCGGGACCCTTGGAACATGAGGTGCTCGAACAGGTGGGCGAACCCGGTCCGCCCTGCGTCCTCGTGCCGCGACCCGACGCCCACCCACAGGTTGACCGTGACGTTGGGGACGCTGTGGTCGGGCGAGACGACGACGCGCAGGCCGTTGGGCAGGTGTCGGTCGTGGATCGGGTAGTCCAAGGGCATGCCCGGGAGCCTATGTCACCCCCACCAGCCGCTGCCCTCGCCGACGCCCGCCACGCCCCCAGCTGCCCGTCCGCACCCACCGCCCACCCACCGAGCACCCGACATGCGGCACCTGGCCGTGCTCGCGACGGGCGTATGCCGCGTGTCCGGTGTTCGGTCGGTGAACGTGCCGCGTGTCGGGTGTTCGGTCGGTGGACGTGCCGCGTGTCGGATGCTCGGACGCCTCTGGCGGGGTGGGCGCCGGCCGAGCCCGTATGCCGCTCAGCTGGTCGAGTCGAGCTCGCTGCGTGCCTGCGCGGGAGACTGCGCCGGCGGCCGGGAGTCGCCCGGGACCCGGGGCAGGGTCGGCGCGTACTGGCTGCCCATAGACTCGATGGCGTTGCGGGCGAAGGTCTGCTGGTCGGTGACGGTTCGCTCCGACCGGCCCCGGCCGAGGAAGCTGACCGCCCAGTGCAGCAGGGTCGTGATCCGGCTCTTGAAGCCGATGATGTAGACGAGGTGGACGGCCAGCCACATGACCCAGGCGAGGAACCCCGAGACGTTGAGCCGGCCGATGCTGGCCACCGCGCTGAACCGCGAGATGGTCGCCATCGAGCCCTTGTCGAAGTACCGGAACGGCGCTTGCGGCTCCTCCCCCGCGACCCTCAGACGGATCGCCTTGGCGGCATACCGGGCACCTTGGATCGCGACCTGCGCGACGCCGGGATAGTCGTTGAGCGAGGCCATGTCGCCCACCACGAAGATCTCGGGATGACCCGGCAGGGTCAGGTCGGCAGCGGTGGACACCCGACCCGAGCGGTCGACCGCGGCACCGGTCTGCTCGCCGAGCTGCCTGGCGAGCGGGGAGGCCTGGACGCCGGCGGCCCAGACCTTGGTGAGGGCCTCGATCCGTCGGGTCCGGCCCGCGGCGTCGCGCACCATGACACCCGTGGCGTCCAGGTCGGTCACCATGGTGCCGAGGTGCACCTCCACGCCCATCTGCTCCAGCCGCCGCTGCGCTTTGCCGCCGAGGTGGTCGCCGAACGACGGGAGCACCTGGTTGGCACCGTCCAGCAGGATGATCCGCGTCTGCCGGGTGTCGATGTCGCGGAAGTCCCTGGCCAGCGTGCGGCGGGACAGCTCGGCGATCTGGCCGGCCATCTCCACCCCGGTCGGTCCGGCACCCACGACGACGAACGTCATGAGCCGTTCGATCTCCTTGGGCGTGCTGGCCAGCTCGGCCCACTCGAAGGCGTTGAAGATGCGTCCCCGCAGCTCCAGGGCGTCGTCGATGGACTTCATCCCCGGGGCGAACTCGGCGAACCGGTCGTTGCCGAAGTAGGACTGCCCGGCACCGGCCGACACGATGAGCGAGTCGTAGGGCGTGACCGTCGTGCGCCCGAGGACCCGGGAGGACACCGTTCGGGCCTCGACGTCGATCGCGGTGACCTCGCCGAGGACGACGCGAACGTTGCGCTGCCGGGCCAGCACCTCCCGCGTGGTGGGCGCGACCTCGCCCTCGGACAGGATGCCGGTGGCCACCTGGTAGAGCAGGGGCTGGAACAGGTGGTGCGTCGTGCGGGCGATGAGCGTCGCCTCGACGTCCGCCCGTTTGAGGGCCTGGGCGGCGAAGAGCCCCCCGAACCCGGAGCCGATGATGACGACCCGATGCCGTGCCGAGCCGTTCGTGCGGTTGCTGTCCACGGACGTGGTCCTCTCCAGAACGCGATCGGACGGCCACCCCGTGTGGGCGGCCGTCCGCAGTCACGTCGATCCATTGTGTCAACCTCGGGGACGTCGAGGGTATGCCGTGAGCCCGACGGCCGTGGTGCAGGTCACCCGCTGGCCCCGGCGTGGTGCCGACCGGTGCCTGGTGGGCAGACCGAGGTCGGGTCAGCCCCTGCAGGTGGGCACTGCGGGTGCGTTGCCGACCCAGTTGTCGAGGAGGTTTGCGGTGATGGGCGACGAGGTCGTCGTCATGCCCTCAGTAGCCAGATTTGAACCACTATTAGTCATGACTTGGACATTTTTCCGTATAGATATGACATTTGCGGAATAACGGCTAGGGCCGCAGGTGCGTCGTCGGGAGGCGTCACTGCGCTCGTTGAATAATTGTCCAGTCGCGAGGGTCAACGCCCGGACTCTGAGTCACCTGACCGGGTGTTCTCAAATGTCGCGAACGGGTTGATAAGTCAACGAATGACTCAGCCAATTTTCTGGTCAGGGTCTTGGACAGGCCGGGGGTCGGTGGCTCGTGACCCGCTGGTCTGCGGTCGGCGCGACGCGTGTGTCGGGTCCGGACCACGGGGGTCGAGATGCAAGTTCTCCCGCAAACAGTCTCGGCACGGACTACCCCGACGATGCCATCGACACCGATCCCTGAGTCGCGTCGCCCGGCTGGACCAGGTGGCCAGGGTGACGGATCCGGCTGATCCGCATGGTGCCTGCCACGCGATGGCGGGTGTCGGTGGCCGGGGTGTCGGCCGACCCGTCCGTTCGCGACGACCGGGGAGTGACCGGGCGCCCCGTCGGCTGCGCGCACCTGGCTCGAGGCGGCCCTGCCTTGACGTGACGGAGGCGTCGAGCGGGCGCAAGCTGTTCGCGCACCTGCACGCCGACATGCTGGACCGGGCGCTGGCGACGTCGCTGTGGATCCGGAGCCAGGTTGCGCACGGTCGGCCCGGGTGATCGTGTCGGACGGGAACACCGTGCGGGCCGCCCGGACCGCACCGACGGCTAGGTCGTACCTGGTCGCCGAGCTCGAGCAGCGGAGCCGCCCTGGCAGGTCACCGTCGCAGCCAAGAACGACGAAACCCCAGCCGTGCCAGACCCGCTCGCGTATTCCGACCTGCACGGTGCGCTCAAGAACGCCGGCGGGACTACGTGTTCACGTCAGGGCAAACACCTCAGAGTGAACCGGTTCTCAAGGTCTCCGTGGAGGGACGTGCGCGGCACATCACAACCGTGACCGGCCCCGAAGACGGACGACCCGCATCATCGAGGTCGCCACGCCCCCGGACTGGCGCCCCCGGACCGGGTCGAGCTCCCGGCGGCCCCCCACGCCGTCCCCAGTCCGTCACCCGTCACCCGCAGGTGGACCGAGCCAGTGGAGGTCGCCTACCTGATCATCTCCGCCGACCCGGCCCAGTGCGCCGCCAGCCACTCCCCCCGCCTGGGTGCAAGGCCATCGAGCGATCGAGAACACCGTGCACCACGTGCGTGGCGTGGCTCCGGGTGAAGACCTCTCCTGGGTCCGCACCGGGCAGGCACCCCCGGAGCGGGTCATGGCCACTCTCGGCACAAGGGTGCGATCAGCCTGCCCCGACTGGCTGGCTGCACCAACGTCGCCACAGCCCCAAGACACCAGGCGCGAGACCCGGAGCGAGCCGCACATGCCTATTGACGTGCTAGGACGCTACTTTCCCGCTGGCGGGACCGACCTTGAGTGCGGCTGAATTGAAACCGGTCATTCGCTCTTTGCCGAAAAAAGGATTATCGTAGGAAATGGCGGGGCAGCCCACCACCGAAAGGGACGACTATGTCCTACCTCACACGACGAAACATTCTTACGGGCGGCGCCGCACTCGGCTCCTTCCTCCTTGCCGACACTGTGGTCGCCGGCTCGGCACGCGCATCAGCGCCTCGTCTGACCTCCCCGGCCGCGGGGGCCCGGTTCCCCGGAGACCCCGGCGTCGGCAAGATCTACTGGGGCCAGAGCCGGCAGGGCGGCGTCGGTGCGATGCCACAGCGGCTCGCACAGCTGTCTGCCATTGTCGGCAGCTCCGTGCGGCTCGGGTCGTTCCACCGGTACATGACCAACGCACAAGCCACCGTGCAGGGCGCCAAGGCTGCTGTCGCGGATGCCGCCACGATCCAGTCGTGGGGCACCTACCCGCTGATCGACGTCAAGGAACCGGGCTCGTTGTCGTTCGCTCAGGCGGGCGCGGGGGGTATGGATGCGACCTTCGACGCCTTGTTCGAGGGCCTGGTGCGCAACGGCACTCCGGTCACGGTCAGCCTGCACAACGAGGCGGCCGGCGACGGCAAGGGCGGCGCCACCGACTACGGGTCCTTCCTCCAGAGGGCGGCGCAACGGCGGGACGCCGCCGGCGGCAAGGGTCTGGTCACCCTCACTGGCGCGCTCGGCATGGGCCAGTTCACCGACTTCGGTGGCGGCAACGGTCGCCCCGAGCCCTGGATCGACGCTGTTGCCCCGTGGGTCGACGTGTGGAACACCCACCGGTACCTGCAGGCCAGCGACAGTGGAGGCGCCTGGAAGCAGCCGCAGGTCGTCTACGGTCCGTTCTGGGACCTGCTCGACAAGGTCGACCCGCATCGCGCGAAGTTCCACGGCGAGTGGGGCGTCCACACCCGGTCGGCTGACCTGGCGTTCGCGCCGGCGTGGATGGACGCGTTCTACTCGTACTTCATCTCCCGCGGCGGCGCCCTGGCCACGTTCTTCGACTCGGGGCTCAACCTCAACTCGAGCCCGATCTCGTGGATCTACGACTTCAACGGCGAGCGGTCGCGCATGGTCAAGTTCGCCCAGCAGCTCACGTACCCGACCAGCGTCACCACCGGCTGACCCAACCACCAGGGTCCCCAGGGCCGGGTGGCCCGGGCCGGGGGACTGATGCTCCTGTGCGGCGTCAAGCCTCAGGCCGGGGGAAGCCAGGCGCGTTGGCAACGCGGCGAGCTCGTCCCCCGGTCGGCGCCCTAGTCCCAACTCGCCGATCCGGGCTGGCCACCCTCCCGGGGGTACGCGGCGGCAGTGAGGGTGGGGCGCGTGTCTGCCAGTGTGGCAACGAGTGTGGCATCGGCCAGGTCGCGATAGCGGTCGGGCAGCTGCGCGTCAGCGTTGACCAGCAACGCAAAGTTGCCTACCATCCGGGGCCTCGACCGGAATCTGGAGCAGACACGCTGTAGTCGCTCAGCGCCTCGGTGAGCAGGGCGATGAGCGCCTCCAGCTGCACGTCGACCGAGGATGAGGCGTCCTCGTCGGAGCCGTCGAGGGCCCGAGCGGCCAGCCCGGCCTTGCTGTCGATGAGCTGGGCGATCCGGCTGTCGATCGTCTGGGCTGCGATGATCCGCCAGGCCGTCACCGGTTCTGACTGGCCGATCCGGTGCACCCGGTCGATGGCCTGGGTCTGCTCGGCGTCCGTCCAGGACAGCTCGGCGAGCACCAGGTTGGAGGCCACCTGCAGGTTGATGCCCACTCCGGCCGCCGTCAGCGAGCACACGGCGACGGCCACGTCGGGGTCGGTCAGGAACGCGTCGATGTTGGTCTGCCGGGTCCGTGCGCTCTGGTCGCCACGGATCGAGGAGTAGCGCAGTCCGCGCTCGGCGAAGGTGCGCTCGGCCAGGTCCATGACGTCGATGTGCTTGGCGAAGAAGACGACCTTGCCGACGCTGTTGGCCAGCTGAGCGGCGTAGTCGGCCGCGAGGCCGGCCTTGGCCTGGCCGATCCGGCGCATCAGCCTGAAGACGTTGTCGTCGGTCTCGGAGGAGGTGTCCTCCCGCTCGGAGGTGGCGATCCGCCGCACCAGGTCGTGGTCGATGCCCTCGTCGCCGGCGCCGGCTCCCCGCGCGCTCAGGGCCATCTCGTAGCGCCGCACCAGACGGGCGGCGAGGTCGGCCTCGGCGGCCCGGATCGAGCGCCCGGCATCGTCGTCGAGCTCGACCGGCAGGTCGGCGACCCGTCTGGCCGGGATGTCCGCCGCGACGTCGATCTTGCGTCGACGCACGATGCCCAGGTCGATGACCGACGCCCGGGCGGCGGCGTAGAAGCCGTTGTCGGCCGGGGTCAGGCCGGTCTCCTCCAGGGCGGCCATCAGGGCGCGTCGCGGCTGCTTGTCGTCGATCCAGCCGAGGAACTGCCAGATCGCCCGGAAGTCCTCGATGTCGTTGATGAGCGGGGTCCCGGTGAGGGCCATGAGGAGCGGTCGAGGCGTCCGGGACCGGACCCGCTCGGACAGCTGGATGACGTGCTGGGAGCGCTGCGACCGCTTGTTCTTGATCAGGTGGGCCTCGTCGACGATCATGCCGCCGAACCCGAAGCTTCCCAGCCAGCCGACGTGGCGGTCCAGCACCTCGTAGTTCACGACGACGATGTCGGCGAAGCCGTCGATCGTGTCACCGTTGCCGTGGATCACGGTGGTGGCGTGGGTGGGCGTCCACAGGGCCGCCTCGCGTGCCCAGTTGGTCTTGACCACGTTGGGGACCACGACGAGCAACGGGTAGGCCTGTGCGGCCTGGGCGGCGAGCAGCGCCTGGGCCGTCTTGCCCAGACCGGGCTCGTCGGCGAGCAGGAAGGTCCGGTGGCCCTCCGCCGCCGCCTTGACGACCTGGCCCTGGTGGTGCATCAGCTGCAGCCCACCCGGCGCCTCCAGCGACGTGGGCTCGGGCAGGTCCATGCAGGACGACGACCCGCCGAGCTCGAAGGACCGGAACAGCGGTCCCAGCAGCTCCCAGCTGGCGAGGCGATGGGTCCGCGGTCCCTGGTGCGTCACGACGGAGAAGTCAGGGGCCAGGAACGGGTTGGCGAGGTGTCGGGAGATGACCGAGCGCGGCACGACGCCGCGTTCCGAGCGGGTCGCGTCCAGCGCGTCCGGGGCGGGCCCCATCGCAGCCGGAGCGGGCTCGACGCCAGCGGCCCTGAGCATCTGGCGCTTGAGCTCCTGGGCCGAGTCCGAGACGGTGGCATGGTCACCGAGCAGCACGATGAGGGAGGTGTCGCGCGCGGCCGTCTTGGCCAGGATCGTGGCCACCCCGTCGAGACGCTTCAGCTCCTCGGCGCGGTGCGCCTCGGTGCTGTCCCCGTCGGCCTTGACCCGGGCTCGCTCCTCGCGCAGCAGGAGCGCGACGACCTGGAACTTGGTGCGGGCCGATGGCCGCAGCGGGCCTCGCTGGGCGGCCGCCTCCACCTCGCGCACGGCGCGAGCAAGCTGGGGGATGACGCCTTCGACGGCGTCGTCCACCCGTCGCGCGGTGCGTGCACCGGGCGCGACCCGTGACTGCCGCTGGCCTCGTCGAGCCAAGAAACCCTCCCTGGAGACTCCCAGCCGGGACGCCAGGAGCGGGGCGGCGCCGCGGGAGCGGCGCTCGGGGGCGCGGCCGGCGGCTGCCGACCGCGAGCGAGGTGGACGTGCACGACCAGACTCCCTCGGTGAGGAGGGAGCCCGGCCGGTGACGCGTTGGTAGCGGGGGCAGGATTTGAACCTGCGACCTCCGGGTTATGAGCCCGGCGAGCTACCGAGCTGCTCCACCCCGCGTCGGTAGACACAACCTTACGGGAGCACCCGGCATCCGACCAAATCCTGCCCGCTGGGTCAGCCGGTCGCAGTCGCGGTCGGGGTGCCCGTCGCCGTCGGGCTGGCGCCGGCGCCCGCCGGGACCGCCTTCTCGGCCTCGAGGATGGCGGCCTGCAGCTCCTTCTGGGCCACGCCGTAGGCCGCGAAGTCTCCGGCCTTGAGCGCCGCCTGTCCCTTGTCGTAGGCGGTCTGGATCTTGGCGATTGCCGCGGCCAGCGCGGCGTTGCTGCCGGTGGTCGGGGGCTTGGTCGTCGGGGGCGTCGTGCCACCCCCGGTCGTGGGCGGCGTGCTGCCGCTACCGGTACCGACACCGGAGTTGCCGCCGAAGACGCCGTCGAGGGCCTGGCCCAGGGTGTCACCCCAGCCGACGGTGTTGCCGAACACCGCGATGGTGGCGACGTTCTGGGGGAAGGACCCGGCCTCCTTGGACTGCTGGACGAACAGCGGCTGGACGTAGAGGAGGCCGCCACCGACCGGGAGGGTCAGCAGGTTGCCGAAGGTCAGCTGCTTGCCGGACTGACGGCTCTGCGCGATGAACTGGGACAGGTTGAGGTTCTCGCTCTGCGAGGACGACGCAGCGGTCGAGTTCTCGATCTGGTTCTCCACCTGTCCCGGACCGTTGACGACCGGGGCGGAGGGGAGCTCGAGGAGCCGGAGCGCCCCGTAGCCCGACGCCGGCTTCCCGGCCGTGCTGCCGGCGTCGCCATCGGCCGCGAGGAAGCCGCGCAGGATCTCGCGGGTGCCGCCGTTGGGTACGAAGGTGGTCGTGAGCGAGAAGGACGGCTCCTTCTGGCCGGGCATGGCCAGGCTCTGGAAGTAGGTCGGCTGGTCCTGGGTGGCGTGCGTCGGGTCCTTGGGGACCTCCCAGAAGTCGCCACCGCCGTAGAAGGAGGCCGCATCGGTGACGTGGTACCTGGCCAGCTCACCGCGCTGGACCTTCAGCAGGTCCTGGGGGTAGCGAACGTGCTGCATCAGGTCTGCGGAGATGTCACTGGCCGGTTGCACGGTGTTGCCGAACGCCCTGCTCCACGCCTTGAGGATCGGGTCGCTCGCGTCCCAGGCATACAGGTGGACCGAGCCGTCGTAGGCGTCGACGGTGGCCTTGACCGAGTTGCGGATGTAGTTGACCTGTCCCCCGAGGGCCGTCGTGACGGTCGAGGACGTCTCGGTCACCGAGTCCGACGTCGCGTCGGCGAGGTTGACCTTGTCCGAGTTGGGGTAGTGCGACGTCGTCGTGTAGCCGTCGACGACCCACACGACGCGCCCGTCGACCACGGCCGGGTAGACGTTGCCGTCGACGGTGAGCCAGGGCGCGACCCGCTCGACGCGCTCGGTGGGGGTGCGGTGGTCCAGCAGGCGCGACTGGGAGTTGATGGCGTCGGAGAGGAGGAACTTGGGCTCGCGGTAGTGCACGGCATACGCCGCCCTGCGCAGGAAGGACCCGATCGCGACGCCGCCGTCGCCGGCGTAGGTGTTGTTGATCTGACCGGTGCCCCCGGCGGGGTAGTCGAACTCGCGCTTGGTCCCGTTGGCAGGTCCGCCGACGATCGAGTACTGGGGGGAGGACTCGCCGAAGTAGATCCGCGGTTGATAGTCCTTCCCGTCGGGCCCCACCGTCGTGAACCCCTGCTGGAAGTAGACCGGGTCGCCCTTGCTCGTGCGCTGGTTGCCGTAGGCGGCGACGAACCCGTAGCCGTGGGTGTAGACGGTGTGGTCGTTGACCCAGTTGCGCTGCCCCGGGGGCAGCCCGTCCAGGGTGAGCTCCCGCACGGACACCACGGCGTCCTGGGACTTGGCCCCGATGGTGTACCGGTCCACGTCGAGGGTGTCGGGGAAGGTGTAGAAGGACCGCGGCGCCTGGGACTGGCGGAAGGAGCTGGAGATGACGTTGGGGTCCATGATCCGGATGCCGGGGATCGTCTCGGCGTCCTGGTGCAGCTGGCCAGCGGCCACGTCGGTGCGGGCCGAGTAGACCTGCGTCTGCACCGAGGTGAGCCCGTATGCCGCACGGGTGGCATCGATGTTGCGCTGGATGTACAGGCTCTCCAGGCTCTTCTCCGACGGCTTGACCTTGAGCGACTGGATGACACTGGGGTAGATCCCGCCCACGACGATCGACAGGACGGTGAGCAGGCCGACGGCGACGAGCGGCAGCCGCCAGGTGCGGGTCCAGATCGCGGACAGGAAGAGCAGGGCGCAGATCACCGAGGCGACGGCGAGGATCGCCTTGGTGGGCAGGACGGCGTGGGCCGCGGTGTAGGTGATACCGGTGATGATGCCGCCGTCGGCCGAGGTCTCGGCGTAGCGGCCGAACCAGTAGGCCGCGCCGCGGACGAGGAACAGCCCCGCGCCGAGCACGCCGAGCTGCACGAAGGCGGCCCGGGTCGTCGGCCCGCGGCCGGGCAGCTGCAGCCCGCCGTAGACGTAGTGGACGAAGACCCCGGCGAGCAGGGCCATGATCAGGACCATCGTGAGGAAGCCGATGACCAGCTGGATCCAGGGCAGGGTGAACACGTAGAAGCCCGCGTCCTTGCCGAACTGCGGGTCACGGACCCCGAAGCTGCCACCGTTGCGCCACAGCAGGTAGGGCTTCCAGTTGCCGGCGAGGGTGAACGCCGCCAGGGCCCCGAGGAACAGCGGGATCGCGATCATGGCGACCCGGCGCAGCGGCTCGATGGCCGAGCGGTACTGCTCCAGGGTCTGCTGTGCCGGTGTGGACGGGATGTAGAACGGCCGGGTCCGGTATGCCGCCTGCAGGCTGCCCCAGACGAGGCCGCCGGCGACCACCAGGCCGATGACGAAGAGCAGGAGCTGGGTCAGCAGACGGGTGGTGAACACCGAGCTGAAGCCGACCGACCGGTACCACAGCAGGTCGGTCCAGAAGCCGGCGAGGGTGCTGACCAGGGCGGCCAGCACGACGAGGACGAGCAGGGTCGGGACGAGGGGCCCGGCGGGCCGGCGGGGGCCGCGCCGGGGCGGCTGCGCGGAGGGAGGGGTGCGCTCACCGTCTCCGGTACCGCCCTCGCCCTCGCCCTCGTTCCACGGGGACTGACTCACGTTGCTCGACCACCTGTTCGCGGGCGGGGCGACCGTTCGCCGGTGCCTCCTGTTCCAGGACAACTTACCCAGCGGTCCTGAGGTTCCCGGCGCCCGGGCTCCCTGTTGGGCGCGCCGGGCCGTGGGCCCCGGCGGCCTGGCGGCCCGGGGAGCAGCCGGCATACGGCACGATGGTCGCCGTGGCCACCCCCCGTACTCCCGTGACCGATCCGCTCGCGCTCGCCGCGCTGGACACCGAGCGGCACGTCGCGGCCGCGGGGTGGGACCAGAACCCGCGGTTGTTCGCGCTCGTCGACACCGCCGAGCTCGTCGAGGCCGAGCCGTCGATCCGCGGCGGCCTGGGCCCGACCGACCTGCTGCCCGGATCGCTCACGGCGGTCGAGCAGGAGGGGCTACCACAGACCTCCGACCTGGAGTCCCTCCTCGGGCGGATCGCCTGGCCGGACGGCGTTACCGGGGCCGCCATCGCCCTCGAGCGCGTCGTGGTACCCCCGGAGGCCGAGCGGGACCTGCCGAGCGACCCCCGTGCGGCGCTCGAGGCGCTGGCTGGGCACCCGGACCGCCGCGACGTCCGGCTGCTCGTCGCCGTGACCCGTGCCGGCGGGGCGATCTGCCTGCTCCGCCAGCGGTCGCACGACAGCGACGACCAGGTGGCCACGGGCCCAGACCTCGCGCCCGGCCTGGTGCACGCCCTGCGGGCCACGTTCGACACCTGACCGGACACCGGACCCTCGCGTGGTCGCCCGGTGGGCCGAGGCCGTCGAGGAGCCTGGGTCCGGCCGGGTCTGGCTACGTCGCGGCCGGGCCGGTGCAGGTCGGCAGGTCGGCGGTCTTCTTCGCTGCGATGGCGTTGACCGCGGCCAGCGCCTCGTCGAAGGAGGCGACCCGGACCACGTGCAGGCCGCCGGGGACGTGACCGACGACCTCGTTGCAGTTGTCCGCGGGAGCGAGGAACCAGTCCGCGCCGCCGTCGTGGGCACCGACCAGCTTCTGCCGGATCCCGCCGATCGGCCCCACCGCGCCGGTGTAGTCGATCGTGCCGGTGCCGGCGATGTCGGCCCCGCCGGTGAGCGCGCCGGGGGTGAGCCGGTCGTAGACGCCGAGGCTGAACATCATCCCGGCCGACGGCCCACCCACGTCGCCGGCCTTGATGTCGACGACATAGGGATGGACGAAGTCCACAGCCAGGAAGACGCCGATCGCCGGCTGCCCCCCGTTGTCGGTGGTGACCACCTGGAAGGTCTGCCGCCTGCCGGCCCGTTCGACGGTGACGGCCACCTTGTCGCCGACCGTGTGCCTGGTGATCGCCGGGCGGATGGCGTCGACGGTGACGACGGGGGTCCCGTCGATGGCCACGATGACGTCGCCCTTGCGGATCCCGGCCGCCTGTGCCGACGACCCCTTGGGGAGGTCAGCCACCGACACCCGCTGGGTGACCTTGATGCCGAGCTTGGTCAGGGCGACGGCGACCGCCTCCTGCTGGGAGTCGACCATCTCGGCGGTGTTCTCGTCCTGGACGTCCTTGGCGCTGGAGCCCGGCGGGAAGATCTGGTCGACCGGGTAGACGGCATCGCTGGATCGCAGCGTGGCCACCGCCCAGTCCAGCGCGCTCACCCGGTCACCCGGCCCACCCTTGACCGAGACGGTCGTGAAGTTCAGCTCGCCCGCCGTGGGGTAGGTCGGGGTTCCGGAGATGGCGATGAGCGGCGTGCCCTTGGAGATGTCACCGAGGGTGTTGGTGATCGGCCCCGGGCCGAGCACGGCATATGGGACCGGGACGAACGACGCGACGCTCGGGATGACCAGCGCCGCGACCGCGAGGCCGATGAGCACCTTGCCCCACCGGGTCACCCTGTGCGGGTCGGTCTCGGGGTCCTGGACCAGGGCGTATGCCGGTTCGCTCACGGTCATGCGATCCCGACCCATTCCTCGCCCCCGCCGACGAAGCTCTGGTGCTTCCAGATGGGGACCTCGTGCTTGAGGGTGTCGATCAGCTCGCGGCAGGCGGTGAAGGCCTGGCCACGGTGCGGCGCGGACACGGCGACGACGACCGCGAGGTCGCCGACGGACAGGGCACCCACCCGGTGCACCGCCGCGAGCCGGGTGTCCGGGTGCGCAGCGGCGACCGCCTCGCACACCGCACGCAGCCGCTCGACCGCCACGGGGTGCGCCGAGTAGTCCAGACCGACGACGTCCTGGCCGTGGTCGTGGTCGCGCACCAGACCGAGGAAGGCGACCAGGCCGCCACTCGTGGGCGAGCGCACCGCGTCGACCACCTCATCGACCGACAGGCCGGCGTCGCGGACGTCGGCGAGGAGCACGCGGGTGCTCGCGGCGGGCGAGGTCATGATGGGGTCCTTCGGGCGGGTGCGGGCCGGAGGTGGCCTGAGGGTCCATCATGCCAAACGGTCCCGCGGGCCGCCGCGCCGCACAGCGCGACCGGTGGCCTTCCCGGCGGTGGCCTTCCCCGCCGGGTGGGAACCAAACGTGAGGGAGCATGGTTGTCCACAGAGGATCTTCGCGACCGGAGGTCCGACCACCGGCGAACCTGGGAGCACATCGTGTCCGACCGTCCGTTGCAGCCCTCCGGCGAGGATCCCTTCGAGGGGATGCCGCCAGAGCTCATCGAGGCCCTGCGCAACCTGACCGGCGGTCAGGTCGACCCCGAGATGATCAAGATGCTGCGTGGCATGGGCATCGACCAGGTCGACCCCGCGATGCTCCAGATGGTGGGCAGCCAGATGCGGGAGATGTTCGCCAGCCCCTCCGACGGCCCGGTGTCGCAGGCCACCGCCACGGAGGTGGCTCGCAAGACCGCCGCGGCCGCCGGAGACCCGAGCGTGAGCTCGACCCAGAGCAAGGCGGTGGCCGACGCCCTCAGCGTGGCGCGGCTCTGGCTCGACGGCGTCACGTCGTTCCCGGCCCATGACCTCACCGGGTCGGCGTGGAGCCGTGCCGAGTGGATCGAGGCGACGATGCCGCTGTGGGTGGAGCTCGTCGCACCGGTCGCGGAGGGGGTCTCCGGCGCCGTCGGCGCGGCGATGACCAGCCAGCTGGAGCGGCTGGGCGACCTGCCGCTCCCTGACGGCGTGCTGCCCGCCGGCGTCGACCCTGCCGCGGCGATGGCCCCGATGATGGACAAGATGAGCAGCGCGATGTTCTCCCTGCAGCTGGGGCAGGCCGTCGGCGCGCTCGCCGGGGAGGTCGTGTCCGGCACCGAGGTCGCGCTGCCCCTCGTACCTGCCCCCCAGGTGGCGATGATCCCGGCCAACGTGGACGCCTTCGCCGAAGGACTGGACGTTCCCACCGACGAGGTCCGTCTCTACCTTGCGCTGCGCGAGTCCGCCCGGACCCGGCTGTTCGGCGCCGTCCCGTGGCTGGCCGCCGGCGTGATGGCGGCCGTGCGCGACTACGCGGGCGACATCACCATCGACACCGAGGCCATCGAGGCCTCCCTGGCCGGTGCCGACCTGTCCGACCCCGCCTCGCTCCAGAACGCCCTTGCGGACAACCTGTTCACGCCCGACCAGAGCCCTGCGCAGCGTGCCGCGCTGCGCCGGCTGGAGACCCTGCTCGCCCTCGTGGAGGGCTGGGTGGACGTCGTCACCGAGCGGGCGACCGCGGGCAAGCTGCCGCACGCCGACGCGCTCGGTGAGGCGGTCCGGCGTCGCCGCGCGACCGGTGGCCCCGCCGAGAAGACGTTCGCCTCCCTCGTCGGGCTCGAGCTGCGCCCGCGTCGGCTGCGCGACGCGGCGAACCTGTTCAAGGCTCTCGAGGACCGCCTCGGCCCCGATGGGCGCGACGCGGCGTGGCGCCACCCCGACCTCGCTCCGTCGGGTGCCGACCTCGACGACGTCCTGGGCTATGTCGAGCGCAGCGCGGCAGGCGACACCCCCGACGACATGGACGCCGCCCTCGACGCCCTGCTCCGCGGCGAGGACGGGCCGGGCGGCAGCGCTCCGGGGGAGTGAGCGGGACGGCTGCCGGCGACGGGTTCGGGCACCTCGCCGACGACCTTGCGGCGGTCCTGGCGGCCTACCAGCCCGCCGACCCCGGCCAGCTCAGCCTGCGCACGGCATACGTCGAGCACCTTCGCGCCCATCCCGACGCGGTCGCCAGGTCCGGTCCCCCGACGCACTTCACGGCGTCCTGCCTCGTCCTCGACCCGGGAGCCGACCGGGTCCTGCTCACCCACCATCGGCGGGCGCGGCAGTGGTTCCAGTTCGGCGGGCATCTGGAGGCCACCGACCTCGGGGTGCACGCGGCCGCCGAACGAGAGGCTCGCGAGGAGTCCGGGATCGCCAGCCTGGTCGCGTTCCCCCACCCCGTCCAGCTCGACCGGCACATCCTCGCCGGCGACTTCGGCCGCTGCCGTGAACACCTCGACATCCGGTTCGTCGCGCTCGCCGACGGTGCCGACCGGCCCGTCGTCGGCGCGGAGTCCCTCGATGTCCGGTGGTGGCCCCTCGGGGCCCTTCCGGAGCCGACCGACCGCTCGCTGGGGGCCCTCGTCGGTGCCGCGCGGGCGGCCGTCGAACGGGGCGAGAGCTGGGCGCGCTGAGCACGAGCCTGCGCGAGCGCGTGCTCAGGCTGGTCTAGGGTGATCCGTGGTCCAGCCGCAGCCTGCGGCCCGAAACGACAAGGAGAGCCAGATGGCTGACGAGACCTACAAGGGCGAGTTCTACTGCGTGAAGTGCAAGGAGAAGCGCGAGTCCGAGGGGAAGGTCGTCGTGTCCGAGAACGGCCGTCGGATGGCCAAGGGGCAGTGCCCGGTCTGCGGTACCAACCTCAACCGCATCCTCGGCAAGGCCTGAGGCCAGCCGACACCGTTCATCCTCCAGGGGCCC
>JAICMC010000103.1 GCA_025929465.1 Nostocoides sp.
GCCCAGACCATGGCCCAGCCCGGTGGCCACGTCCAGGCCGTAGGCGGTGGCTGCCCGTGCGCCGACGACCGACACCGAGCGCGACATGAGGGCGGCCAGCGACCCGCCTCCGCAGACCCAGAGGCAGTGCGGCGGCCGGGCCAGGTCGTCGAGGGCCTCGGGCCATTCGGCATCACCGGGGACCACGATCCGGGCACCGAGCCGACCGGCCGTCGCCACCTCGGCCTCCAGGTCGAAGGCCCGGCTCCGCTCGACGACGAGACGGCCGGCCCCCAGGGCGCCCCGGCGCACCAGGGCGAGGGCCTGCACGTGGCCATGGGTCGCGACCCACTGCGCCATCGTCGGCTCCTCCGGCTCGCTGAGCCTCGCCCAGGCGATGCGTGCACCGCGGTCCTGGGCCAACATCGGGCTGTCCTTCATCTGCTGTCCTCTCGGTGAGCTCGACCCGGCCTGCTCCGCCCGGAGCGCCAGCGCCAGCCCCTCATGCCGCAACCTGCTGGCGGCGCATGATCAGGGCACCGTCGATGTCGTCGCGGCAGGGGACGGCCCGCCCGCCCAGGTCAGCGACCGTCCACGCCACCCGCAGCACGCGGTCGTATCCGCGCACGGTGAGCCGGCCCCCGTCGATGGCCCGGTCGATGGAGGTCGTCACCGGAGCCGGCAGCCGCCACGGCGGTCGGCGCAGGACCGGCCCGGGCGCCTCGGCGTTGAGCCGCCACCCGAGCCGTCCCCAGCGGGCGGCCTGTGCATCGCGGGCCACGAGGACCCGCGCCGCGACGACCCCGCTGGACTCGCCCTGCTCCTGGGCGAGGGCAGCGCGACCGACCGGTGCGACCGCGACCTGGAGGTCGACCCGGTCGAGGAGCGGGCCGCTCAGCCTGGCCCGGTACCGTCGCAGGGAAATGGCCGAACACGTGCACGCACCGCCCTTGCCGTACCCGTTGCCACACGGACAGGGGTTGGTCGCCAGGACCAGCTGGAACCGCGACGGGTACTCCACCGTGGACAGGGCTCGACCGATCACCACCCGCCCGGACTCCAGGGGTTGACGAAGGGACTGCAGGACGTGGCCGGCGAACTCGCCCACCTCGTCGAGGAACAGCACGCCGTGATGGGCCAGGGAGACCGCGCCGGGCCGGATGACCGCTCCCCCACCACCGATGAGCGCGGCCATGGTCGCGCTGTGGTGGGGCGCTACGAACGGGGGCTGGACGGGCAGCGACCGGACCGCACCCGGCGCACCGCAGAGGGAGGTGACCGCCATGACGTCCAGCGCCTGGTCGTGGGTCAGCGGCGGCAGCACGCTCACCAGACGCTCCGCAAGCATCGTCTTGCCGGCGCCCGGCGGCCCGTTGAGCAGGAGATGGTGACCGCCCGCCGCGGCGATCTCGAGGGACTGACGCGCCTCGTGCTGGCCGACGACGTCGGCGAGGTCGGTGGTCCGCTGCCGGGGCTCGTCCACCGGCTCCTCCGAGACCCACCGTGGCCACTCCTCGCCACGGGCGACCGCCGCGTAGGCGCCGACCAGGCCGCCCAGGTCCGCGGCCGACCGCACCGTCACCCCGTCGACCAGCCGTGCCTCGGCGACGTTGCCCGGGGCCACCACGACCTCCCGCACTCCGGCAGCGAGCGCGGCCATCACCGAGGGCAGGACGCCGCGCACCGGCCGGATCCGGCCGTCCAGCCCCAGCTCGCCCAGGTGGCAGACCCGCGCCACGCGGTCGGCCGGCAGCCGGCCACGGGCGGCGAGGAACGCGGCGGCGATGGCCAGGTCGAAGCCGGTCCCGCTCTTGGGGATCGCGGCGGGACTGAGGTTGACGGTCACCCGGTGCTGGGACACCGACTCGCCGACCGACACGGCAGCCGCCCTGATCCGGTCGGGCGCCTGGGCGATCGCCTTGTCGGGCAGACCGCCCACCACGAAGGCCGGCAACCCGCTGCCGAGGTGGACCTCCACATCGACGACGGCCCCCTGAAGGCCCTGGAGGGCGATGCACCGCGTGCGCCCCAGCGCGCTGCCGTTCATCAGCCGACCCCGACCAGGTGCCAGAGCACCGGCCGACCCGACGAGGGCAGGAGCACCCCGACGACGTCGATCCGCACCCGGGCGTAGCCGCCCGGACGCTCCGCGAGCCACACACCGGCGAGCCGGCGCAACCGGGCCAGCTTGCGCCGTCCGACCGCCTCGACCGGCTCGCCGTAGCCGACACCCGACCTCGTCTTCACCTCGCACACGACGAGGCAGTCCTCCTCGATCGCCACGATGTCCAGCTCACCGTGCCGGCAGCGCCAGTTGCGCTCGAGGACCCGCATCCCCTGGCTGGTCAGGTGCCGCGCGGCAAGGTCCTCGCCCCAGCGCCCCAGGGCGGCCCGGCCATCGGGCCGGTCAGTGGTCGGTGCGCGCTCCTCCATGCCGGTCAGCCAACCGCGGCAGCGGACCCGGCGCCACGGCATACGGCCGGCGTGTGGACGAACGACCCGGTGTCACGGGGCTGTGGACACCGCCCGGCCGAGGCTCAGAAGTCCGAGCTCTTGGGCACGTCCAGCTCGTTCTTGGCCAGCTCCTCGATGTTGACGTCCTTGAACGTCACGACGCGCACCTGCTTGGCGAACCGGGCCGGACGGTAGATGTCCCACACCCAGGCGTCGTTCATCGTCACGTCGAAGAACACCTCGCCGCCGTCGCCGCGGACCTTCACGTCGACCGAGTTGCACAGGTAGAACCGGCGCTCGGTCTCCACCACGTGGGTGAACAGCCCGACGACGTCGCGGTACTCCCGGTAGAGCGCCAGCTCCATCTCGGCTTCGTACTTCTCCAGGTCCTCAGAGCTCATCAGCCATTCATTCCTGCGGTCGCGTCAGTCGGGGTCTGCCCATCATGTCGCACCAGCTCCTCGGCGCCTTCCCGGTGGTCCGGGGATGGGCCGTCCGGGGTTCCCCGAACCGGCAGGTTCCACGATCGCCGGTGGTGGAGGGTCGGACCGTGGCGCCGCAGCGCGGCCATGTGCTCCGGCGCGGCGTAGCCCTTGTTCTCGACCCACCCGTATGCCGTGTGCTCGGCGCCCAGCCGCACCATCAGCCGGTCCCGGGTCACCTTGGCCAGGACGCTCGCCGCCGCCACCGAGGAGCACCGGAGGTCGGCCTTGACCATGGTCGTGACCGGCGGCACCCTGCGCGTCGTCTCGTCGGCGAAGGCGAACAGCCCGACGTCGGCGGGTTCGGTGAGCCAGTCGTGGTTGCCGTCGAGGATCACCAGGTCGGGCACCCAACCGGCGGCAGCCACCAGCTGCAGGGCCCGGGTCCCGGCCAGCCGGAGGGCAGCGATGATCCCCAGGCCGTCGATCTCCTCGGGACTCGCGTGGCCCACGGCATGGGCCCGGCTCCAGCGCTGGATAGGTGGCACCATCCGCTCGCGGGCGGCGGGCACGAGCAGCTTGGAGTCCTTGACACCCGGCGGCGCGCTCGGGCAGGACTCGTCGATGAGGACCACGCCCACGCTCACCGGACCGGCGAGCGCTCCTCGACCCACCTCGTCCATCCCGGCGAGCAGCCGGTAGCCCTGGCGCTGCAGGGCGCGCTCGGCCCGCAGGCTCGGCTTCGTGGAGCGGGTGGGTGCCATCGGGTCGCTGCCTTGGGGGGTCGCGGAGGCTACGGCGCGGACGAGGCGGGTGTGCTCGGCTTCGGCGTCGAGGTCGCCGGGGAGGAACCCGGCGGGGGGACGTCGGCGAAGGTGGCCGGGTCGTTGGACAGCCAGGTCAGCCGGTTCAGCGGCCAGACGAGGGCGACGGCGCGGCCGGTCACCTCCGAGACCGGGACCGACCCCTCCGAACCGTCGCCGCTCGGGTCGTGGAAGCGGGAGTCGCTGGAGTCCGAGCGGTTGTCCCCCATGACCCAGATCCGGCCGGCGGGCACGGTGATGTCGAACCGCTTGTCGCTCGGGGTGACGCCGGACTTGATGTACGGCTCGGTGATCGGCGTGCCGTTGACGGTCAGCTTGCCCTGGGTGTCGCAGCACACGACGTGGTCACCCGGCATGCCGATGAGCCGCTTGATGAGGTGGTCGTCGGAGGGGTCCGGGAGCAGCCCCACGAAGATGAGGGTCGAGCGGATCCCGTCCAGCACGGGTCCGTGGTCGGTCTGCGGCACCGGGTCGAGCCAGTGGTCGGGGTCGGAGAACACCACGACGTCACCGCGCTGCAGCTTCATCAGGTCCGGGGTCAGCTTGTTGACGATCACCCGGTCGTTCTTGACCAGCGTGTTCTCCATCGACTCCGACGGGATGTAGAACGCCTGGACGAGCCAGGTCTTGACGACGAAGGACAGGGCGAGCGCCATGGCGACGACGACGACGAACTCGCGGACCGCGAGGAAGACCCGGCGCCCGAAGGTCGGGCGCCGCGCCGCGGTCGTGGCACCGGCGCCGTACTGGTCGGCCCCGACCTGGTCGTCGGTCTCACCCGGTCCGGTCGCTGCCGTGCTCTGGTCCTGCGCCACGCCGTCTCCTGTCTCATCCGTCACGTCAGCCACCCTCGGGCAGGTGCGAGAGCATGCTGGACCGCTCCATGGTGCCCCATCGGGACAGCGGCCAGAACCGAAGGGTCACCCGGCCGATGATGTCCGCGACCGGCACCATGCCACCGCCGGGGTCGCCCAGGTGGACCCGGGCGTCGGCCGACTCGGGCCGGTTGTCGCCGAGCAGCCAGACGTCGCCGGCCGGCACCGTGACGTCGAACGTCACCTCGCTCGCGCGGGCCCCGGCCGGCAGGTAGGGCTCGGTGACCTCGGTCCCGTTGATGCTCAGGTGCCCGGCGGCCGTGCAGCACACGACGTGGTCGCCCGGCATACCGATGATCCGCTTGAGGTAGTCCTTCTCGCCGAAGTCGATGCCCAGGGCCTTGCGCATCGGCGTCAGGACCGACCCGACCAGCCCGGTGTCCTCGTGGGTCGCGGTCGACGGGCCGCCCCACGCCGTCGTCCCGTCGAAGACGACGATGTCGCCGCGCCGGAGCGAGGAGGCTGCGTGCCACTTCTCCACGAGCACCCGGTCAGCGGGCTGGACCGTCGGCTCCATCGATCCGGACGGGACGTAGAAGCTCGGCACGGCGACGGCGCGGACGACCGCGACGAGCACGACGACGACCGTGGCCCGAAGCACCCAGCGGGCGAACCAGCGCGACCCGGCCGGCTGCTCGCCGGTGGCGGGCGGGGCCGGTGTCTGGGCAGTCGTCTCGACGGTGCTCATCTCGGCCGCGAGCCTAGCCGCCGTGGCTCGGAACGGCCGCGACAGCACACACCGGAGGGTGCGAGGCCGGTCAGCGCGCGACCGGGGTCTCGCGCTTCTCCTTGATCTTGGCCGCCTTGCCGCGCAGGTCGCGCAGGTAGTACAGCTTGGCGCGACGGACGTCACCGCGGGTGACGACCTCGATCCTGTCGATGATCGGGGTGTGCAGCGGGAAGGTTCGCTCGACACCGACGCCGAAGGAGACCTTGCGGACGGTGAAGGTCTCGCCGACCCCGCCCCCGTGGCGGCGGATGACGACGCCCTTGAAGACCTGGACCCGGGACCGGGTGCCCTCGACGACCTTGACGTGCACGTTGACGGTGTCGCCGGCGCGGAACGCGGGGATGTCGTCCCGAAGGGACGGCCTGTCGATGTCGTCGAAACGCTGCATGACTGCTTCGCTTTCTCGTGCGCGCCACAGGCCGCGCACCGGTGTGGTGATGCTGCTGGATGTCGTATGCCGTCCGTGCGGGCCGCGCGATGTGCTCGCTCCCCCTGTGGCAGGGGCCGGATGGGTCCGGACGCAAGGAGCAAGTCTGCCAGAGCGCTGCCGCTTCCCGAAATCACGCCGGACCGGACCGGCGCGGACCGTCGTCAGGTGGCTTCGAGCTCGGCGATCTGCTCGGGGCTCATCTTCTGGGCGTGGGCGATCTTGACGATGAGCGGGTCGACCTTGCTCTCGTCGCCGTCGTGCAGCCGGATGAGCCAGCGGGCCGACTGGATCTGGTCACGGTCGACCCTCACCACGCGCTTGCCCATGTCGTCTCCCTTGCGGTTCGTCATCCTCATCATCCTCCACGAACGTCAGCTCGTCCACGACCAGGCTCGCTCGCGGGCCGCCGAGGACGGCTCCGCCCGGTTCGAGGCGGGCACCGGTGTCCAGGACGAGCTCGGCCAGCTCCTTCTCCTCACGGGTGGCGAGCACGCTCTCCGAGAGGTGGACGAGGACGGCGCGCCCCAGCTCGCGGCGGCGGAAGTCCTCGCTCGCGATGTCGTCCAGCGCGGCGGTGAACCGGCGTCCCCACTCCTCGCGCCGACCCTGTCCCTCGCGCTGGGTCAGGTCGTGGCGCTCGTCCTCCTGCCTGGCCGCGGTGTCCCGCCGGGCCGCCCGGTAGGACAGCCATGCCCCTCCCCCGCCCCCGGCGAAGGCCAGCAGCGGCGTCACCCAGTCGACCACCCCCGCCACCTCCTTCGCCGTCGGTGACCAGCATGCCAAGGCGAGCCGACATCCGCAGGGTCGGGGCGCGGCATACGGTGTCCGCGTGAGCGTCAACCCCGGGTGGCCGGTCGCGGTCGCCCTCGTCGTCCTGATGGGGCTGACGATGCTCGCGTATGCCGCGGGCCGGCTGCCGAACGCGCCCTCGGCGCTGCTGGCGGGGGCCCGGGCGGTGGCCCAGCTGTCCGTCGCCGCGCTCGTCATCACGGCCGTCATCCGCAGTGTGTGGCTCTCGGTGGTCCTCGTCTGCGTCATGTTCGGCGTGGCGGTGTGGACCACCCTGCGGCGCGTGGAGGCGATGCCGTCCTGGACGTGGGCGGCCCTGGCCATGGCGTGCGGGCTGCTGCCCGTGCTGGCGATCGTGCTGCTGACGGGGACGGTGCCGTTCACCGGGGTGGCCATCGTGCCGGTGGCCGGCATCCTCATCGGCAACACGATGAACGCACACACACTCGTCGGCCGGCGGACGTTCACGGCCCTGCGGGAGGAGCGCGGCCAGCTCGAGGCCGGGCTGTCGCTCGGGCTGGCCCGCTCCGAGGCGATCGACGAGGTGATCCACCGCAGGGTGCCGGAGGCGCTCATCCCCGGCCTGGACCAGGTGCGGACGGCGGGGGTGGTCACCCTGCCCGGCGCCTTCATCGGCGTCATGCTCGGCGGCGGGTCGCCGGCCCAGGCGGCAGCGGCCCAGCTCCTCGTGCTGTTCGGGATCATGGCGGCCCAGACGGTCACGGCCATCGCTGCCGAGCGGTTCATCTGCGCCGGCCGCCTGCTGCCGACCGACCTGTCGGCGGGGCTGCCCCACTGACGTCGCGCGCCCCACCCCAAGGGGGCCCCCGCCCGACCCGTCAGGGACGGCGAGGCGGCTTGGTCAGCTCGACGGTGCCGGCCGCGTCGTCCCGGCCGACGATCCGGTAGCCGGCCCGCTTGTACATCCGCAGGTTGCCCTCGCTGCGGGCACCTGTGGTGAGCACGAAGGCTGCGGCGTCGGCGGGGGCACGCTCCTCGATCCTGGCCAGCAGCCACCGACCGATGCCGCGGCCCTGCAGGTCGGGCACGACGCCGAGCCTCCCGACCCGCCACTCGCCGCCCGACTGGGTCCGTCCCCGAACCGTCCCGACGAGCCGTCCGCCGGACCGCAGCACCCACGTCTGCCACTGTCCGAGCGAGGCCGTCATCGTCTCCACCGTCTCGGTCAGCGGGGGGATCCGCAGCGAGTCGTTGGCGACTGCCTCCGCGAGCCAGCAGGCGCGGGTCAGGGTGAGCAGCTCGCCGGCGTCGCCGACCGTGGCCGGCCGCAGCTGGGCACCCGCCAGCCCGTCCGGGGTCGTGGCGCCGGCCGTCGTGAGCAGGTCGGGGCGCCGGGCCGCGGTCCGGGCCAGTCGTTGCGCGTGCCGCCACGCTGCGATCGCCCTATGGTCCCCGGACAGCAGCACCGGCGGGACCTCGCGCACGACGTCGCCGTCGGCCCACGACGCGGGCCTGGTGAACACGGGGTACTCCAGCAGCCCGTCCTCGTGCGACTCCTCGAGGAGGGACTCGGCGTTGCCGACGACTCCGGGCAGCAGCCGGGCCACCGCCTCGACGACGGCGAGCACGGCGACCTCCCCCCCGTTGAGGACGTAGTCCCCCAGCGAGACGACGGTGACCGGCATACGGGCTGCGGCGTGCTCCAGGACCCGCTCGTCGATCCCCTCGTAGCGGCCGCAGGCGAAGGCCAGCCACGGCTCGGCAGCCAGGCTCCTGGCCATCGCCTGGCTGAACCGGACGCCACCGGGACCGGGCACGAGCAGGTGCGGCACCGCAGCCGGGGGTCCCGATGCCGCCACCACGTCGAGGGCCTCGGCCCAGGGCTCGGGCTTCATCACCATGCCGGCCCCGCCGCCGTACGGCGTGTCGTCGACGGTCCGGTGCCGGTCGTGCGCGAAGTCGCGCAGGTCGTGCACGCGCAGGTCGAGCAGTCCGTCCCGGCGCGCCCTGCCGATCAGCGACAGGTCCAGTGGCGCCAGGTAGTCGGGGAAGATCGAGATGACGTCCAGGCGCATCGGGCCACTCAGTCCCGCCCCAGGTCGAGCAGCCCGGGGGGCGCGTCGACGACGACCCGCCTGCCCTGGACGTCGACCACGGGCACGATCGCCTCGACGAACGGGACCTGCGCCTCGTGCCCGTCGGTCAGCCGCAGCACGAGCCGGTCCTGGGCGCCGCTGGCCTCCAGCCCCGCCACCTCCCCGAGCAGCACGCCGGATGGGTCGTACGCCGTGAGCCCGAGCAGGTCCGCCTCGTACCAGGCCTGGGCCTCCTCGTCCTGGTCGGTGGCTGCCGCCGCGTCGTCCAGGAGGAGCCGGGTGCCGCGCAGCGACTCCGCCCCGGTGCGGTCGGGGACCTGCTCGAAGGCGAGCAGCCAGACCGTGTTGTGCCGTCGCGCGCTCCGGACGGTCAGCGACCGGGGCACCCCGGTGCCCGCCGCGGCCAGGGTGCTGAACTCGGCACCCTCGACGAACCGGCGCTCGGGGTCGTCGGTGTGGGTCTGCACGGTGACCTCGCCCAGCAGGCCGTGCGGCTTGCCGATGCGGGCGACGAGAAGGGGCTCGGACGGCATGGGCGGTATCCTCGCAGGTCGCCTCGGGAGGCCCGTGGACACCGCCTGTCGGTCCGGCACCGGCATACCGCACGGGCCGCCGGGAACCCGTCCCAGCGGCCCTGTGCCGTGTGCCGTGCGCGCTGTGGTCAGCGCACCCGGTCGGTGTCGACGATGTCGATCCGGACGGTCTTGCCGCCGGCGAGGGCACCCATGACGGTCCGCAGCGAAGAGGCGGTGCGGCCCGAGCGGCCGATCACCCGGCCCAGGTCGTCGGGGTGGACGCGGACCTCCAGGAGGTCACCCCCCCGCGAGCGCTTCTCGCGGACGACGACGTCGTCCTTGTGGTCGACGATCCCGGTGACCAGGTGCTCCAGCGCCTCGTCCAGCATGGTCAGGACCCGGCCTTGACCAGGCCCGCGGCCTCGGCATCGGCAGCGGTCCTGAACCAGAACTCCGCGGTCGTCTGGCCGTACCACTGGCCGTCGGGCTCGTGGTACTTGCCGGAGTCGGCGTTGCCCTTGACGGTGTAGCCCTCGGGGGCCGACCCGTCCTGGAGGGGGGCGACTGCGCCGGCCGGGAGCTCGGTGGTCGCCGCCGTGGCTGCCTCGGGCTCGGCAGCCTCGGGCTCGGCAGCCTTGGGCTCCGCAGCCTTGGGCTCGGCAGCCTTGGGCTCGGCGGCCGGAGCGTCGGCCGGCTTGGCGGCCGTCCGCCTCTTGGGGGTGGTCGCGCCGGAGGCGTCATCGCCGGAGCCCTTGCCGGCAGCCGCGAGGGCCGCTTCGTAGAGCTCCTTCTTGGACTTCTTGGGCGCCTTGACGCGCAGCGTCCCCTCGGTGCCCGGCTCGCCCTTGTACCTCTGCCAGTCACCGGTGATCTTGAGCAGGGCTTCGACGGCCTCGGTCGGCTGCGCACCCTGGCCCAGCCAGTACTGCGCGCGGTCGGAGGAGATGTCGATGAGCGACGGCTCCTCGGTGGGGTGGTACTTGCCGATCTCCTCGATGGCCCGGCCGTCCCGCTTGGTGCGGGAGTCCATGACGACGACGCGGTAGAACGGTGCACGGATCTTGCCCATGCGCTTCAGACGGATCTTGACGGCCACGAGTGCCTGTCTCCTTGCTCTGTGGTGAGCACGGCGAGATCGCACCGGATGTGCGGGGAGCCGTTGCTCGGGGTAGGTATCCGGCGGGGAACAACCCCATGCCAGAAGGTGTACAGCCGACCATTCTGCCAGACTCCTGCAGGCCCGCCGACCAGCAGGACCCGGTATGCCGCCCGCTCACGTCCCCCTCGTCCGCGCCAGCCGCTCGGCCACGGCATACCGGTCGGTCCTCGCGTCATGGGTCCAGAACGACCGCAGCCAGGAGCCGACGTAGCCACCATGCCGCGCAGGGAGATGGGGGTGCCGGGCCGGCAGGGGGTCAGCGGTTCTGCCAGGCGTCCGGCACCGCGGCGAGGGCCGTCACGTGGGCGGGCAGCTGCCCGGCGACGAGGTCGGCGATCGTCGTGTCGTCCAGGACCTGCCTGAGTGCGAC
>JAICMC010000056.1 GCA_025929465.1 Nostocoides sp.
TGAGCCGCTTGGAGAGCTTGGCGTCCTTCTTGCCCTGGACCTGGAGGCGGGCCTGCTTCTTCTCCAGGTAGGTCGAGTAGTTGCCCTCGTAGGGGTAGGCGCGACCGCGGTCGAGCTCGAGGATCCACTCGGCCACGTTGTCCATGAAGTAGCGGTCGTGGGTCACGGCCACGACGGCGCCGTGGTAGGAGGCGAGGTGCTGCTCCAGCCACAGGACCGACTCGGCGTCCAGGGGGTTGGTCGGCTCGTCGAGCAGCAGCAGGTCCGGCTTCTGGAGCAGGAGCTTGCACAGCGCGACGCGGCGGCGCTCCCCGCCGGAGAGCAACGTGACATCGGCGTCCGGGGGCGGGCAGCGCAGCGCGTCCATGGCCTGCTCCAGCTGGGAGTCCAGGTCCCACGCGTCGGCGGCGTCGATGGCCTCCTGCAGGTGCCCCATCTCGGTCATCAGCGCGTCGAAGTCGGCGTCCGGCTCAGCCATCTCCGCCGAGATCTGGTTGTAGCGGTCGATCTTGGCCTTGATCTCGCCGGCGCCCTCCTCCACGTTGCCGAGCACGGTCTTGTCCTCGTTGAGCTCCGGCTCCTGCATGAGGATGCCCACCGAGTAGCCCGGCGTCAGCCGGGCCTCGCCGTTTGACGGCTGGTCCAGACCGGCCATGATCTTCAGGACGGTCGACTTGCCGGCTCCGTTGGGCCCCACGACGCCGATCTTGGCGCCCGGGTAGAAGGAGATGGTGACGTCGTCGAGGATGACCTTGTCGCCGTGCGCCTTGCGGGCACGGGACATGACGTAGATGAACTCGGGCATGCGGCAAGGTTATCGAGGCGTCGCCTCTCACCCGAATCGGTCGGCCGCAGCGGACCGTCCAGGCGGCTGCTGGACGGCTCAGACCGCGGTCGCCAACGGGTCGTCCACCACGACATCGCCGTGGTCAGCCGCATCCGGATCCGCACTCGCGCTCATCGTCGTGACCTCCCCGGTGACCTGGTCGACCAGGTCGTAGTCGCCGTCGTAGGGCGTGGTCAGCTCGACCGTCCGGCGCCCGCCGCGGGGGTCGGCGGCCTCCTCGGCCGGGTCGTACAGCGGCTCACCGGAGGGGTCGGGCGCGGCCCTCAGGCCGCCGGGCCGGGCGAAGCTGGCCCGGCCAAGCGCGAGGTTGTGGCCCACGGCATCGGCGGTGATGTCGGCCGAGACCACGGGCACGTTGTCCTCGCGCACGAACCGGCTGATCCGCAACCTGCCGTGGACGAGGACCGGGTGCCCCTTGCGGACCGAACCGGCCAGGTTGCTGCCGAGGGCACGCCACGCCGTGACCCGGTAGAAGCTGGTCTCCCCGTCCTCCCACAGACCGGTCTCGCTGTTGCGACGCCGGGTGCCGGCCGCAACCCGGAACGCCGCATACTCCTCTCCGTTGCGCGCGATGCGCACCTCCGGGTCGTTGCACACGTTGCCCGTGATGGTGATCTGGTTCTCGAACATCCGGTCCATCCCCTCGCCGATCGGTCGTTCCGACGCGGCTTGTGCCCGCCGGCCTGTCCCGACGAGGCTGGCACGCGGTCGTCACCGGCGACAGGGGCACGTTCCAGCCTGTGGATGACACGAACGACGGTGCACGGGTGTGGACAGCCGGGCGCATCAACCGCCGGCCGGCGCCTACCCCTTCGCGCGGCCGAGAGCCTGCCGGGTCGCTTCGTGCCTGGCGAGCACCACGCCCACCGGACCCAGCACCCGGTCCTGCGCCACGGCGGACACCGCCTTCCGCAACCGTCGCTCGATGAGCGATGCCCGACGACGAGCCCCCACGCCGGCGAGCAGCCGCGACAGCAGGGCGAGCAGCACCCCGGCGAGCAGCCCGCCGACGAGCAGCAGGAACGGCACCGGCAGCGGTCCCCACGACGGTGTCGAGGGCTGCGGGAGGTGCAGCCAGCCCAGCGCGGACAGCAGCACGAGCCAGAGCAGCCCGACGAAGGCGGTCGCAGCGAGGAGGAGCTGCAGGCCGCCGGCCACACCCCACCAGAACGGGGCCGGTGCCCTCACCGAGGTCCCCACCACGCCCTGGTCGAGGGCGTCGGCGAGGTCGCGACCGTCGGGCGAGGCGGCGTCGTGCACCGCGTCGGACCATCGCACCGGCAGGCCGTCGGCCACCTCCTCGCCCAGCCGGCGACTGGCCAGGTCGACCGCAGCCCGGGCAGCCGGCGACGGGGACGGCAGCGAGGAGCGACCGACGACCGACCGGACGTCGGCCTCGGTGACGCTGGTGGCGGTGTCGTCGCCGAGACGCAACCGGCGCAGCGGCCGCGGGCGCAAGGACCGGACCCACCGGGTGAACGGCCACCCGGTCCGCTCCACCGCCTGGTGCCGGTAGTCCCGGTCCACGGCCGAGACGACGGTGGGTATGCCGGCGGCGCGGGCCAGGGCGTCGACCAGACCGTCTCGGGTCTTCGCCGAGACGCCGGACTCGCGGTCGGCGACGTCGCCGGCCAGGGCGTTGGTCGCCGACGTGAGGTCGGCCGCGAGCCTGCTCCGGGCGGCGTTGCGGCCGGCCACGGCGTTGGCGAGCCGTCCGCGCAGCTCCTCGACGCCCGCACCGGTCGCCGCGGAGGTGACCACGACCCGCACCTCGGCCAGCCCGTCCATCGTCAGCAGCCGCCGCAGGTCGGCGGCACACTGCTCGGCCTCGGTCGGCGTCAACCGGTCGGCGTGGTTGAGCACGACGAGGGTGACCGACGCGTGCGTGGCCAGGGCGGCGACGTAGTCGTCGTGCAGCCGGGCGTCGGCGTACTTCTGCGGGTCGGTGACCCAGACGAAGACGTCGACGAGGTCCAGGACCCGCTCGGCCTCGGCACGGTGGCTCGTCTCCCGGGAGTCGAAGTCGGGCAGGTCGAGCAGCACGAGGCCCTCGAGCGACCCGACGGCCGGCCGGGGCGAACCGGCCGGCACGGCGTACCGGGTGGCGACGTCCAGCCAGTCGAGCAGGGCGTTGGCGTCCTGCTCCCCCCAGACGGCGGCGCTCGGCGTCGACGTCGTCGGGCGGCGGGCGCCGATCGTGGCAACCGCGGAGCCCACGACGGCGTTGAACAGGCTCGACTTGCCGCTGCCGGTGGCGCCGGCCAGGGCGACGACGGTGTGGTCGCCGGTGAGGCCGGTCCGCGCTCGGACCTTGTCCACGACCTGGCGAGCCCGCCCCGCCGCCGCAGGGTCCAGCTGGGCTGCGCCACTGTCCAGGGCGTCCGCCAGTGCCTCGGTCCGGGCGAGCAGCTGGGGGCCGGTTATCCCCGCCACCCGTGCCGACCCCATCGTCAACGGGCTCACCGGTTCCCCCTCACCGCGCACGCTCCCTCACAGCGCCATCCCGTGCATGGCGCGGACCGCGTCAGCCAGGCCGTCGTGTTGTGCCTGGGCCACGGTCACGTCGCCGACCGCCTCCTCCAGCCGAGCCCGCTGCGCGGCATACAGTGCGTCGACGTCGTCGAGCAGGACGTTGCGGGCGCTGCGGGCCATGGTGCGCACCGCCTGGTCCCCGAAGATGGCCTCGAGCACCCGCTGGGCCACGACCGAGGTGCCGCCCGCGATGCCGACCTCGGCCCCCGACAGCCCGGCCGTGTGTGCGAACGTCACGAGCATGAGCACCAGGCCGACCCCGTTGATGCCGTATGCCGCGACGCGGGCGTTGGTCCTTCGGCTACCGCTCTCGGTCCGGATCATCTCGAGCAGAGCGCCCTGCCAGTCGCGGACCATCCGGTCGACCTGGGCGGGCAGGTCGGCGGCCGGCCCGGCCAGCTCGGGGTGCGTCGTGAGCAGCTGGTCCCCGCCGGGCAGGTGCCGCCAGGCCCGGACCACCCGGGAGTGGGCAGCCTCGGCGTTGGCCAGGACGAGGGCCGCGACCCCAGTCTGGATGGCTTCGTCCAGGTCGCCGGTCGGCTTGGGCCGGCCGGTGATCGCGGCCGTGAACCGGTCGCGGGCCCTGGCGATCGAGGACTCGACCTGCTTGAAGAACTCACCGGTCCCGACGAGCTCCTGCCACCGGGCAAGGACCTCCCCGCGCAGGAGCGTGCCGTCGGTGATGCCCTGCTCGACCTCGTGTCGCGCCGCAGCCCATTCCTGGTCGCTGCTCGCGGCCAGGCGGGCGACCGCGGCGGCCTGGACCCGGGTCGCGTCGGCAAGCTCCTGGGCGCGGCCCTCGAGCGAGGCGAGCGCACCGCGAAGGGTCTGGGTGACGACCATGCTGCGGGCCCGTGGGTCACCGGCCAGGGCGCTGAGCCAGCTGCGAAGCCGCTCGAACGCGGCCTCGGGCAGCAGCCCGGACGGCGTCAGGGTCGTCTCGGGCACGGTGAAGACGGGCGCGGTGGCCAGTCCCTGGTCGCGCAGCATCTGCACGAGGTGGGGGCGCACCTCCCCGACCGCCTCACGGTCCACCCGGTCCAGCACGATCGCAACCGCCGTGCCCCGGTCGGAGGCGGTGCGCAGCAGGTCCCACGGGACGGCGTCGGCGTAGCGGGCGGCGGTCGTGATGAAGAGCCACAGGTCTGCGGCCAGGAGCAGCTGCTGGGCGAGGGCTCGGTTGGCGTGGACGACCGAGTCGATGTCGGGGGCGTCGAGCAGCGCCATCCCGGCCGGGAGGGCGGTCGACTCCACGAGCCGGACCGTGCCGGGCTGCGGCTGCTCGCCCGGGTGCCCGGTCACCCGGGCCAGGCTCGGCAGGATCCGCCGGTCGGCGAACCATCGCGCGTCCGCCGGGTGGTGAACGAGGACCGGGCTGGTCGTCGTCGGACGCAGGACCCCCGACCGGCTCACCTGGTCGCCGACGACGGAGTTGACCAGGGTGGACTTGCCGGCGCCCGTCGAGCCGCCGATGACGGCGAGCAGGGGGGCGTCCAGCGAGGTCAGCCGGGGCAGGACGTAGTCGTCGAGCTGGCTCACCAGGCTGGCCCGGTTGGCCCGCGCCTCAACGGTTTCGACGAGCTCGAGCGGTAGCCGGGCACCCGCCACCTGCTCCCGCAGCTGCTCGACGGCGGCGACGAGGCGCTGCACGTCGGCACCGGACGGATTCACCGGAGCAGCCTATCGACGTGCAACGGACCGCGCCCGGCGCGCCACGAGCGACAATGTCCTGTCATGCGCCTCTTCGTCGCGGTCATCCCACCAGCGCGGGTCTGCGAGGACCTTTCGACCTTCCTGGCCCCTCGGCACGGTGTCGTCGACGGACCTCGTTGGAGTGCGGCCGCGCAGTGGCACCTCACCCTGGCCTTCATGGGAACGGCCCCTGCCGGGGTCGTCGAGCCCCTGGAGGAGGCCCTGTCCTGCCTCACCGCACGGGTCCGGCCCGGCCGGGTGTCGATCGAGGGAAGCCTGGCCCTGCCCAACCCGTATGCCGCGCGCGTCCTGGCCGCCGGCGTCCGCGACACCCCTGCTGGCTGGCTGGCCGCTCTGGCGCACACCGTGCGGTCCGGATGCGCGGTCGCCGGGGCGGCGCCGGAGGGAGGCCCGTTCCGGGCGCACCTGACCTTGGGCCGGTTCGGTCGGCCGACCGAGGCCACCCGGTGGCTGCGGGTCGTGGACACCTATCGTGGCGAGCCGTTCGCCGTGACCCAGGTGGCACTCGTGGAGTCCCACCTCGGTCGCGGCCGGGGTCAGCATGCCCGCCACGACATCCTCGCCACCTTCGGTCTGGGCGGCCCCGGACCGGTCGGCTCGGCCGGGTCCGCGCCTGCCTCACCCGGTCCTCCCGGTCCATAGACTTGTCGCCGCATGCCCTCGTAGCTCAGCTGGATAGAGCAAGAGCCTTCTAATCTCTAGGTCGCAGGTTCGAGTCCTGCCGGGGGCACCCACGGACAGCCCGCTGACCCACGGCCCAGGACGTGTGCACGAACACCGGACAGCCGGGCTCACAGGCGCCAGCGCGACCAGGCAGCCTGCTTGCTCGTCCCGGCGACGGTCGCCACCTGGCTCCAGGAGCCGGCCTCGGCCAGCAGGCGGGCCGAGGCGCCCAGCGCGCGGCCGAGATGGTCACTGAGGCCGATCAGCTCCTGGAAGGCAGCCGGGTCGGGGTGGGCGGCCAGCTCGTCGAGCAGGGCCCGGACCTCGGCGGCCGCCACGGCGGGCTGCCGGTCAGGCAGCATCCTCGACCTCCGTGGACAGCTGGACGTCGACGTGGGCCTCACCGTCGTCGAAGCGCCGCGTCCAGCTGCGACCGGGCCAGTGATAGGTGACCGTCCCGTCGGCCGGTCGGTACGCCGCCGTGTAGAGCGTGCCGAAGCCCCGGTCGTAGGCGCCGGTGCGCAGCGGGGCCCTCGTGAAGCTGCTGACCAGCTCGGCGTCGCTCCCCCCCGACTGATGGGCGCCGAGCGCGCCGAACAGCATGTCCTGGCGCTGGCTGCTGCGCAGTGGCTCGGAGATTCGCGGGTACTCGACCACGGTGAGCCGGTGGTTGGTGGCGGCACGCAGGTCGCTGACCTCCGCGGGCTCATCGGGCGCGACGTACACCGTCGCGTGTCCGCCGACGGTGTCCACGAGGGCGATGTTGTAGGCCTGGGCGACCGGGATCCTGCCGAGCGCCTCGACCGCCTCCGGCACGTCGGCACAGGTCTCGAGCAGGTAGCGGATGACGAGCGGGATCGCGAAACCCTCGCCCGACCCCGGGCGACCTCCCAGGGTGAGCGAGACGCACAACCCGTCCTCGTTCATCCCGTCGAGCAGCCCCCAGAGCAGGTCGCTGGTGCCGATCACCCGCCGGCGCCCCGAGTAGTTCGTCGAGGCCACGACACCCTCGAAGAGCTGGGGGTCGTAGTCGTAGTTGCGGACCAGCAACGGAGCCTGTCCGGGCACGACGACCTGTGAGCAGCCGGCCGCGAAGGCGGGCGTCCGCCACATCGTCAGCATCCTGGCGGCCAGCGGGTCCCCGCCGGTCAGGTCCACGAGGCGCTCCCAGTGGGTGACCAGCTCGGGCATGTGCTCACCGAGCGCGGCCCGTGCCTCGGCCAGGGTGGGGCGTGCGCGCAGGTCCTTGGCGGTGTACCACGAGCGGTATGCCGGCCAGGTCGCCTCGAACAGGGCCTGCCACCTCGCGCCGGGAGCGGCCTCCTGGTAGGAGAAGAACCGCAGGGCCAGGCTGCCGTCCGCTCCGGGCGGTGCGACGCCTGCCCCGCTGGGACACGTCCTTTCGCCTCCCGGGTGACCGTGGCTCCAGGCCAGGCCGTAGCGGACCCACTCCTGCCACGGGGCGCCGGTCGGCGGGAGGACGGGTGGGGCGGTGCTGGCGAGGTCGCAGGACATGCGTCAACCCAACCATGACGACGTCCGTTCGTCAAGACGAGCCTGACGGCGAGCTGCCCGACGGCCAGCACTGTGTCCACCTCGACGGAGCCCGAGGGGGCCGGCATCCCGCCGGTAGGGCTGCTCCTTGACGCACGGCACTGGACCCGGCACGCGCCGGTGTCCCAGGCGACCAGCCCGGCCTCAGCCGACCTGACCAACGGCAGCGGGGTCAGACGAGGCCGAGCGCCAGCATCGCGTCGGCGACCTTGGTGAACCCCGCGATGTTGGCGCCGGCCAGGTAGCTGCCGGGCGCTCCGTACTCCTCCGCGGTCTCCAGGCACCGGTCGTGGATGGCGCGCATGATCGTGGCCAGCCGAACCTCGGTGTGCTCGAAGCTCCATGAGTCGCGCGAGGCGTTCTGCTGCATCTCCAGGGCGCTGGTGGCCACTCCGCCCGCGTTGGCGGCCTTGCCCGGGGCGAACAGCCTCCCGGCGTCGACGAGCAGCTTGACCGCAGCCGGCGTGGTGGGCATGTTGGCGCCCTCGGCGACGATGGCGCAGCCGTTGCGGACCAGGCTGGCCGCGTCGGCGGCGTCCAGCTCGTTCTGGGTCGCGCACGGCAGCGCGATGTCGCACGGCACCTGCCAGATCGACCCGCTCGTGACCAGGGCGGCCCCGGCGCCGCGGGCTGCCGCGTAGTCGGCGATCCGGCCCCGCTGCGCCTCCTTGACCTCCTTGAGCAGAGCGAGGTCGATCCCCTTCTCGTCGACCACCTGACCGGTGGAGTCGGAGCAGGCCACCACGGTGCCGCCGAGCTGGTGCACCTTCTCGATCGCGTACATCGCCACGTTGCCGGACCCGGAGACGACCACCTGCTTGCCGTCGAAGTCCTCGCCGCGGGTTGCCAGCATCGCCTCGACGAAGTGGACCGCGCCGTAGCCGGTGGCCTCCGTACGGACCTGCGAGCCGCCCCAGGTCAGGCCCTTGCCGGTGAGCACGCCGGACTCGTAGCGGTTGGTGATCCGCTTGTACTGGCCGAAGAGGTACCCGATCTCGCGGCCGCCCACACCGATGTCGCCCGCCGGGACGTCGGTGTGCTCGCCGAGGTGGCGGTACAGCTCGGTCATGAAGGACTGGCAGAACCGCATGACCTCGCCCTCGGAGCGACCCTTGGGGTCGAAGTCGGAGCCTCCCTTGCCGCCACCGATCGGCATACCGGTCAGTGCGTTCTTGAAGATCTGCTCGAAGCCGAGGAACTTGACGATGCCCAGGTAGACGGACGGGTGGAACCGCAGCCCGCCCTTGTACGGGCCGAGGGCGGAGTTGAACTCCACCCGGAAGCCGCGGTTGATCTGCACCCCGCCACTGTCGTCGGTCCACGGCACCCGGAAGATGATCTGCCGCTCCGGCTCGCAGAGCCGTTGGATGATCGCCGCGTCGGCGTACTGAGGGTGTTTGGCGACCACCGGGCCGAGGCTGTCGAGCACCTCGTGGACGGACTGGTGGAACTCGGTCTCACCCTGGTTACGGCGCAGCACCTCCTCGTAGATGACCTGCAGCTTCTCGTCCAGCACCGGCATGCGGCACCGCCTTCCTCGTGTCCGTGATGACGCGTGGCGGCCGTGTCGCGAACGGTGAGCGCGCACGGCGGTCCCCGCCGGGGCCGCGCTCGCTGCTTGACGCCCTTGGCGACCCTCCGCGCCCGACTCTAGGCGGACGGCGCGGCGCGGAGGCGTTCGGCCAGAACGTGGGCATTGCTGATCTCGATCGCCCGCGTGCTGGTGACCAGGGTCAGGATCGGTTCGGCCAGGTCGAGCAGATGGCGCAGCGCCTCCCGGTGGGAGGGGTCCTCGAGCTCGGTCAGGTAGCGGCTCCGGAAGTCGGGGAACAGGTCCGGGTCGTGGCCGTACCAGCGACGCAGCTCGGTCGACGGAGCGATGTCACGGCACCACTCGTCGACCGCGGCGTCGGCCTTGGTCAGGCCGCGAGGCCAGATCCGGTCGACGAGGACCCGGTAGCCGTCCTGCGGGTCCGCGGGTTCGTAGACCCTGCGGACGTTCACTGCGCGGCGGCGGTCGCTCATGACGGGCCTCTCGGGTCGGGCTCGGCAGCGGGCTCGCCGGGCCGCCCACCCACGGTGGCGAGGTCGCTGCGCAGATGGTCCTCGAAGTCCTCGTAGGCGGCGGCGACGTCGTCGAGGTCGAGCTCCGCCGGAAGGTCGTCGGCGCGCTGGCGGGCGATCAGGTAGTCCGCCGTGGACCGGACCACCCGCAGCTCGTCGCCCTCGCTGCCGAGCCGGGCGACCACGGACGGGTTGGCCAGCACCAGGATCTCGACGGTGTCCTCACCCTCGCTGATCGTCACCAGATAGCGGTGCTCGCCGAGTGCCTCGATGTCGGGTTGGGCGCACATGGTCGGGTTCTCCCTCATCCTCGGGGTGTATGCCGTGCTGCAGGCGCGGGCGCCCGCCGGCCCGGCGACAGACGAGACCAGTACAGGTCCCTCGCCGCCGCCTTTCTCATCCTGCCATCCACCACGCTCGCCGGGTGAGCCAACCTCACTGACCCTTGGCAAGGGGCGAGTCCATGTATCTGAAGGCCGCTGCCACGGTCCATGTATCTGTAGCACCGCTGCCGCGGTCTGTATCGGCGCAACGAACGGAAACCGCGGCAGACGACGCTGTGTCTGTGCGCCGTCACGGGCAACTCAGAAGGGGAGATCCACGGGCTGTCCCGCACACCGACACGGAGCTGTTTCGTCGGGAACCGATTATCGAATGGAGCAACGTGGTTCGTATCCTGGGGGAGAACCGAGATCTGGCTGACATGCCGAGGTCGCTGTGTCCGGCTCATGCTCGAGGCGGTCGGGATGACGTGGGTGTGGCGCTGGGCGGTGTGCGCGGCAGTGGCCTTGCGGACCACCCCGCCGGCGATCGTCTGATCGGGCCGCGGTTTCGCGACGTGGGAGGAATCCTTCTCGCCGCGGACCTCGACTCACTTTCCCGCGACGAGATCGACACCACCCAACAGCACAACCTGAGCGCCACCCTGACAGCCGCGCGTCAGTCCACCGATGTCTGGAAGCGGTTCCCCGGCCTCGAGACCGTCGCGACGGTCGGTGACCTTCAGACCCTGCCGCTGCTCTCCCCCTCGGACCTGGCCGCGGGTTGTCCACCGCATTCGGCTGACCTGCTCTTCGACCCGCGGACCTCCGGGCTGGTGCTGCGGTCGAGCGGGACCGCCAGCAGACCGAAGACCGTCTATCACTCGTGGGACTTCACCGAACGGGTCGGACTTCTGGGGGTGCGTGGAGTGCGGGCGGCACTGGAGACACCGCCGACCCGAGTGGCCAACTGCCTGTTCGCCGGTGACCTCAACGGAGCGTTCCTGTTCGTCCACGACATCACGCGCTGTCTGCCGGCACTCGTGTTTCCCATGGGTGAGAACACCTCGCCCGCCGAGGCTGCTGCGATCATCGAAGCGCACGGCATCGACACTCTGGTGGCGTCACCGGCATACGGAACAGAGCTGTTGACGAGCGGCCGAGACGGGCACCCCCTGCCGGTGCGGAACTTCCTGTTCATCGGTGAGTCGATGGGACCCGAGCGGTCCCGCCTGGTGCGCTTGGCCGCCCCGGACGTCGCCGTGCAGTCCCTGGCGTACTCGACGTCCGAGACCGGTCCTCTGGGGTACCAGTGCCCCCACCAGACCGGAGCGGTGCACCACCTCCACGAGGACGCCAACGTCGTGGAGGTCGTCGACGACGCCGGCCGGCCGGTTCCCTCCGGCACGCCCGGCGAGCTCGTCGTCACGCCCTTGACGACGTCGGGGATGGCGCTGTTCCGCTATCGGCTGGGCGACCGGGGCCGGCTGCTGGCCGGTCCCTGCGGCTGCGGCAGCGCCGCCCGGTCGGTCGTGCTGCTCGGCCGTATGCCGAACTCGATGACGATCGACACCGTCACGTTCTCCAGCGACCACCTCATGTCGGCGCTGAGGACCCTTGGCGTCGCCAAGCCGTCCGACTGCCAGTTCCAGGTCCTGTGGGAGGGCCATCGGTACAGGGTGCGTCTGCTCCTGTCGCCGGCCGCCCCGAACGGGATCACGACCGACATGATTCGAACCGCTCTGCGCGACTTCCACGAGGTCCACGAGGTGATCGCCAGCCCGCGGTGCGTGGCGTTCGAGGTGCAGCGGGCGGTCACCGGTCAGTTCGCGCGCACTCGACGGGGCAAGGTGCCGGTCCTCTACCAGCACGGAGTTTCGAGCTGACCGGTGCCGATATCCGACCCGCTTCACCACACGTCGCCTAGAGAAGGGGAGACCCAGTCATGACAGAGCCTGTGAACCGAGCAGCAGCCGAGGAGACAGCCGACTACGGCAGGCTCGAGGTGTTGCGCGCCGAGCTGGATCGCGTCGACGCGCAGCTTCTGGGGGCACTGGGTGTACGCGTCGAGGTATGCCGGGCCATCGCCCGCTACAAGCGCGAGCACGGGCTGCCGATGATGCAACCGCACCGGATCGGTGTGGTGCAGCAGAGGGCGGCACGGTTTGCGGTGGCCAACGGTCTGGACCAGACGTTCATGGCGCGGCTGTACGACCTCGTCATCGGTGAGACATGCCGGATCGAGGATCTGATCATCGACGGCGACGTGCAGTCCGACGGGGGCGCAGTCCGATGCGCGTGATGCTCGTCGACAACTACGACTCGTTCACCTACAACCTCTACCAGCTGATCGGAGAGGTGACCGGGCAGCCGCCAACCGTCGTCCTGAACGACGCCAGCTGGGCCGACCTGCGGTTCGACGAGTTCGATGCCGCCGTCATCTCGCCAGGTCCTGGTCGGCCCGACCGGGACCGTGACTTCGGGGTGAGCGGCCGCGTGATCCTGGAGAGCGGTCTGCCGGTGCTGGGTGTCTGCCTCGGCCACCAGGGCCTCTGCCACCTCTTCGGCGGTGAGGTCGTCAACGCACCCGAGCCGATGCACGGTCGCATCTCGTCGGTCCACCACACCGGCGACGACCTCTTCGCGGGCATTCCCTCGCCGTTCGACGTCGTGCGCTACCACTCGTTGGCTGTGAGGTCGCTTCCGGACGAGATCGAGGAGCTGGCACGGACTGACGACGGGGTCGTGATGGGGGTGCGCCACCGCCACCTGCCGTTGTGGGGTGTGCAGTTCCATCCCGAGTCGATCAGCAGCACCTATGGCCACGCGTTGCTGGCCAACTTCTTCGCCCTCGCCGCGGGGCGGTCCACACTGACCGTCCCCCAGGCGCGTACCACGTCGGAGCATCCTCGCTACGAGCTGCACGTGCAGCACCTCGACCTCCACCCGGAGGCGCTGAGCGCCTACACCGCCCTCTTCGCCGATGGAGACCATGCCTTCTGGCTGGACAGCAGCTCAGTGCTCGACGATGTGTCGCGCTTCTCGTTCATGGGGAACGGAGACGGACCGCTGGCCGAGCGGGTCGCCTACTCCGTCGCGGAGGGCGAGGTCCTCGTCCGCAGGGCCGACGGCACGTCTGTGCGGGTTCGGCAGCCGTTCTTCGACTACCTGGACGAGCAGCTGCGCACCCGGGCCGTGGCAGCGCCGGCGGGCCTGCCCTTCGACTTCAACCTCGGCTACGTCGGCTACCTGGGCTACGAGCTGAAGGCCGAGACAGGGGGGGCCGAGGCCTACCGGGCCGACACGCCCGACGCCGCCCTGCTCTTCGCCGACCGTGCCCTCGTCCTGGACCACAGGACCCGGGACAGCTATCTCCTCGCCCTCTCCCACGCCGGCGACCCGACCGGGACCGCCGACGCGAGAGCCTGGCTGACCACGACCGCGGGAGCGCTGCGCCTGCTTCGGGCCGCTCCCACCGACCCGACCCCGGCCCTCGCCCTGTCGGGCCCGGCCATGACCGACCCCGACACCGGCATGAACGTCGAGCTGAGACACGACCGGGCCGCCTATCTCAAACGGATCGACGAGTGCTTCGAGGAGATCAGCGCAGGCGAGTCCTACGAGATCTGCCTGACCAACATGGTCACCGTCCACAGGCAGGTCGACGTCGTGCCGACGTTCGCCCACCTGCGCCGGGTGAGCCCGGTCCCCTTCGGGGCCCTCCTCGACTTCGACGAGGTGGCCGTACTCAGCGCATCCCCGGAGCGGTTCCTCTCGGTCGACCAGCACGGAGCCGTCGAGGCCAAGCCGATCAAGGGCACCCGACCTCGGGGTGATGGTCCCGCCGAGGACCGTGCCCTGGCGGACGAGCTGCGCGACAACCCGAAGGACCGCGCCGAGAACCTGATGATCGTGGACCTGCTCCGCAACGATCTCAACGCCGTCTGCTCCGTGGGATCGGTCCACGTGCCGAAGCTGTTCGACGTCGAGACCTACGCGGCGGTGCACCAGCTCGTCTCCACGGTCCGCGGCACGCTCGCCCCTGGTCGGTCTGCGGTCGACTGCGTCCGAGCCGCGTTCCCCGGCGGGTCGATGACCGGAGCACCCAAGGTCCGCACCATGGAGATCATCGACCGGCTCGAGCAGGGCCCCCGGGGCGTGTACTCCGGCGCCCTCGGGTGGTTCTCGCTGTCGGGCGCCAGCGACCTGAGCATCGTGATCCGAACGCTGGTCGTCCACTCCGGGCGAGTGAGCTTCGGCGTCGGTGGCGCCATCATCGCCCTGTCCGACCCGGACGGGGAGTTCGACGAGACCGTCGTCAAGTCCAGGGCGATGATGACGGCCCTGGCCGCGACCGGCCGGCAGGACGGCCTGACGTGAATGGCGCACGGACCATCGGGCGCGTCGTCATCGCGGGCGGCGCGGGCGCGGTGGGATCCCTGTTCGCCGAGCGGCTGCAGGAATCGGGCAACGACGTGGTCATCGTCGACCTGGCCGGCCCAGGACCTGCCCGCCGTGGCATCCGCTTCGTACGGGGCGACCTCGGCGATCCCGACACCGACCTGACCGGCCTCATCGGGACGGCCGACGCCGTGCTGCTGTCCGTTCCGGAGCCGGTCGCACTGGTGGCCATCGACCGGCTGGCCGGAGCGCTGCGGCCCGATGCCCTCATCGCCGACACACTGTCGGTCAAGACGGCGGTGGTCCCCGCGCTGCGCGCCGCCGCACTGGTCGCCGGGGACGCGGCCGAGGCACTGAGCCTCAACCCGATGTTCGCCCCCTCGCTCGGCTTCGCGGGCCACCCGGTGGCATCGGTGGTGGTGCGCGACGGGCCGCGTGGGCGCGTCCTGCGCGAGCTGGTCGAGCAATGGGGTGCACGGGTGGTGACCGTAACCGCCGACCAGCACGACCGGGTAGCAGCCGCTGCCCAGGTCCTCACCCATGCTGCTCTGATCGCCTTCGGCGCGGCCCTGGCCGAGCTGGACATCGACATCGCCGACCTGGACCGTATCGGGCCGCCGCCGCACACGGTGTTGCTGTCCCTGCTCGCGCGCATCGCGTCGGGCGCACCGGAGGTCTACTGGGACGTTCAGGCGGCCAACCCCTACGCGCCGGCCGCTCGCCA
>JAICMC010000052.1 GCA_025929465.1 Nostocoides sp.
CTGGATGATCTTGGTGACCTCCTTGAGGTGCACCGTGCCCTGCAGCCGCCCGGCCTCGTCGACGACGACCCCACGGCCCGAGGGTGAGGACAGGCACGCGTCGAGCGCCGCGCGGAGCGAACCGCCCTGCACGGCCAGGGTCCCTCCGCGGTAGAGGGACGCCTGGTCGGCGACGTCGTCGGACGTGCGGGGCGGGTCGGTCAGGCGCAGCCAGCCCTGTGGGGCCTCGGCCTCGTCGACGACGAGGAGCCAGTCGCCGTATGCTGGGTCGCCGCGCGGGACCTTCTCGTCGAGAGTGACCGTGGGCTCACCGTGGCTGGGCAGGATCTCCCCCTCGGCGAACCCGAGCGCGCGGTAGCCGCGGTCGCGCCCGACGAAGCCCGCCACGAAGGCGTCCACGGGCCGGGCGAGCAGCTCGGCGGGAGCGGCGAGCTGGGCGAGGTGGCCGCCGACGGCCATGACGGCGATCTGGTCGCCGAGCTTGATCGCCTCGTCGATGTCGTGGGTGACGAACACGATCGTCTTGCCCAGGTCCGCCTGGAGCCGGAGGAACTGGTCCTGGAGCTGCTCGCGGACCACCGGGTCGACGGCGCTGAACGGCTCGTCCATGAGCATGACCGGCGGGTCGGCCGCGAGGGCCCGCGCGACCCCCACCCGCTGCTGCTGGCCACCGGACAGCTGCCCGGGGTAGCGGCTGGCGAAGTGGGCGGGCAGGCCGACCCGCTCGAGGGGCTCCACGGCGCGGGCCCTCGCCTGCTTCCGGTCCTGTCCGAGGAGGAAGGGGACGGTGGCGACGTTGTCGACGACGGTGCGGTGTGGGAAGAGGCCGGCGTGCTGGATGACGTAGCCGATCTTGCGGCGCAGCTCGTGTGCCGGCAGGGCCGCGGCGGACTCGCCGTCGATGGAGATCCGCCCCGAGGTCGGCTCGATCATCCGGTTGACCATCCGCAGGCTGGTGGTCTTGCCGCAGCCCGAGGGCCCGACGAACACGGTGATCTTGCCGGTGGGCGCCTCCAGGGTGAGGTCGTCTACGGCGACCGTGCCGTCCGGATACCTCTTCGTGACGTTGTCGAAGCGGATCACGGGCCGTCCTTCCACTGGTGGGCAGGGGAGCTTCGCTGGTGGCTAGCATCGCATTCCCGGTGTCTGCGACCCTATGACGCGGCTGACGTTGTGCGTCAGGAAGCCGCGCCGATGGCTCCAGTCGCGCACCGGGTGAAATCGCCGGCCCGGGCGGGGATATTCCCGGCCGGGCGACATCGTGTCCGCAAGGAGACCCCAATGACCACGACGGACGACCCGTGGGACGGCCTTGCTGTCCTCGTCCTGGAAGGTGGCGACCTCGCGCCGGTCGACGTGGAGCGGGTCGCGCACCGCGCAGCCGTCCCGCGCCTGGCGGAGGGTGTGCTCGAGCGGGTGGCCGCCTCCGCGGCATACGCCGACGAGGTCGCGAGGACCCGGCCGGTCTACGGCCGCTCGACCGGCGTCGGCGCCAACCGGATGGTCGCCGTCTCCGACCCCGCCGCCCAGGCCGTCCGGCTGATCCGCTCGCACGCGACCAGTGCCGGCCCGCTGCGCGACGCTCCACGGGTGCGGGCGATGTTGACGATCCGGCTCAACCAGCTCGCCGCCGGCGGCAGCGGCGTCGCGCCCGACGTCGTCGCCGCGCTCGCCGAGATGATCGCGGCCGACGCTCTCCCGCCGGTCCGCGAGTGGGTGGGCATCGGGACCGGCGACCTGTCGGCTCTCGGTACGACCGCGCTGGCGTTGATGGGCAAGGTCCCCTGCACGGCGGCCGTCCCGCGCACGGTCGCCTTCGGGGCCGGGGACGCCCTCGCCTTCCTGTCCAGCAACGCGGCGGCCCTCGGCGATGCCGCGCTCGCGGTCGCGGAGCTGCGCCGGCTCGCGGACGCCGCGCTCGTCACCGCGGCGCTGGCCTGCGTCGCGGTGCGTGGCAACGTCGAGGCGTTCGGGCCCGTCGTCGAGTCCGTCACCCCGTTCCCCGGGACGGCGACGGTATGCCGCGTGCTGCGCGGCCTGGTCGCCTCCCCGGACGCCGTGCAGCCCGCCCGCATCCAGGACCCCTTCGCGCTGCGCGTCCTGCCGCAGGTCGGCGGAGCCTGGCTGGACGCCATCCGCCGAGCCGACGACGTCGTGCGGGCCATGGCCGGAGCGGCGAGTGAGAACCCGGCACTGTCACCGGAGCTCGGGGTCGCTCACCACGGCGGCTTCCACGCGGCATACCTCGGGCAGGCACTCGATGCGCTGCGCTCGGCGACGGCGCAGGCGGCGCAGCTGTCCGTCGCGCGCACCGCGATGCTCGACGAGCCGTCGATCACGGGGGACGAGCCGTTCCTCGGCGACGGCACGCCAGGCGTCTCCGGGACGATGGTCGTGGAGTATGCCGTGGCCGCGGCCCTCGGCGAGCTGGTCGCCGACGCGGCGCCCACGGGTCTGCAGAGCGTGACCCTGTCCCGGGGGCTGGAGGAGGGTGCGAGCTTTGCCGCTCAGGCTGCCGCCCGGACCCTCGCCTCGATCCCACCGCTGCGGGCCGTCATCGCCGGTGAGCTGCTCGTGGCAGCACGTGCGCTGGGACCGGACGGTGCTGTCGGCCCGGTCCTGCGGCCCGTGCTCGACGCGGTCGCCGAGGCGGCGCCCCTGCTCGGGGACCGGCGGGACCGCGACCTGACGGCCGAGCTGCTCGCCCTGTGCGAGCTCGTCGACCGGCTGCCCGCGCTCGCCGGCCTGGACGGCCTGGACGGCCTGGCCGCGCAGGAGGCTCAGCGCACGTCGAGCGGACGCAGCTCGTCGGCGTAGGAGACCGACACCCGGCGCAGGATGCCCGTGGAGCCCAGGGAGTACTGGCCCATCCGCCACAGCGGCGGGGAGTACGCGTGGATGGACACCGAGGCGGCCTCCTTGCCGACGAGCCGGTGGATGTGCTCGGGGCCGAAGGAGAACACCTCTCCGGCGGGGACGTCGGTGCTCAGGCTGGGCTGCCCCACGGCGAGGTTGTGCTCGGTGAGGGCGCCACGGACGACGGCGACCGCGCCGCTGGAGATGTCGTGGTCGTGCCATCCGGTGTCGTTGGCCGGGGTCCAGCACAGCACCCACACGTCGACGTGGGCATCGCGGTACAGGCAGACGTAGTGCCGTTGCTCGTCGGCGAAGGCGACGTGCTCCTCCCAGCGGCTGGGGTCGACCGCGACCGAGGCGGCAAGGGTTCGCAGCTCGCCCTTGTCCAGGTCGCGTCCCGGCAGGGACTCGAAGCCGGTGAACCGCACTGCGACGGCGTCCAGAGGCACCGGGCGCCGGGCGGGGACCTCCTCGGTCGCGGCACGGGGTGCGGTGGCGGTGGGTGCGCCACGGGGTGCGGTGGCGGTGGGTGCGGTGGCGACAGCGGTCATGCGGCGGCTCCTTGGAGTAGGCGGGTGGGGTTGACGTGGGTGATCGCGTGGCGGGCGGCCGCCCCCTGGCCGAGGTCGCGCGGACCGGCATACGGACGGTCGGTCCCAAGGACGATGGCGTCGATGCCGAGGGCGCGAACGAGGGCGTCGATGCCCTGCCGGCCGTAGGAGGAGGTGTCGACGAAGACCAACGGGTCGACGGCGAAGGATCCTCCGCCGCGCTCGCCGAAGCGCTCATGGTGGACCGGGGCCAGACCCGCCCCTGCGACGAAGCAGATCCGCAGGTCGGGCAGCAGCGCGCGACCGGCGACGAACCAGGCCCACCACGCGGCGTGCAGCTGGCTCACGTAGTCGACGACCGCCGGCCACCACGGGGGCGACCCCTGAGCCGGCCGAACCGGGCCCGGGTGCACGAGGACCGGCCGCCCGGCGGCCTCGGCCACCGCGAGGGAGGGCGCGAGCGCCTCCAGCCGGGCCGGGGTCGCCAGCGCCGTCGCACTCACCTGGAGGCCGACGACGGTGGGGTCGGCAAGGAGCTCGGCCAGGCCGTCTAGGTCGGGCTCGGCCGTCGCGAGCGCCGCCCAACCGGCATACGGACCGCCGAGGCCCCGTATGCCGTCGTGCCACGCGAGCAGCAGGGGCGTGGCCTCCGCGGGCGCGAGGTCCTCGATGCCGAGCGGGGAGGACATGGCCAGCACGATCCGCCCGACCTCGGGGTCCAGGCCGGCGCAGCGGACCGGGTCGTGGTCGGCGGGGTGGACCGCGAAGGGTGCCTCCCCGGCGGTGTGCAGGGTCCACCCGTCCAGGTAGGGCGTGCTGCGCCTGCGGCGGAGGGCGTCGAGGAAGGGCTCGGGCCAGAGGTGCTGGTGCACGTCGACGGCTGTGCCGTGCACGGCTGCCCTCCTCTTGTTAATCGATTCAGTGATACGTTTAAGTAGACGCCGGACCGCTGCACAAGTCAAGTCCTGTCCCACCGGCCGGTTAGGGTCGACGTCGTGCCGAACGGACCCAAGCGGGTCACCCTGCGCGACGTCGCCGATGAGGTCGACCTGTCCGTCGCGGCGGTGTCCTACGCCCTGCGGGGTCTGCAGGTCCCCCCGGAGACCCAGCAGCGGGTCCGCGAGGCCGCCGAGCGGCTCGGCTACCGAGCCGACCCGATCGCCCGCGCCCTCGTCTCCGGCCGGACCGGCCAGGTCGGTGTCGTCTGCCGGTCGCTGACCGACCCCTGGCAACAGGAGGTCGCCGCAGCCCTCGGTCGTGGCCTGCTGGCTGCCGACCGGCTCGCGCTCATCGTGGACTCCTCCAACGACCCCTTCGTCGAGGAGCGGCTGGCCGGCCAGCTGCTCGGCCAGCGGGTCGACGCGATGATCGTGCTGCCCACCGACCCCTCCGCGGCGCACTGGGCGCAGGTCGCCGAGCAGACCGTCCTCGTCGCCGTGGGCGACGCCCTACCCGGTGCCCGCGCCCGCGCCGAGATCCTCTTCGACAACCGGGCGGCGGTCGGGGCGGCCCTGCGCCGGCTGGCCGATGCCGGCCACCGACGGGTCGCCGTCCTCACCCCGGGGAGCCCCGCGACCCCTGACCGGCCGGTCGAGGTCATCGCCCACCAGGTCGCCGCCGAGCTCGGCCTGGACCTGACCCTGCACTCCAGCCCGCACGACCTGGCCGGCTCCCGGGCCGTCGCCCTGCGCCTCCTCCAGGCGGCCCCGGCCCCGACGGCCTTCTACTGCCTGTCCGACTCGATGGCCTACGGCGTCTATTCGGCGGCCCGCGACCTCGGCCTGGCCGTGCCCGGCGAGGTGTCCGTCCTGGGCTCCGACGACAACGAGCTGTCGGCCCTGCTCACGCCAGCCCTGTCCGGCTACCGCTGGCCGTTCGAGGAGATGGTCGGCGCCGTCGTCGGCGCCACGCTCGACGCCCTCGACGACGGACCTCCGACGACGCGTCGGGTGCTGCGGTCGACCCCCACGCAAGGAGGGTCCGTCGGCCCTCCCCGGCCCTGACCGATGGGATCGGCGCCGACAGCCTGGGCCCTTCGCATCGCCCCTTCGCATCGCGCCGTCGGCGCCGCCAGTCGGTGACCGCCCCGTCACCCGTGGTCCATCCCCCGGGCTCGGGAGGTCGGCTCAGGCGACGGGGGTGGGTTCGGGCACCGGCTCGGGCTCGCCTCGCCGGACCGCAGCGAGGAGCATCTGGGCGATGTCGACGACCTCGACCTCCTCACGAGCGCCCTGCGCCTGCAGGGCCGTGAGCCCGTCGGAGAGCATCACCCGGCAGAACGGACAGCCGATGGCGATCCGGTCGGCTCCGGTGGCCAGGGCCTCCTCGGTGCGGTTCATGTTGATCCGGGTGCCGAGCTTCTCCTCCATCCACATGCGCGCCCCGCCCGCCCCGCAGCAGAACGACTTCTCGCCGTGCCTCGGCATCTCGCGCAGCTCGACCCCCGGCAACGAGCCGATGAGCTCACGCGGAGGGGTGTAGACCCCGGTGTGCCGGCCGAGGTAGCAGGGGTCGTGGTACGTGACCGTGGCGGACGTGGACGCGGCGTCGCGGACGGTCGACTTGGTCGGGGTGTCCGCGGGTCGAGCGACGGGCACCAGCTTCTTGTCCCGCACCAGGCGGTTGAGCAGCTGGGTGTGGTGGACGACCTCGTAGGTGCCGCCGAGCTGCGGGTACTCGTTCTTGAGGGTGTTGAAGCAGTGCGCACAGGTGACGACGATCGTGGTCGCGCCCGCCTCGTTGAGGGTCTCGACGTTCTGCTGGGCGAGCATCTGGAAGAGGAACTCGTTGCCGGCGCGGCGGGCCGAGTCGCCGTTGCACGTCTCGCCCTCGCCGAGCACGGCGAACGAGACGCCGGCAAGGTCGAGCAGCTCGGCCACGGCGCGGGTCGTCTTCTTGGCGCGGTCCTCGTAGGCTCCGGCGCAGCCCACCCAGAACAGGTAGTCGACCTCGTTCGCGCTCTCGACGTCCTGGCCGAGGACCTTCACCTCGAACGGCAGGTCCTTGGCCCAGTCCAGCCGGGCGCGTGCGCCCATCCCCCACGGGTTGCCCTTGTTCTCCATGTTCTTGAACAGCCCGTTCAGCTCGTTCGGGAACGCGCTCTCGACGAGGTTCTGGTAGCGACGCATGTCAAGGATGTGGTCGACGTGCTCGATGTCGACCGGGCACTGCTCGACGCAGGCGCCGCACGTCGTGCACGACCAGAGGACGTCCTCGTCGATGACGGCGTCCGGGCCGTGCGGGTTGTATGCCGTGCCCGGCGCGTCCGCGGCATACCCCGTGGCACCGATGAGGGGGAGGCCAACGAGGGACTTCGTGCGCTCGGGCAGGGAGTCGCGGTCCGCCTCGGCGGCCAGCAGGTAGGGAGCCTTGGCATGGGCGTGGTCGCGCAGGGTCATCATGAGCAGCTTGGGGGACAGCGGCTTGTCGGTGTTCCACGCGGGGCACTGGGACTGGCACCGGCCGCACTCGGTGCAGGTGGTGAAGTCGAGCAGGCCCTTCCAGGTGAAGTCCTCGACCTTGCCCACACCGAGCGCGGCGTCCTCGTCGAGCTCCTCGAGGTTCTCGAAGTCGAGCGGGACGCCGTCGACCACGATGGGTTGGAGCGCCCCGAGGGAGGTCCGGCCGGTGGCGTGCCGCTTGAAGAAGATGTTGAAGAAGGCGAGGAAACGGTGCCACGCCACGCCCATCGTCGGGACGAGGGAGATGGTGATCATCCAGGCGAACGAGATGAGGATCTTCACCGCTGCGATGATCACCACGAGGTTCCTCACCGTCTGGGTGTCCAGTCCCGTGAACGCGTTGCCGATCCAGCCGGTGAGCGGGAAGTGCAGGGGCGTGTCCTGGCCGGTGCCGAGCTGCCGCGCCATGGTCCACTCCAGCGCGCGGAGGATCCCGATGCAGATCGTCACGCCGAGGATGGTCAGCTCGACGTAGTAGGCCTGCCAGAAGCTCGACCCGAAGAATCGGGACCGGCGCGGCGTGGCCATCCCGCGCGGGTGCGAGTACTGGCGGATCGACATGAGGGTGAGGATGCCGATGAAGCCGCCGACCGCGAACACGTCGGTGACCCACTCGTACAGGAAGAAGTGCCCGATGAGGGGCAGCGCGAACTCGGGGTCGGCCAGCTGACCGAACGCGTTGACGAGGGTGAAGAACAGGACCCCGAAGGAGATCATGGTGAACCAGTGCGCAGCCGCGACGACGGGCAGCCGGGACATCCGGGTGTGCCCGAGGAACTCGCGCAGCAACGTCACGGTGCGCGCACCCTTGTCGTTCGTGCGGGTGGGGTCGGCCTGCCCGAGCCGGAACGTGGCGAAGAAGCTGCGACGGATGGTCCGGACGAACAGCGTGATGGCGACCACGGTCACCGCGAGACACACGACGATGGCGACGATCTGCAGCGCTGACATGCGCTGCACTCTACTGAGCCGCCGGGTCCGGCTCGTTGGCGTATGAGGCGTGCCGCGACGACCTCGTCGCCGGTCCGGCGCGGGCCGGCACTTGCAATCGGATAATGGAATGTTGGACTATGCATAAGACTGCGTGTGTTCCACCCCGCGACACCATGACCCCTCACCAGCTAAGGCGGACCCACCCGTGCCCATCCATGACGACGTGACCCAGCTCATCGGCAACACCCCGCTGGTGCGCATCAACCGGATCATCGACACCTCGGCCAGCGGCGCGACCGTCGCGGCCAAGCTCGAGTTCTACAACCCGGCCCACTCGGTCAAGGACCGGATCGGCGTCTCGATCATCGACGCCGCCGAGGCATCCGGCGAGCTGCAGCCCGGTGGCACGATCGTCGAGGCGACCTCGGGCAACACCGGCATCGCGCTGGCCATGGTCGGAGCCGCGCGCGGCTACGACGTCGTGCTCACCATGCCCGAGACGATGAGCAGGGAGCGCCGCGCGCTGCTGCGAGCCTATGGCGCCGAGCTCATCCTCACCCCGGGTGGCGAGGGGATGAAGGGCGCCGTCGACCGTGCCGACGCCATCGCCGCCGAGCGGGGCGGGGTGCTGGCTCGTCAGTTCGCCAACGAGGCGAACCCGGAGATCCACCGCCGGACCACCGCCGAGGAGATCTGGAAGGACACGGACGGCGAGGTGGACATCGTCGTCGCCGGTATCGGTACGGGCGGCACCATCACCGGAGTCGGACAGGTCCTCAAGGCCCGCAAGCCCGGTGTGCAGATGATCGCCGTCGAGCCCGCCGAGTCGGCCATCCTCAACGGCGGTGCCCCGGGTCCGCACAAGATCCAGGGGCTCGGCGCCAACTTCGTCCCGGAGATCCTGGACCGGGACGTCTACGACGAGGTCATCGACATCACCGCCGAGGACTCCGTGCAATGGGCGCGCAAGGCCGCGACGCAGGAGGGACTGCTCGTCGGCATCTCGTCCGGTGCTGCCCTCGCCGCGGCCGACCAGGTCGCCGCACGCCCCGAGAACGCCGGCAAGACCATCGTCGTCATCATCCCCTCGTTCGGGGAGCGCTACCTGTCGACGATCCTCTTCGAGGGTCTCGTGGACTGAGGTCGACTCCCTTGCCAGGCAACGTCATCGGCGTCGCGCTCGATCGCGTTCGAGAGGATGTCGACGCGGCCCTGGCCCGTGACCCCGCCGCGAGCGGGCGGCTCGAGCTCATCCTCACCTCACCCGGCCTGCATGCGATCTGGTCCCACCGGGTCCTGCACCAGCTGTTCCGGCGACCGGGCACCAGGCTGCTCGCCCGGGTCCTGGCCATGCTCGTCCGGTCCGTCACGGGCGTCGAGATCCACCCCGGTGCCACTCTGGGCCGGCGGTTCTTCATCGACCACGGGATGGGCGTCGTCATCGGCGAGACGGCCGAGGTCGGGGACGACGTCATGCTCTACCACGGGGTGACCCTCGGCGGACGGTCGATGGAGCAGGTGAAGCGCCATCCCACCGTCGGCAGCCGGGTCACCATCGGCGCCGGCGCTCGCATCCTCGGCCCGGTCCTCATCGGCGACGATGTCCAGATCGGCGCCAACTCCGTGGTCGTGCGGGACGTCCCAGCGGGAGCCGTCGCCACCGGCATACCGGCCACGATCCGCTTCCCGAAGGCGGGAGAGGACCCCTACGAGGCCCTCTTCCGCGACCCGGCGATCTTCATCTGACGCCCACCTGGCACACGGCACGTAGCGGGAGCCGGTATGCCGGCCCGCGGCAGGTCAGTCGTCGGTGCCCGTCCGCTGGTGCTCCACGAGGGTCGTCGGGACGACGTGGACGTGCTGGGGGGTCCGGGAGCCGGACTCCCGCAAGGCCTGACCAGCAGCCCTGGCCGCGTCGCTGATCCGGTCGGCGACGAACGGTGCCGCCTTGGTCTTCGCGGCGATCTTCAGGTCGGCCTTCCGGCGTTCGACCGGTCGGCTGGTCCACACCTTGGCGGACACCTGCTTGATCTGTCGATAGCGCTTCTTGCCAGCACGGGCGCCCAGCACGTAGCCGGCCGCCAGGCCGGCGATGAAGGTCAACTTGGCCATGAAATCGGTCCTCTCAAACGCTCGACGCCGACCTTACCCGCTCCGGCCCGCCACCCCCACGAGCGCCGTCCCGATCGACCGCCCAGGCCGTGCACTACCTTGGTGCCGCCGCGTGTTCACCTCGGCGCGCACCCGGCACACGAGGAGGGCTCGCATAGTGGCCTAGTGCGGCGGTCTTGAAAACCGCTATGGCGGCAACGTCATCGTGGGTTCGAATCCCACGCCCTCCGCAATCGTTGCGATTTCAACAACGCTTAGCTCTCCACTGTGCCGTCCGAGGGGGGGCTCTCCATGATGTGGAACAGATCGAAGGCGTACCAGTGTTCGCGGCCCCCGCGACCACGGGTTCCTAGAGATCGGAGCCATCCCAGTTCTTCGGCCCGTCGCACTAGGTTGCGTGCACCTGGCGCGCTGAGGCCGGTGGCGCGCTGGGCCGATTGCACCGTTAAGAACGGATTGGCGACCATGGCCTGGACGAGTTGGGGCAGCTTGGAGCGGGTCTCGGATGCCTTGAGGAGATAGGTCTCTCTGAGGTCCACCAACCGTCGCGCCCTCCAGATTGCGTCGTCAGACTGTACGCGCACACCTTCGAAGAACAGGTGCAGCCACGGCTCGATCTCCCCTCGTTCGCGGACGCCTTGGAGCGCGTCGTAATACGCCCCCCGGTGCGTTTCGAAGAAGTTAGAGAGGTACAAGAGCGGGAGATCAAGCCGCTTCCGTTCCTTGAGGAGCAGGGAGATCAGCAGACGCCCTATTCGTCCGTTGCCGTCGAGGAACGGGTGGATGGTCTCGAACTGGTAGTGCATGAGCGCGCCTTGGAGCAGTACTGGCACAGACCGTTCCTCGTTGACGTACGCCTCCCAGTCGCTGAGCAGGGCTGGCAGTTGATCGGGCAGCGGCGGGACATAAGTAGCGGAGTCCGGAGTCGCCCCTGCCGATCCCGCCCAGACCGGGCTCCGACGAAAGTTCCCAGGATCCTTCTCCTCCCCCCGCACGCCACTCAGGAGTGTTCGGTGGACGTCTAGGATGAGGCGCTGGGTGATAGGGAGTGTCTCGATGAGCGAGAACGCTTGTCGACTTGCACGCAGATATCGGGTTACCCTTTGGACATCCACTGTGGCCTCACCCGCATCTCCGATTTCGGCTTGCAGCACGTCGGACAGGGACGCCTGGGTGCCTTCGATACGGGAACTGGCGAGTGCTTCCCGCGTCAGATAGGGGCCGATAAGGGTCTGCGGCTCCCGGATCAGGTACCCAAGGCCGGAAAGCCTCCCTAGGGCAGCCTCCGCCTCGGACATCGCGAGTATGGCGCTGTTGGACATCTGGAGTGCTCGTGGAATGGGCCTAGGCTCGTAGTGCCAGAACGCCCATGCCGCGCCGGGCTCTCGAGCGGGACGACCGAAACTGGAGTCGGCGTAGTGAGCTGGATCCATTCTGTAAGCATACGGGCTATTCCTTACAGCGTGGTTCGCACTGTGTAAACGGGGTTACAGCGACACCCGGGCGATGTAACCCGTCGAGCGGAGTTGCTTTCAGCGTAGCCCGGCGAGACGCAAGCCCGAGTTGGCCGATCACGGGTATGAAAGTTGTCCCATGAGGTCCGCACGCTGTGTCTTGCGGTGGCCGTAGGACCCACCACGCCTTCCGCTCGCTGCGCGTCGCCACCCGAACACCATCCTCCCCATCAGCGCCCCCCGGCCCTCGGACGCAGAGAAAAGACCGTCGTCGTCCGATACCCTTGATGTGAAGATGGGTGCTCGCCGCCGTCCCGCTTGCGCGGCAACCGACACCATCCTCCCGTCATCACCACACCCCTTGGGGGACAGAGAAATGACCATCGTCGTCGGATACATTCCTTCGAAGGAGGGCAGCGCCGCCGTCGACGCCGCCATCCGCGAGGCGCAGCTGCGCTCCATGCGGCTCGTCGTCGTCAACACCGGCAAGGCCGGTGACAACTCCGGACCGCACTTCGCCACGTCCCAGGACCTCGATGCCCTGGCCGCCGAGCTCGACGGCCTCGGTATCGAGCACACCGTCGAACAGCCGACGAGCGCCGTCGTGCCGTCCGAGGCCATCCTCGAGGCCGCCCAACGAGCGGGCGCCGAGCTCATCATCATCGGCATCCGTCACCGAAGCCCGGTCGGCAAGCTGTTCCTGGGCAGTACCAGCCAGCAGGTTCTGCTCGACTCCTCCTGCCCTGTGCTGGCGGTGCCCGCGACGGAGTGAGCAGTCCTCACTCGTCGGTCCGGACCCTACGGGGCCGCCTGTTGGGCAACGGAACCGGGCTCGAGGAGGCTGGGTCATGTGCGGGATGAGGCCGTATGCCGCGAGCGAACGCGAGGGGTGTGCGCGCGGCATACGGTGCCGTTGGACCGACCTCCACGGAGGAGCCTCGGGACACCTCGCGGCCACGTCCTGAACTGTTACCTCAGAAACGCGCGGGCAGCCCGGGAAGGTGCTAGTTTCGCCTCGGTTGCACAGGCAGTCCTCGCGCGTCGCTGATCCCGCTTGCCTCAGACAGCAGGCGGGATTCGTGTCACGAAGGGCCCGTGCGTGCAGCTTGGGAGGCCACAACGTCGTTGTCTCCGACGGCACATCGCATCAAGTAAGGAAGAAGCAACAATGGCACAAGGCGTCGTCAAGTGGTTCAACGCTGAGAAGGGCTTTGGCTTCATCGCCCAGGATGGCGGCGGACCGGACGTGTTCGTTCACTACTCGGCCATCGACGTGCCGGGGTACCGCAGCCTCGACGAGGCACAACGCGTCGAGTTCGAGGTCACCCAGGGCCCGAAGGGTCCCCAGGCCGACCAGGTCCGCCCGGTCTGACGAGGTCATCCCCTCGACATACGCACCCAGAGCCCCCCGCCGCACCAGCGTAGGGGGGCTCTGGGCTGTCCCTGTGTCGGCTACCTGTTGACCGCGTCGAGGAAGGCCTTGGCGATGGGGGCCGCGACGGTGCCGCCGCTCTCGCCGTCCTCGACCATGACGGCGAACGCGAGGTTGCCCTGGTAGCCGACGAACCAGACCCGGTTCTTGGGTGGCGTCGCCGTTCCGTACTCGGCGGTGCCCGTCTTGCCGTGGACCGGTCCGCCCGCGGCCGACTTCAGTGCCGAACCCGTCCCGGTCGTCACGACCAGTCGCATCATCGACCGGATGTCGGCCACCGCAGTGGGGTCCAGGGACGACGGGGTCCGGCTCGCGGCAGCGGAGCCGGACTGCACCAGGGCGGGCGGGATGAAGGACCCGCGCGCGATGCTTGCGGCCACCGCGGCCATCCCCACAGGTGAGGCCAGGTCGCGCGCCTGGCCGATCGCCGCCGCCACCTTGTCGGTCAGCCCGTTCGCGGTCGGGACCTGACCGGCATACGCGCCGTCGACGCCGAACGTGGGCCCCCAGCCGCCTCCGATGCCGAACGCCTTGGCCGCTGCGGACAGGTCACCGTCGCCGAGCTTCTCGGCCATCTGGATGAAGGCGGTGTTGCACGAGTGCGCGAAGTTGAGGTCCAGGGTCGGGGTGCCGAGCGACTCACCTTCGAAGTTGTGGAAGGAGCGGCCGTCGACGACGACGCTCTTGGGGCAGGACACGGTGGTCCCCGGAGTCGCCTTCTTCCCGGTGAGCAGCGCGTACGTGGTGACGATCTTGAACGTGGAGCCGGGCGGGTACTGCCCCGTCGTGGCCCGGTCGTAGCCGCTCGTGGGGTTGTCGGCGATGGCCACGACGTTGCCGGTCGGGACGTCGATGGCGACGATCGCGGCCGGCGTGCCCTTGGCGGCCGCGATGGCGCTCTGGGCGGCGTTCTCGACGGACGGGCGCAGAGAGGTTCTGACGTCGCTACCATCCGACGCCGGCACGTCGAAGAGGGTCTTGCCGGTGCTGCTGACGACCTGGAGCCCGGGCGTCCCGCCGAGGGTGGTGTCGTACTGGCCCTGGAGCCCGGAGATCCCGGCACGGTCGCCCGCGGCATACCGGCCGTTGCCCTTGGCGACCATCTGCGCAGTGACCTCGCCGAACGACCCGAGCACCGGCTGGCCGAAGGTGCGGGTCACGGCCAGTGGCTGCTGGGTCCGCGGGTAGACGACCCCCTTGAGCGCGTCGAGCTGGACGGCACGGGCCTCGAAGTCGCTCTGCCGGTAGGTGATCACCGCGATCGGAGCCTTCGACCCGGCCTTGGTCGCAGCCGCCAGCTTGGCGACGAGCGACCCGGCGGGCTGGTCGGTGAGCTTCTCCAGCGCGGCTGCGGCCGCCGCCGTCGCGCGCGTCGGGTCGAGGGCGACCGGATAGACGTCGCCCACTGGCATGAGCGGCTTGCCGGCGTCGTCGAGCAGGTCTCCTCGGGTTCCCCAGACCCGCTTGAGGCTCACCGTGTCTGCGGGCTTGATCCCTGGCACCCACGGGGAGGTGTCCGGTTCGGTCGTGATCGCCCAGTCGCTGCCGTCGTATGCCGCGGTGACCGGGACCGTGTAGGTCCACGTGTGGGTCGGGGTGAGCGCCCAGCTGACCTGCAGGGCGCCGGTCGCGGCGTCGTCGGTGCGGCTCCAGGTGCCGACCTTGACGGTCGCCTTGGCCGAGCTGCCGAGTCCGGCGAAGGTCGTCGCGAACGAGTGGCGCACGGTGGGGTCCTTGAAGGCCACTGGTGGGGCGTCCAGGTTGCGCTTGCTCCACCCGGCGGCCAGTTCATCGACCAGGGCGCGGGCCGCCGTGTCCTGCGCCCGCGCGCTCTCGGTGTGCTTCCACCACCACGCGCCGGCCCCCACCCCCGCCAGCAGGACGAGCGTGACGACGATGACGGTTCCCCGAGATCTCATGGGTCCATCCTGCGGGGTCGGCGGCTGGCTTCGCGACAGCGCCCGGTGCCGGAGGACGGTCAGATCGTCTGCTCCGTATGCCGTTCGGCCCTTGGCGCCACGCGCCGCCGGGGGTGTGTGCCCCATCAGCCCCCGGTTACCGAACTGGTTACCGTGCCGTAGGTGTCGCGTCCACAACGTCTCCGGTTCGGTAGCAAGTTCTGTAGCCGGTGCGCGTTGTCGCGGAGGCGTGGATCTGGTTGGGGTCGCTGATGGTGATGGGGCCTGAGGGCGCGGAGCGCCGTTCAGAC
>JAICMC010000176.1 GCA_025929465.1 Nostocoides sp.
ATCGCGTTGGCGACGTCGGCGACCTCCGCGCGCGTGGGCCGCGGCGAGGTGATCATCGAGTCGAGCATCTGCGTGGCGGTGATGGACGGTCGCGCGTGCTGGCCGGCCAGCGCGATGAGGCGCTTCTGCACCATCGGGACCTCCTCGATGGGCAGCTCGATGCCGAGGTCCCCGCGCGCGACCATCACGCAGTCGCTCACGCGGACGATCTCCTCCGCGCGCGCCACCGCCTGGGGCTTCTCGATCTTGGCGATGACCGGCAGCCGGAGGCCGACCTCGTCCATGATCGCGTGGACGTCCTCGACGTCACGGGCGCTGCGGACGAAGGACAGCGCGATCAGGTCCGCAGGCAGCGCCAGGGCGAAGCGCAGGTCGTCTCTGTCCTTGTCGGACATGGCCGGGACGGACACGGCCACGCCCGGCAGGTTGATGCCCTTGTTGTTGGACAGGATGCCGCCGTCGATGACCTGGCACACCACGTCGGTGTCGGTCACGGCCGTCGCGACGAGGGCGATCTTGCCGTCGTCGATGAGCAGCCGGTCGCCGGGTGCCACGTCGCCGGGCAACCCCGAGTAGGTCGTGCCGACCTCGGTCTGGGTGCCGTCGACCTCGCGGTTGGTGATCGTGAAGACGTCCCCGGCGACGAGCTGGATCGGGCCTGCGCTGAACCGTGTGGTGCGGATCTTGGGACCCTGCAGGTCGACCAGGACGCCGACGGCGTGACCGAGCTCGTCGGTCGCGGCTCGCACGGCCTCGTAGGTGAGCTGGTGGTCGGCGTAGGACCCATGGGACAGGTTGAGCCGAGCCACGTCCATACCGGCCGCGACGAGCTCGCGGATCTGCTCAGGAGTGGAGGTGGCCGGACCGAGGGTGCAGACGATCTTCGCGCGACGCATGGTCGAATCCTATCTGCGGTAACGGTTTCGCGTGACTGCGGTCACAGTGCGGACAGCCCGGACAGGGCTGGAGCCGCCCCCTGCCTCCTCGCCGTTGTCGCGTTCTCGCACACGTTGCCTGCTCGCCCGGGAGGTCTTCCCGGGTGAGACACAGCTACCTGCAGAACCCGGCCGCGTGCCCGGGGGTCAGACGGTGAGCGGGCGGTCGGTGGGGTCGATCGGTCGCGGCAGCGACGAGGCAGTGCCGCTGAGGTAGGCGTCCACGCCGTTGGCGGCCGAGCGGCCCTCGGCGATCGCCCAGACGATGAGCGACTGGCCGCGACCGGCGTCACCGGCCACGAAGACCCCCGGGACCGACGTCATGTAGGCCGCGTCGCGGACGATGTTGGAGCGAGCGTCGAGGTCGACGCCCAGCTGCTCGACCACGCCGGGACCCTGTGGGCCGAGGAAGCCCATCGCGAGCAGGATGAGCTGGGCCGGCAGCTCGCGGTCGGTGCCCGCGACCTTCTCGAAGCCGCTCTCGCCCATGACCACCTCGTGCAGGCGCAGGCCACAGACCCGGCCGTGCTCGTCGCCGACGATCTCGTTGGTGCTCACGGCATACAGCCGCTCCCCGCCCTCCTCGTGCGCCGAGGCGATCCGGAAGAGCATCGGGTAGGTCGGCCACGGCTGGCTGGCCGGCCGGTCCGCACCCGGCTGCGGCATGATCTCCAGGCTGGTGACCGAGCGGGCGCCCTGCCGGTGCGAGGTGCCGATGCAGTCCGCACCGGTGTCCCCACCGCCGATGACGATGACGTCCTTGCCCTCCGCGGTGACCTGGCCCTCGACACTCTCACCGAGCGCGACCCGGTTCGCCGGGGGGAGGAAGTCCATGGCCTGGAGGACACCGTCCAGGTCCCGGCCGACGACCGGCAGGTCGCGGGGGACGGTGGCGCCGATCGCGAGCACGACGGCGTCGTAGCGGCTGCGCAGCTGCTCACCGGTGACGTCGACCCCGACGTGGACGCCGCTGCGGAAGCGGGTCCCCTCGGCCTGCATCTGGGCGACCCTGCGGTCCAGGACCGACTTCTCCATCTTGAACTCGGGTATGCCGTAGCGCATCAGTCCACCGGGCCTGTCGGCCCGCTCGTAGACCGCGACGGTGTGCCCGGAGCGGGTGAGCTGCTGGGCGGCGGCGAGCCCGGCAGGTCCGGAGCCCACCACGGCCACCGTCTTGCCGGACAGCCGGTCGGGCGGCTGGGGGACCACTCCCCCAGCCGCGAAGGCCCGCTCGACGATGGTGAGCTCGACCTGCTTGATCGTCACTGCCGGCTGGTTGATGCCGAGGACGCACGCCGTCTCGCACGGGGCCGGGCACAGCCGACCGGTGATCTCCGGGAAGTTGTTGGTGGCGTGCAGGCGCTCGATGGCCTCGGCCCAGTCGCCCCTCCAGGACAGGTCGTTCCACTCGGGGATGAGGTTCCCCAGCGGACAGCCGTTGTGGCAGAACGGGATCCCGCAGTCCATGCAGCGGCCGGCCTGGCGCTGGAGCTCGGCCACGGCCTGCTCCTCGTAGACCTCGCGCCAGTCCTTGATCCGGACCGGCACCGGGCGGCGGGCCGGCAGCTCGCGCTCCCGCACCTTGAGGAAACCTTGGGGGTCAGCCACGGGACGCCTCCATGATCCGGCTCCACACCTCGGGGCCATCGGGGTCCAGGCCCTCGGTCTGCGCCTGGGCGCGCACGTCGAGGACGCGTTGGTAGTCACGGGGCAGGACGAGGGTGAGCCGCTCCCTCGCCGCGTCCCAGTCGGCCAGCAGACGACCGGCGACCGCCGAGCCGGTGGCCTCCTGATGCTGCTCGAGCAGGTCCCGGACGGCGGTCACGTCCTCGGCTCGCAGCGGCGACAGGTCGACCAGCTCGGTGTTGACGAGCGTCGTGTCCAGGTCCAGGACGTATGCCGTGCCGCCGGACATCCCGGCCGCGAAGTTGCGTCCGGTCGGGCCGAGGACGACGACGGTGCCGCCGGTCATGTACTCGCAGCCGTGGTCCCCGACCCCCTCCACGACGGCGGTGGCGCCGGAGTTGCGGACGCAGAACCGCTCCCCCACCCGGCCGCGCAGGAAGATCCGTCCGGAGGTCGCGCCGTAGCCGATGACGTTGCCGGCGATGACGTTGTCCTCGGCGACGAGCGGGGAACCCTCGGGCGGGCGGACCGAGACGGTGCCACCGGACAGTCCCTTGCCGACGTAGTCGTTGGCGTCGCCGACGAGGCGCAGGTGCACGCCGCGCGGCAGGAAGGCTCCGAACGACTGGCCGCCGGTGCCGGTGAGGGTCAGGTCGATCGTGCCGTCGGCGAGCCCGTCGTGGTGGGCCTTGGTCACCTCGTGGCCGAGCATGGTGCCGACCGTCCGGTTGACGTTGCGGACGGCCACCGCACCGGTCACCGGGTTGCCGTCGCGCAGGGCGTCCTGGGCGATGACGATGAGCTGGTGGTCCAGGGCCTTCTCCAGCCCGTGCTCCTGCCCGGTGGTGTGCCGGACGGCTGAGCCGTCGGGGCTGCGGACCTGGGTGAAGACGGGCGACAGGTCCAGACCGCTGGCCTTCCAGTGCTCGATCGCGCGGCTGGTCTCCAGGTGCTGGATCTGGCCGATCGCCTCAGCGACGGTGCGGAAGCCCAGCGCGGCGAGGTGCTCGCGGACCTCCTCGGCGATGTACTCGAAGAACGTCTCGACGAACTCGGGCCTGCCGGAGAACCGTGCCCGCAGCTCGGGGTTCTGCGTGGCGATCCCGACCGGGCAGGTGTCCAGGTGGCAGACCCGCATGAGGATGCAGCCGCTCACGACGAGCGGCGCGGTCGCGAAGCCGAACTCCTCGGCACCCAGGAGCGCGGCGACGACGACATCGCGCCCGGTCTTGATCTGCCCGTCGACCTGGACGACGATCCGGTCCCGCAGCCCGTTGAGCACGAGGGTCTGCTGGGTCTCGGCAAGGCCGACCTCCCAGGGCCCGCCCGCGTGCTTGAGCGAGGTGAGCGGGGAGGCACCGGTTCCACCGTCGTGCCCGGAGATGAGGACGACGTCGGCGTGCGCCTTGCTCACCCCGGCCGCGACCGTCCCGACGCCCACCTCGGAGACGAGCTTGACGTGGATCCGGGCCTGGGGGTTGGCGTTCTTCAAATCGTGGATGAGCTGGGCGAGGTCCTCGATGGAGTAGATGTCGTGGTGCGGCGGCGGGCTGATCAGGCCCACCCCGGGCGTCGCGTGACGGGTCCTGGCGACCCAGGGGTAGACCTTGGCACCGGGGAGCTGGCCACCCTCACCGGGCTTGGCGCCCTGGGCCATCTTGATCTGGATGTCGTCGGACTCGGTCAGGTAGAGCGACGTGACACCGAACCGGCCGGAGGCGACCTGCTTGATCCGGGAACGTCGGACCGGGTCGAGCAGCCGCTCCGGGTCCTCGCCGCCCTCCCCGGTGTTGGACCTGGCACCCAACCGGTTCATGGCGATCGCGAGGGTCTCGTGGGCCTCCATGCTGATCGACCCGTAGCTCATGGCGCCGGTGCTGAACCGGGCGATGATCCCCTCGACCGGCTCGACCTCCTCCAGCGGGACGGGCTCGCGCGGACGCTCGCCGCCGAGCGCGAACAGCCCGCGCAGCGTCATCAGCCGCTCGGCCTGCTCGTCGATCCGCTGCGTGTACTGCTTGAAGATGTCGTAGCGGCGTGCCCTGGTGGCGTGCTGCAGCCGGAAGACGGTGTCGGGGTCGAAGAGGTGCGGCTCGCCCTCGCGCCGCCACTGGTACTCCCCGCCGATGACCAGCTTGCGGTGCGGGTTGCGGATCCCGTCGGGCGGGTAGGCGAACGCGTGCCGTGCCGCCGTCTCCTCGGCGATGACGTCCAGGCCGATCCCACCGAGCTGGGAGACGGTGCCGGTGAAGTACCGGTCCACGAGGTCCTGGGACAGTCCGAGGGCCTCGAACACCTGCGCTCCGCGGTAGGACGCAACGGTCGAGATGCCCATCTTGGACATCACCTTCAGGACGCCCTTGCCGAGCGCCTTGATCAGGTTCTGCACGGCTTTCTCGCCGGTGACCCCGTCGACCGCCCCCGAGCGGACCATGTCCTCGACCGACTCCATGGCCAGGTAGGGGTTGACGGCGGCGGCCCCGTAGCCGATGAGCAGGGCGACGTGGTGGACCTCTCGCACGTCGCCGGCTTCGACGACCAGCCCCACCTGGGTCCGGGTCTTCTCGCGGATCAGGTGGTGGTGCACGGCGGAGGTGAGCAGCAGGGAGGGGATGGGGGCCACGTCGCGACCGCTGTCGCGGTCGGACAGCACGATGAACCGGGCCCCGTCCTCGATCGCCTCGGACACCTCGCTGCA
>JAICMC010000147.1 GCA_025929465.1 Nostocoides sp.
GCCTCGTCGAAACGCTGCTGGACCCCGGCCTGGAAGCCGTCGCCGGTGAGCTCCTTGATGATGCCGATCCGCATCCCGGCGACATCGGCGCGCCGGGCGGCCTCGACGACCGGGGGTACCGGCGCGTCGATCGAGGTGGAGTCGAGCGGGTCGTGACCGCCGATGACCTCGTGGAGGAGGGCGGCGTCCAGGACGGTCCGCGTGCACGGTCCGGCCTGGTCGAGGGAGGACGCGAGGGCGATGAGGCCGTAGCGGGAGACCCCGCCGTAGGTCGGTTTGGTGCCGACCGTCCCGGTGACGGCGGCGGGCTGCCGGATCGAACCGCCGGTGTCCGTGCCGATGGCCAACGGCGCCTGGAACGAGGCGACGACCGACGACGAGCCGCCCCCGGACCCGCCGGGGATCCTGGTGAGGTCCCACGGGTTGTGGGTGGGGCCGTAGGCGGAGTGCTCCGTCGAGGAGCCCATGGCGAACTCGTCCATGTTGAGCTTGCCGAGGATCGGCATCCCCGCCTCGCGGAGCCGGCGAACCAGGGTCGCGTCGTACGGCGGCACCCAGCCTCGCAGGATGCGCGACCCGCACGTCGTCGGGAGTCCCTTGGTCGCCATGACGTCCTTGACGGCGACGGGCACACCGGCCATGGGGTGCAGCCGCTCCCCGGCAGCCCGGCGCGCGTCGACGTCCTGTGCCTGGGCCAGGGCGCCGGCCTCGTCGACATGCAGGTAGGCGTGGACCGCGCCGTCGACGGCGGCGGTGCGGTCCAGGTGGGCGCGGGTCAGCTCCACCGAGCTGACCTCGCCGGCGGCGAGGGCCACGGCCATCTCGGCGGCGGTGGAACGGATCAGGTCAGTCACGCGGGGCGTCCTTGGTCGGGTTGGTCAGGAAGAGGTGCAGGGGTATGCCGGGCGCGGACCGCGGCATCCGAGCTCGGCTCACTCCTCAGTCAGGATGCGGGGGACGGAGAACCGCTGCTGGTCGACCTCGGGCGCTCCGGCGAGCACGGCCTGCGCCCCGAGCGAGGCGACGACGACGTCGGGGCGGGTGACGTTGGTGAGCGGCAGCGGGTGGCTCATCGGCTCGACGCCCTCGATCGGTGCCTGCTGGACCTTGGCGACCGACTCCAGGATGATGGCGAGCTCGCCGACCATCTTGTCCAGCTCGGCGTCGGAGAGGTCGATCCGGGCCAGCCCGGCGAGGTGCGCGACGTCGTCGCGGGTCAGTTCGGCCATGCCTGCCAGTCTATGGGTCGCCCGCTGCGGTCCGCCGTGGCGGGCCAGCCGGCCCACTCAGGTCTGGAACACGCTCAGGAGTGCCGCCGACGGGACGCCCAGGCCGGTGCACGGGTCCCAGCCCGGAGTCGCCCGGTAGCCGCCGTTGGACCCCTCGGTGACGTCCCAGAGTCCCGGCGAGGTGTGGCCGGCGGTGGCTCCGGCATACAGGACGGGCTGGATCAGCCCGGTCCGGTTCCCGGTGAGCTGGACGACCCTGGCGACCAGGCCGGCCCACAGCGGCGCCACGGCGCTCGTCCCGCCGTAGACCACCGACGAACCGTCGACGACGACCTGATAGCCGGTCCGGGGGTCGGCATCGGCCGCGACGTCGGGCACGCCACGGCCACCGGACGCGGCCGTCGCAGCCGGGACCCCGACGTCGCTCTGCCACGACGGCAGGGCGAAGGTGTCGCTGACCCCGCCGCCGGTCGCGCCTCCGGCGGTTCCGTCGTCCCACACCTGCTCGGAGACGCGCGAGCCGCCGGAGGCGGTGAGGGAGGTGCCGCCGCAGGCCAGGACGTGCGGGCTGGATGCGGGGAAGTCGGTGTGCCGCCCCGACCCGGAGGAGTCGCTGTCGCCCGACCCGTTGTCGCCGGCGGCACAGGTCACCGTGACGCCCAGAGCGCACGCGTCGGCGAACGCGGCATCCATCGCGGCGCGAGCCTGGGCGGTCCACTGGTCCTCACTCTGGCCCCAGCTGATGCTGACGGCCACCGGCGTGGGAGCGGCATGGACGGCGGCGTTGACGGCGTCCAGGAAGCCGGCGTCGGTGTTGGGTGCGAAGTAGACGACCTGCTGCGCAGCGGGAGCCACCGCACCGGCGACCTCGATGTCGAGCAGCACCTCTCCGTCGGCTCCCTGGGGATCCTGGCCGGGTACGTTGGTGGCTCCGTCGACGCCGACCGCCGTCACCGCCGGGACGGGCAGCCCGAGGCCACCGAAGTAGGACTGCAGATCCTCGGTCCCGAAGCCACCGCCGAGCTCGACGATGGCGAGCGTCTGGCCTGTCCCGTCGCCGTCGGGGAAGCCGTAGACCTTGGCGAGCTCGGGCACCGAGAAGCTGCCCGTCACCGCCTCGGACCCTACGGTGCGAGCGCGCGACTCCGCCACGGGCCGGTCATCGAGGCCGAGCACGGCGACGACGATGCCGTCGAGCTCGGCGGGCAGCGACAACGACCCCTGACGGCGCCGCCCGGACTGACCCGTTCCTGTCGGCCGGTCGTCCGGTGCGGACGCCAGTCGCAGCTCGGTCCCGAACAGTGTGGACAGCTGCCCGGCGGTCGCCCGGACGCGGAGCGTCCGCGCGGGTTGGGAGGCTCCGACGACGGCGACCCCGGCAGCCGTGAGTGCGTCCGTCACGATCGTCAGGTCAACGGGATCGGCTCCGAACCGCTCCTCGAAGTCGGCGCCGGTGGCCCGGCCACCCAGCACGTCCTCGGGCGCGAGCTGCTGTCTGCGGCGCAGGACGAGGGTCACCTCGATGGGGGCCGAGGCGTCCACCGTCGGCCCGGTCGTCCCGGTTTGTGACTGCTCGCTGCCGGCTAGGACGGCTCGCACATCTGGTGCCTGGTGCTGGCTCACCTGCGGTCCCTGCTCTCCCTCGGCCCGTCGTGGACGCCTCCATCACACTCCCCGTGGCTGAATGCCGGCTGTGGGCCCCCTGACAGCCCAGGGCCGGAGCCCACCACGACGGAGGCGGTCGTTCGTTGACCTCGAGCCTGCCGCCTTGCCGATCTGCTGCAGACAGTTCGCGGGCGGCCATCGTCTGTCTACGATGGCCGAGAACCCTGACGGTTCGTCGTGACCTCGCCGTGGCCCGGGTGCGCCGGCTGCCGTCTCGGACAGGCGGCCAGACCGTGCTTGCATCGTGCGACACCATCTCCAAGGAGCTCCATGGCGACCCGCGTTGACCTCAACATCTCCCTCGATGGCATCGCCTCGCCGGCTGATCCGACACCCGACATGCCGATGGGCGCGGACTGGGGGCTTCTGACGGCGGCATACGTCTCGACCCGCACGTTCCGCGAGCGGGTGCTCGGCGACACCTCCGGTGGGGGGACGACCGGCCTGGACGACGCGTATGCCGCGGCCTACTTCGAAGGGGTCGGCGCGGAGATCATGGGTGCCGGCATGTTCGGCCTGCACTCCTTCCCCGACGATCCGGACTGGAAGGGCTGGTGGGGCGACGAACCCCCGTTCCGGGCACCGGTGTTCGTGCTGTCCCACACGCCTCGTCCCACGCTGGCCTTTGCCAACGGCACGTCGTTCGAGTTCGTCGCGGTGACGCCGGCCGAGGCACTCGAGCGAGCCCAGGTGGCCGCGGGCGGCCAGGATGTGCGCATCGGCGGCGGCACGGGGGTCGTGCGCGACTTCCTGCGGGCCGGCCTCGTCGACCAGGTCCACGTCAGCATCGCGCCGGTCGTGCTCGGGCGGGGCGGCCGGCTCTGGGACGACCTGCGGCTGCTGGAGAGCGAGTACACCGTCACCAGCGAGACGGCCGAGAGCGGCACGATCCACGTGACCTTCAAGCGCTGACCCACGCCGGACCGGTTTCCTGCGGGTTGGCTTGCGCGCCACGCCGGTAGCGTTTTGCCGGTGATCTCCGAGGCCTGCCCGTGTGGCTCGGGTCAGGTGTATGCCGCGTGCTGCGGTCCGCTGCACCAGGGCGCGGCGCCGGCGCCGACCGCGGCGGCGCTCATGAGGTCCCGGTATGCCGCGTTCGTCGTCGGGGACTCGGACTACCTGTTCCGCACCTGGCATCCGCGGACGCGTCCAGATGATGTGGGCCTGGATCCCGCGCTGACCTGGACCGGGCTGGAGATCACCGATGTGGTGGCTGGCGGGGCGGAGGACGACGAGGGTGAGGTCGCGTTCGTCGCGCGTTCGTGCAGCCCTCTGGGTGGGGATGGCTACTTGACCGAGCGCAGCCGGTTCGTCCGGCGGGCAGGTCGGTGGTTCTACCTCGACGGTTCGCACGACTGACCGCCGGTCAGGTGGCGTTCGTACCAGGAGCCTTACCTGCCACCGATCTCGGAAGGGTCAGCCGACCCGACCCTGGCAACACCTGCCTTGAGCAGCACATGTTGCGACGCCTTGTGGGCGTGCGAGGTCGCCGCCCGGATCGTGTCCATCCCGTGCTCGTCGGCGGCGCGCGGAACAGCTCCCGGAGGTTCGGGTCGCGACCCCGCGGCCTGTCACCCGCTGCGCGACGCGGTGGCCCAGCTACACCCAGCGACAGCAACGGCTCGGTAGTCCTCCAGAGGCCGGGCAGGTTGAGTAACACGGCTGCGCCCATTCCCGGCGGTGTGACGCAGCTACCCTGGTCGCATCACTGCGTGCGTGAGATCACCATGACGGCCGCACTGTGGCCAGGGATGCTGAGCTTGGAGTCGCAGGTGATCAGTGGCACATCCAGTGCTTCGGCCAGTGCCAGGTAGCAGGCGTCGTAGCTGGTGAACTGGTGGCGCAGCCGCCACACCCGCTCCGCCAGTGGGACGAACTCGTGGCGGGCGATGTCGAAGGCGAAGTACTCGCTGCGAGCCCGGTCGGCCCACTCGGTCTGCAGCTTTCCGCCCAGCTCAAGTCCGCGCAGCGCGGACATGACGTCGACATCGAGCAGGTGCGGTGCCGCGAGGTCGCCGGCAAGCAGGTCAAGCAGACCGACATCGATGTCTCGGCCGACCAGCGCCTCCACCATGGCGGACGCGTCGACGACGATCACCGTCGGCCGGCCCTGACGGCCTCCAGGATCTCCGTCGAGGTCGGGCCGAGCGAGCGGTCCCGCTCCCTCAGCCGCGCGACGATCTGGGTGTTGGTCGGCCGGGAGGCGATTTTGGACAGTTCGCCCCCGACGTAGGCCGACAGCGACTTGCCTTCAGCCGCAGCACGCTCCTTCAACGTCTGGGCAACCGCGTCGGACACATCGCGGATATAGAGGGTCGTCATCGCCGCATGATAGCACTCTGCAAGCACACCGCCAACCCCGTCGGGTTCCCGCATCGCCGATACCGATGACGTGATCACCGGCAGATCGGAGCTCCGTCATAGAGCCTCCGGTCCCCTGGCGGCGAAGTTGGAGGGTCTGGATCGCCCGACTCTGCCGGATAGCGACGACCTACCCCGCATCGACGCAGCCAGCGTCAAACCTCTGGGTGGCTGGTGTCCCGAGACGCCGCCAAGGCCCGCCCAGAATCGCGACGCGCTCCTGGGTGTCCTCGGCGACAACGTCTCGGCCCCCGGCGGCTCATGTTCCATGGATGAGCCGACACTGCAACTGCTGCGAGATCCAGCCGACGCTGCACCGTGCCAACTCCTGGGGCTCCGTTGCGATGCCGGCCACCGTGAGGGTGCCGCCCTCGATCAGCCAGAGGTCGTCCATCGGCCGGGAGCTGTTGCCCCAGCATCCATCGAGGCGCAGCCCTCGCCGAGATTCAGGCGCCCAGAGCGTGTGTCAAGATCCCGTGCTGCTCGTTGGCCGGGGAATCGACGCATCGCAGGGTTGGGCGGCGCGCCACCGGTACCGGGAGTCCCCGATCGTCGTCGAGCAGCGCATCAGGGTGCCCTTGCTGGTACCCCAACGCACCGGCCGCGGAGCAGGAGGCCCCGGATGCCCGCCCTGCAGGTGGGTCGCCCGCTTCGGCGACGGCTTCGGGACGGCTTGGGTGACGGTTTGGGTGCGGACGACGCAGGCGCCGCGGGTGACGGCTTCGGGCTGACCGCAATCCGCGCACTGTCGGCTCAACTGAAGCAACAGCGGCGGCGACACCGCGAGGAGAGCCAGGCCGTCCAGACGGCCTTGGCCGCGGCGCACGGCGAGAACCTTGAACTCCGACGGCGCCTGGCACGACACGACCACTGACGCCTCGGATCGCCGCCCCCCTCACCGGGCATCTTCGCGGGCGGGTCTTCCGGGACGCCCTCGAAGATGCCCCTGTCCTGACTGCGCCCTTCCCAGATGAGGTTCGTCAATTGGGACGGGGATGGCCGTTGTTCTCCGCGGTGGACAGCCAGGCGGGGCCGGGAGCGAGCGAGCCCTGCTGGTCGTCGGGGTTGTTCAGGAGGCACGTGCGCAACGACAGGCATCCGCAGCCGACGCATCCAGTCAGCTTGGCCTTCAGCCGCTCCAGGTCGGATATCTGCAGGTCGATGCGGGCCATCCAGGCGCGGGAGACGCGGGTCCAGTCGGCTTTGTTGGGGGTCCGGCCCGCTGGCAGGTCCTGCAGGGCTGCCGCGATCTCTTCCAGGCTCAGCCCGACGCGTTGGGCGGCGCGGATGAAGGCCACCCGGCGCAACATGTGACGCGGGTAGCGGCGTTGGTTTCCAGAGGTGCGGTCGGCCCAGATCAGTCCCTTGGCTCGTAGAAGCGCAGGGCCGAGGCGGCTACCCCGGAGCGGACGGACAGCTCTCCAACCGAGATCTTCGCCGGCAGACGCGACACGGCGTCCTCCCTTCCGCAATTGACTTCAACCTATCTTGAAGTACGAGCATGCGTACATGCCACTGATGAGCGATAAGAGGTACGGCTACCAGGACCTGCACCGGTTGATGGCGCTGCAGACCGGGGACGAGAAGCACGACGTTGTCTCCACCTCGACGCTGGACGTGCTGTGGGTGCTGTACGAGGACGTGCTCGACATCACCCCCGAGCGCATCGAGGATCCGGCGCGCGATCGGTTCTTCCTCAGCAAGGCAC
>JAICMC010000014.1 GCA_025929465.1 Nostocoides sp.
CGAGCACGTTGAACGCCTGGGTCACCGATGACTGCAGGTTGGTCCGGAACGTCTTGATCGCGGGCAGGTTCGCCTGGATCGCCTTCCACGCGGCGCTCCCGGCCGGGTAGATCGGGTTCGGCTTCAGCGGTGAGGCGTTGATGTTGGTGTACCACGGTCCGACACCGCCGCCGGTGAGGTTGTTCAGGTAATGGTCGGTTCCCCAGTGGTAGGCTGGGTACTCCATGCCGTTCTGGTCCATGTTGGCCACCAGGACGTACTGACCCTGCGGGCCCTTGGGGATCAGCTGGGAGGCGTAGAAAGAGGAGCCGTTCAGGCCGGTCTCCTCCGCGTCGAACAGCCCGATCTTCAGTGTCCGTGTCGGCCAGGTGCCGTTGGCCTGCCACCAGTGCAGCAAGGCCTGGAACTCTGCCATCCCCATGGTCACACCGGAGGTGTCGTCGTAGGCCGAGCCGTTGCCCAGGTTGCTGGAGTACAGCACCTGCATGGCTTCCTGGAACTTGCCTTGGTCGATGAGCTGGGGCACCAGGCCACCGGCGGGCGGGGTGCTGTCCGGGTGGCTGGCCAACAGCACCCGCTGGCCCGGACAGGTGGCGCCGGGGATGGTGATCTCGGCGACGTCGGAGTCATACGGCATCGTGGTGATCCCGAAGTAGCCCGCCCCGCCCGGGGAGAACCGCACCCGGAAGTAGTGGTCGCGCACGCTGAGGTACGGCGCCAGGGAGCCCATCACGGCCGGGCTGGTCATCTGCTCCTTCCAATGCTGATAGAACTCCTGCCAGCCGTTGACCGTCGCCGGCAGGTTCGCCGAACTGTGCGGGTTCTGCGGTGGCCCGTCCAGGCCCGAGGCCCGGTAGACGTAGTTCGCGCTCATGTCGTACAACTGGCTGTACAGATAGCCTGCGTCGATCACCGGCAGGGCCCGCTTCGCGTTCGCGGATGCGGCCGACGTCCCGCCGGTGGGGTGCGACGACGCGGCATACGCGGCGACGAACGCCATCGGAACGATGGCCGTCGCCGCAACGGCCGACCGCAGCACGACTGACTTGCTTCTCATCTGACTGCCCTTTCGTCGTGACACGGCCAATCACGACCCGGGCCCGCCGGGACCGGACAGAGCCGACCCGGACGGGGCGATATTGCCCGCTCCGCCAGGAGCCGACCGCGTCCCACACCCATGGTGCACACGCGTCGCAACCCTCGGATGCCCGTCGAGGCGGACCCACCCACCGGTAGCACGCCGGACAGGCCCGTGGCGGACCCTTCATGCAAGCACCGGCCCACCCGCCCCGTCAACACAAATTCTCAGCGGCCCGCCGCGGACCAGACACCTGACAGCCTCACCACGGAGCGGTCACAGGCGGCCTTTCCGGGCAGCACATCACGCACCGGGCAGCACGCCAGAGATGGTCACATCCGCGGCCTATCCCGAGCAGCAGCCGACCGTTCAGCGCTGCCACGGCCTCAGCCAGGCCCTCACCGCAACCCATCCACCCGGGGCGACGGCCGCCCGACGCCAACCACTCCGCAGCGTCGCGGCTCACACCTGAAGAGTGGACCCGTCGGCCCGCAGTAACCGTGAAAGACAGGACGCTGAGCGGTCTGCTTCGGCGACAGAGGGCATGGATGGGCCCCCAACCGGAGATCGATGGTGATGCATCGATAGCAACCTTCCAGCGCAACGACAACATCACGCCAGGGATCATGATCGGCCAGCGCGCCGGGAAGAACACGCCTGCGTCCCTGTGGGCGCTGTGACGCTGCCCCACGGTGGGCGTTACGCGGCGGAAGGACACGGGGGGCTCGCCGTTCATTGGCGGGATCGGCTGATGGACAGCCCTGGCCTGACCCGGCCCGGGCCCTGGTGATCACTGATCGATAGTTGCCATGTTCGCCTCGTCGTGGCGCTCTCCGGCGGCCGGAGTGAGGTCGTCGAGGCGCTGGACCTGGTTGGCCGTGAGTTGGACGGCGTCGGCTGCGGTGTTCTCCTCGACGCGTGCAACCCGGCGGGTGCCAGGGATGGGTGCGATGTCGTCACCTCGGGTGAGCAGCCAGGCGAGGGCGGTCTGGGCTGGGGTGGCGCCGACCTCTGCTCCGATGGTGCGGACCTCGTCGACGATCGCGAGGTTCCGTACGAAGTTCCCACCCGTGAAGCGCGGGTTGGTCTTGCGCCAGTCATCGTCGGCGAAGTCGTCGACCGAGCGGATCTGCCCGGTGAGCAGTCCGTGGCCAAGGGGCGAGTAGGGAACCAAGCCGATGCCGAGCTCGCGCAGCAGGGGCAGGATCTGCTCCTCGGGGTCGCGGGTCCACAGCGAGTACTCGGTCTGCAACGCGGCGACGGGGTGCACTGCGTGGGCGCGGCGGATGGTGTTCACGCTTGCTTCGGAGAGACCGAAGTGGAGGACTTTGCCTTCGGCGACCAGGTCAGCAACGGCACCGGCGGTCTCCTCGATGGGCGTGTTCGGGTCGACCCGGTGCTGGTAGTACAGGTCGATGTGGTCGGTGCCCAACCGTCGCAGCGACCCTTCGACGGCCCCGCGGATGCTGGCTGCGCTGCTGTCGATGGTGCGGATCTTCGGGTCACCACCGGTGTGGGAGACGAGGCCGAACTTGGTGGCGATGACGACGTTGTCGCGGCGACCCTTGAGCGCCTGGCCGACGATCTCCTCACTGTGGAACGGTCCGTAGATCTCGGCCGTGTCCACGTGGGTGACGCCCAGGTCGAGGGCCCGGTGGATCGTCCGAATCGATTCGGAGTCGTCGAGGGCACCTTCGCTGGTGTACGTCCCGGCCATGGTCATCGCACCGAGCCCGATGCGGGAGACCTCGAGACCTCCAAGAGAGATGAGCTTCATGAATTCCAGTCCTTCGTAGTAGGTGCTCCCAGACAACCACCGGCGCGACGGCCGCAGAAGGCACTGCAAAGAGTGGTACTGGCAGTGACTCCTTCCCTGCCCGACCCCCTCCTAGGGTGGATGCATGGCCAGCGAACAACCTACGGATGTCCGAGGTGAGGCGCGCGCCCAGATCCGTGAGTTCCTGACCACCAGGCGCGCCCGAGTCACCCCTCAACAGGCCGGGCTGCCCGTCTTCGACAGCGGTCGCCGACGCGTTCCCGGCCTACGTCGCGAAGAGGTCGCCATGCTCGCGGGCATCTCCGCCGAGTACTACGTCCGACTCGAACGCGGCGACACGGCCGGCGTCTCCGAAGGAGTCGTCGACGGGATCGTGCACGCCCTCCGGCTCGACGAGGTCGAGCGGGGCCACCTCTCCGACCTGCTTCGCGCGGCGAGCAGCACCAGGGTTCGACGGCGCCCCAGCGTCCAACGCATCCGGTCGACCGTCCAGCGGATCATGGATGCGATGGTCGGCGTCCCCGCCTTCGTGCTCAACGGCCGCAGGGACCTCCTCGCGGCCAACGAGCTGGGCCGCGCGCTCTACTCGCCGATCTTCGACGAGCTGACCGACCCGCCCAACACGGCCCGGTTCACCTTCCTCAATCCGCACGCACGGGAGTTCTTTCCCGAGTGGGACACCGTCGCCAACGACACCGTCGCCGGGCTGCGCACCGAGGCAGGGCGGGACCCCTACGACCGACGCCTGACCGATCTCATCGGTGAGCTCTCCACCCGCAGCAAGGAGTTCGGCGTGCGCTGGGCCAACCACGACGTGCACGCTCACATCACCGGGCACAAGCGACTGCCCCACCCGACCGTCGGTGACCTTGACCTGCCGTTCGAGTTCTTGCCGTTGCCGGGTGACCCGGGGCAGAGTCTGCTGACCTACACCGCCGAGTCCGGCTCAGCGACGCAAGACGCCATCAACCTGCTGGCTAGCTGGACGACCAACAACCTCGGTCGCAGCCAACAGACGTCGCAACCAACGAACGCGGTCGGTGACATCTAGCCCTCAGGCGCCGTCCCTTGCCAGTGGACGGCTTGGGCCCCCTGGGGGTGGGCCAGTCCGGCCAAAGCCATCCGGTACAACCGGGTGCGGCGACTGGCGGCCACGACCCATCCGGTCGACGGAGAACCCTGGCTGGGACTGGCCCTCTCGCGTGCTGGGGTGCGGAGTTGTGAATTCCGCCGCGGCTGGACTGGCCGTGTGCTCGAGCCATAGCGCGGCGAGCTGGATGGTGGCGGTGCTGTGGAACTGGACGAACCGGACCCGGCCCTGGTGGTTGAGGGCGTGCTCGGCCGAGCTCGTTGGTACGACCGCGATGCCGATGTCGCAGGCGACCATCGCGAGCTGGCTGACGATGGAGTCGGCGGTGTTGGTGACCACGGGCGCGAACCCCGCTTCACGGCAGCAGGTGAGGACCTGGTCGTGGTAGTCCGGTGAGATGTGCCGCGGGAGCCACACCCAGGGCCCTCGGGCAACACTGGCCAGGTTCACGGTGCCGGTGGGGATGTGGTCCCAGGTCGCGGGGACGGCGAGCACGAACTGTTCTTCGAGCAGGGTCCGGCGGGCGATGCCGGGCGGGGTGCCGAGCAGGCGGACGATGGCGACGTCGATCGCGTGGTCGGTGAGGGCTCGTATGGCGTGGTGGGTGTCTAGCTCCCGCAGCACGACCTCGACCCGGGGATGCCGTTGCCGGAAGCGCGAGAGCATGCCAGGCAGCGGGTCGAAGAACGCGGAGGTCACGGCACCGATCCGGAGCTGGCCGAGCTGGCCGCTGGCAGCGTCACGGGTGGCGGACTCGGCTTCTTCGGCGAGGTTGATCAGTCGTCGGCAGTGTTGCAGCAGTATCTCTCCCGCGGCGGTCAGGGCGACCGCGCGGGTGGTGCGGGTGAGCAGTTGCGCGCCGAGGCGCTGCTCGAGGGACTTGATCACCTGGGAGAGCGGCGGTTGGGACATGTGCAGGCGTTCGGCGGCGCGGCCGAAGTGAAGCTCTTCGGCGACGGCGAGGAAGTAGCGGGCTTCACGGATCTCCAACATTGATTCGTGTTACCTCTTACTGAGAGACGGATTCAGACCTTCACCATACGTGTTTCGTGCGGTGGACTGGTGGCATGAAGAACACCGATCTCCTCTTGGCGCGGCTCGCCGCGCTCGACACGACGGTCGTGAGCGATGCCCTCGACGGCCTCGACCTGCCGGCTGGGCTGGGCGCTCTCCGCCCGGCCTGGGGTGCGCCGCGGATCGTGGGCCGGGCCCGCACCGTCGCTCTCGAGCCCGAGCGTGGCGGGCCGCCCGGCCCACACCTGGCGACCTCCGTGGTCGCGGACGCACGCCCGGGCGACGTCTTGGTCCTTGCCAATGGCGGGCGCCGTGACGCCTCCTGCTGGGGAGGAATCCTGTCCCTGGGGTCTGTCCGGCAGGGTGTGGTGGGCGTTGTCGCCGACGGCGTCTGCCGCGACGTGGCCGAGGCCGAGTCACTGGGCCTGCCGGTGTACGCCCGGGGTGTCAGCCCGCGCACCGCACGCGGGCGGCTACGCCAACGCGCGACCGGCGTCCCGGTGCAGGTCGAGGACGTCACGGTCACCGAGGGCGACCTGGTGATTGCCGACGACTCCGGCGTCGTGTTCCTGCCCTTGGCGCGGGCCGCCGAGGTCATGGATGCTGCTGAGGCCATCGTCGAGCGAGAACAGGCCATCGCCGTCGAGATCCGCGCTGGAGCCCGCATCGACCAGGCCATGCACGACGCACGCCTGGCCAGCCAGCGGGAGGAGCCCGGATGAGTAACTCACTGGCGGGCCTGCCCACGGCGTCGATCTCCGATGCCCTCGACAAGCTCGGTCTACCCGGTTCCATTCAGGGCATCGGACCGCTTCACCCTGGACACCAGGTGTGCGGACCCGCCTTCACGGTCGCTTACGTGCCGATCGACGATCGCGGTGGCACGGTCGGCGACTTCCTCGACGACGTACCCCCCGGTGCCGTCATCTTCATCGACAACCAGGCCCGCACGGACTGCACCGTCTGGGGCGGGATCATGACCCAGGTCGCCGCCCACCGGGGCGTCGCCGGCACCGTCATCCACGGGGTATGCCGCGACGTGGCCGTGACCGCGACCGCCGACTTCCCCATCTGGAGCGCCGGCCGGTTCATGCGGACCGGCAAGGACCGCGTCCGGGTCCGAGCGGTCCAGGAACCCCTCGACCTCGACGGAGTGACCATCTGCGCTGGCGACTTGGTCTGCGCTGACGAAGACGGCGTGGTCGTGGTACCCGCAGCACGGGCCGACGAGATCGCCGCGGTCGCCGTCGAGGTGGAGCGGATCGAGGCCGCGATCGTCACGGCAGTCCGCGACGGCGCCACGCTTGGGCACGCCCGCCAGACCCACGGCTACCACTGGCTGCAGACGCCGACCCCCGGGGGCACCCCGTGAGCGTCCCCGACACCCGCGGTCACACGGCAGCAACTCTGTATGAGGCGGCCGTTGCCTCGGCGGGCCTGGGCCCGTATGCCATGGACAGCGGCATCCGTGCCGCCTGGCCAAGCGCCCGCCTCCACGGCCCGGCCTTCACCGTTCAAGGCGCAGGCGGCGACAACCTCGCCCTCCAGCGCGCCATCCTCGAGGCACCCGCCGGCTCGGTCCTGGTCGCGGACGTGAACGGAGCGGCGTGGGGGCACTGGGGCGAGGTTCTGGCCGTGGCCGCACAGGCCCGCGGCATCAGGGGGCTGGTCATCGACGGCGGCGTCCGGGACACCGCCGAGATGGCCGGGCTCGGCTTCCCGGTCTTCTCCAGGCATGTCAACGTGCGCGGCACCCGCAAGCTGTTTCGCGGCGCCTTGAACGTGCACGTGGAGGTCGGCGGCATCCGGGTGGTCCCCGGCGACCTTGTCGTCGGCGATGCCGATGGTGTCGTGGTGATCCCAACCCAGGCCGCGAGACGAGCGGTCGACGAAGCCGACCATCGGGTCGCCCAGGAAGCGGGGATCATCACCCGGCTCAAGGCCGGCGCCGCCACCCTGGACATCTACGGACTCCGGGACGCCAGCCATGACTGAATCGGACAACCCCATCTTCCGGATATCGGACCGTGCTGCCGAACTGCGGGCCGACGGCGTCGATGTCATCACACTGGCAGCCGGTGAGCCGGAGGCCCCCACGGCCCCGTTCATCGTCGAGGCCGCGGTGCTGGCTGCCCGGGACCGCCGCACCCACCGCTACGGCCCCGCCGCCGGTCTCGGCGAGCTGCGCGAGCGGGTCGCCGCCGGTCACGGCACCGGCGTGACCGCAGACGACGTACAAATCGCGGTCGGCACCAAGCATGCCTTGCACCTGGCGCTCCACGCGGTCACGAGCCCCGGTGACGAAGTCCTGGTCCTCCGCCCGAGCTGGCCCGGGCACGTAGGCGCAGCCGAGTCCGTGGGCGCCGCCGTGGTCCACGTTCCTGTCGGTCTCGACGGCCTGGTCGGCCTCGACACGCTGGAGCGGGCCCGGACACCCGAGCCGTCGTGATCGCCAACCCTTCGAACCCCTCCGGGGTGCTGCACCCACCGGAACTGGTGCGCGACATCGCCTCCTGGTGCACCCGTCACGACCTCTGGCTGGTCAGCGACGAGGTGCACGGCGCTCTGGTCTACGACGCACCACCCGTCTCGGCGACCTCGAGCGTTGCCGACCCATCACGACTGATCGTGGTCGACGGGGTCTCCAAGGTGCGCGCGATGACCGGCTGGCGTGTGGGCTGGCTCCTCGGACCTGCAGAGGTGGTCGCAGCAGCCCGACGCCACACCTCTTCCACGATCACCCACGTCTCCACGCTGACTCCGCGCGCCGCTCTCGCAGCGCTGAACAACCCCTCACCTGCCGGCGTACTGCCGACGTACCGCTCCGCGCGTGACCTGCTCGTCCGTCGCCTCCGCGAGGTCCCCGGCGTCAGGTGCCCGGTCCCCGCGGGCGGGATGTTCGCCTTCCCCGACGTGAGCAGCCTGCTCGACGGCCGTAGGCCGGCGACAACCGCGGACCTTGCTGTGTGGCTGCTGGAGGACGCTCACGTGGCCGTCGTACCCGGCGAGGTGTTCGGAGCAAAGACGCACCTGCGTATCAGCTTCGCCGTCGGCCACGAGCGCCTGAGCGAGGCCGCCGACCGACTGGTCCAGGGGCTGACCCAAGGAGGTCCCACGTCATGACAGCCACCTCCTGGTCCGAGCAGAACCTGAACCTGCACGTGGACGGCGCGCAGGTCCGCCTCAGCGCACTGCGCTCCCCGGGGCCCGAGCCGGTGCTGTTCCTGCACGGCTTCGGGTCGACCAAGGAGGAGTACGCCGACTTCACCACCTTCCCTGGTCTGGCCGGCCGCGGCTTCCTGGCCTACGACGCCCCCGGCTTCGGCGCCTCCACCAGCAGCCGGCTGGCCCTCGTCTCGATCCCGTTCCTGGTCGACGTCGCCGCCGCTGTGCTCGAGCAGTTCGCCATCGACCGCTGCCACGTCGTGGGGCACTCGATGGGTGGCCTCACCGCGCTGCTGCTGGCCGACCGCCTCCCAGACCGGGTGCTCAGCTTCACCGACATCGAGGGCAACCTGGCGCCCGAGGACTGCTTCCTGAGCCGCCAGATCCTCACCGACCCCTGCGACGACCCGACGACCTTCCTGACCGACTTCGCCACCCGCACCCGTCAGTCAGCCGAGTTCTCCAGCACGCTGTTCAGCTCGCGGGTGCTGACCACCGTCGACCCGCACGTGGTGCGTCCGGTGTTCGAGTCGATGGTGGACCTGTCCGACAACGGTGACCTCCTCGCCCGCTTCCTCGGTCTGCCGATGCCCCGCATGTTCATGCACGGCGAGCAGAACGCCCACCTGTCCTACCTGCCCGAACTGCGCCAACGAAGCGTCACCGTCGCCGAGGTGGTGCACAGCGGCCACTGGCCCATGTACTCCAACCCACCGGCAATGTGGACCGAGCTCAGGAAGTTCCTGGCATAACTTCCCGCCGCCCAGGCCGCAGCCGAGTTGCCATGGACTTCACTGTTGTTGGGTTGGGGTCGCCCCCCGCATCGGGGAGCGGGTGGTCTTGCGCCACGATCGGTCTGACTGCGCAGACGACGCTGGCCACACGCCCTATCTGGGCCGGTGTGACGCGCCTTCGAGACGAGCCCGTTGTGGGCGGTAGGCGGCAGGTCGTCGGTCGGTCGACCCTGGCGAGATCTCGCCCATCCAGGGGCGTCGGGCCTCCGCTGGGCCACCAAGAGGGTCGGCCAGGATCGGGGCAGGGTGTGGAAGTAGGACCGCTCTCACCCGATCCGCAACCGTCAGTGGCGGCGCATCGGACCTATCAGTCGCCCCGGACCAGGCCTTCGTCGCGCGCGATAGCGGCCGCCTCGGTGCGGGACGCGGCACCGAGCTTGGCGAGCAGGTGGGAGACGTGGACCGAGACGGTCTTGGTGCTGATGAACAGCTCCTTGCCGATCTGCCCGTTGGACAGCCCCCGGGTCACCAGGCGCAGCACCTCCTCCTCGCGCCCGGTCAGGTGAAAGGCGTCTGCAGCGGGGCCGCCGGAGGTCGCGAGCGCGTCGAGCTCACGGAGCAGCGGCACGGCCCCGAGCCGCTCGGCGACAACGCGCGCCGCCGCGGCCTCGCGGCGCGAGCCGGACGCGTCTCCTGCCCGTCGAAGGGCTTCTGCCAGGCGGGCCCGCGAACGCGCCGCCTCGAAGACGTGACCGTAGGCGTCGAACGCCTCGACCGCCGCCCGCCACGCGTCGACCAGTGCCTGCGGCGGGGCGGCGTCTCGGTCGGACTGGGCGGCCCCCAACCGCAACCACTCGGCCTCGGCACGACGGGCCCAGGCCCACAGCTCGCGGCTCGCAGCGGAAAGCCCGTCGTCGGGATCGCCGTCGTCGGCGGCGCGATCGGGTGCGGGGGTCATGGCCAGGGCCCTGGCGACGTTGTCGCGGGACCGGCCGAGGAAGTCCGCGGCGGCACCCTGGAGACGGGACCGGAGCGGCGCCGAGAGGGCTGCGCCGCCGGCCGAAGCGGCCGTGGCCACCTGCCCGACGACCAGGGCGGCCATCCGGGTGACCGCCTGGTACCGGCCCCACGTGCGGTCCAGCACGGCGGTGCCGGCCGAGGCCAGGTCGACGGCGGCCTCGACGTCGCCGGCATCGGCGAGCAGGTCGATGCCGGCGTGCACGGTGAGCACGACGCTCAGCGCGTCGACGGTCCACCAGTCCCGCAGGGCGCGGATGACCGCGGGGTCGACGGGCTCGCCCCGCCCCGCCGCAACGGACAGCGCCGCCGCCTCGAAGAGGGACCGGTTCGGCTGGGGCACAGCCTCGGCGGAGATGTCCAACCGTCGCGCCGCGCCTTCCCAGTCCCCGAGCTCGTAGGCAGTGAGCGCACCCACGAGCCGGCACTCCATCGCGAACGGCGCCCAGGTCCGCCCGATCCGTCGGGCCACCGCGAAGCCCTCGTCGTACCGGGCCAGCGCGGTCGGCAGGTCGCCCCGACGGTGGGCGACCGACCCGAGGTAGTGCAACAGGCGGACCTGCAGCAGGTCGTCGCTCTCGGCGACCTGCTGCAGGGCGGCCCGGAGCTCCCGCTCGGCCGAGTCCAGGTCGTCCTGGGTCTCCACGACCCGGGCGAGGATCGTGCGCACCTCCACGACGGGCTGGCTCAGCCCGAGCTCCTCGGCCAGCGCGACGACCTCCTCGGCCACGGCAGAGACCTGGCCCCACACGTGGTCGTCGACGAGCTGCTGGAGGCGGGCGATGAGGACGACGACCCGGCGGCCGTCGCGGTCAGGCGGAAGGAGCTCGACCGCACTCCTCGTCAGGGCGTCACGGTCGACCGGCAGGTCGAGCAGGCGTGACCGGTTGGCGTATGCCGCGAGCAGGTCGGCGCGTTCGGCCGGCCGACCGTTCCGGCCGGGGTGCTCGAGCCGGTCCCTGAGCAGGTTCACCGAGCGCAGCGTGTCGCCGGCGGCGAGCGCGGCGTCGGCCGCTCGCAGGGTCACCTCGTCGCGCGCCGGGTCGTCCTCGTCGAGCCACTCCAGGGTGCGTTCCAGGTGACCCAGCGCCTCACGAGGACCGCCCATCCGCAGGGCTGACTCGGCCGCCCGCCGGCTGGCCAGGACCGCGGTCGGCAGGTCACCGGCTGCGGCCGCGTGACGGGCCAGCTCGTGTGCCGGGGCCAGGTCGGGCTCGGCCGCCAGCGCTGCGGCATACGCCCGGTGCAGGCGGAGCCGCTGGCCGGGCAGGAGGGCCTCGGCGACGCTCTCCCCGAGCAGGGCGTGCCGGAAGCCGTAGCCGTCGGTCCACGAGGCGTCCAGCACGTGGTGCTCGACGGCCTCGGCGACTGCCGCATCGAGCGCCTCGTCGGGCAGGTCGGCGACCCGGGCGAGGAGCTCGTGGCCGACGAAGCGACCGGTCTTGAGGCTCACCGCGCGGACCACCCGTTGGGCGTCCGGGCCCAGCTCGTCGATGCGGGACTGCAGGACGCGGCGCAGACCGCCACCAACGGGCAGCCCGTCGACCGCGCTGGCGGCGAGCTCCTCGGCGAAGAACGGGTTGCCACCCGCGCGGCGGGCGATGGACAGGGCCGAGGACGCCCCGGTGTCGCGGCGGCGGCGCGCCGTACCTCCACCGGCGGGCCAGGCCCCGAGCTCACCGACGAGCTCGACGATCGCCGCGTCGGGCAGCGGGCCGAGGTCGACGTGCTCCACCCCGGCGATCCGGGCCCACACGGACAGCGTCTCGTAGAGCGGGTGCTGGCGGTGCAGGTCGTCGGAGCGGTAGCTGACCACCAGACCGACCGACGTCGGGAAGCCCCGGGTCAGCAGCAGGGTCAGCAGGTCACGGGAGGAGCGGTCGGCCCAGTGCACGTCCTCCACGACGAGCAGGGTCGGCCGGTCGGCACCCACCGCCGTGAGCAGGGCGTGGACCGACTCGGCGACCACACCCTGGCTGGCGACGCGGTCGGCACCCAGCGCGGAGTCGTCGGCCAGCACGTCGTGGGCACCCACGGTCGCGCCCCGGTCCTGGCCGAGGAGCAGGGCCGCCAGCTCCGGGTGGCTGTCCCGCACGCCATCGACGACCTCAGGTGCGGCGGCCTGCAGCGTGGTCAGCAGCTCGACGAACGGCAGGTAGGGCAGCGCGCTGCCGGCCTGTCCGACGCAGTGGCCGACGGCGGTACGCCAGCCGCCGGTCGCCGCCTCGGCCAGGAGCTGGGTGAGCAGCCTGGACTTGCCGATACCGGCGTCGCCGGACAGGACCACGAGGCCACCGTCGCGACCGGGTAGGTCGACGGCGGTGGCCAGCCTGGCCAGGTCGGCATCGCGGCCGATGAGTCTGCGCAGCGGCATACCGGCGATTATGGGCGACGGCAGGGACACCGCCGCCGCAACGGCCGGCACCGGCTCAGAACCGCTCGCCGGTGCGCTCGGCGAGCCGCTCGCGACGGAGCATGCGGCGGGTGACCTCCAGGGAGGAGGCCCGGCGGCCGCGGCCGACGCGGCCGACCGGGTAGCGGGCGTCGAGGTCGGCGCGGACGTCGGTGGGGTTGAGGAAGGTGGTCATCGTACGGTCCTTCTCGAGGGATCTGTGGTGGACCTCTCAAGAGTCGGCGGCTGAGGTAGCGCCGCACATCGGGCGGGCACCCTATCTGCACCGGCGCCGCTACCTCAGTGGCCGCGCCCACCTACCTCAGGTCGCCTCGGAACCCATCCGTCCGTCACCCGTCGTGACAGACGTGGCACGCTGGTCGCGTGGCGGAGCGCGTGTCGGCGGAGGTCGGGATCATCGGAGCCGGAGTGGTGGGCGCGTCCACTGCGCTGTCCCTGGCCCGGCGCGGTCGCCGCGTCCTGGTCATCGACAAGGCGGCCGGCCCCGGGTACGGCTCGACGAGTGCCTCGAGCGCGATCATCCGGTTCAACTACTCGACCTGGGAGGGGGTCGCCGCGTCGTGGGAGTCCCGCTTCCGGTGGGACGACTGGGCGGGTCACCTCGGCGGCGTGGACCCGGCGGGGATGGCCCGGTTCTCGCGCTGCGGGATGCTGTTCCTCGACGCGCCACAGGCCCCGTGGCGGCGGTCGGGAGAGCTCTTCGACCGGGCCGGGATCCCTTGGGAGAGATGGGAGCCCGCAGACCTTGCCGCCCGTATGCCGTGGCTCGACACCGGCAGCTACTACCCGCCCAGACCGGTCGACGCCGACGACTTCGGTGCCGACGCGAGCGGCTCGTTGGGGGCGGTGTGGACCCCCGACGCCGGGTACGTCGACGACCCCCGCCTCGCGGCTGCGAACCTCGCCTGGGCCGCCGGGCTGGCCGGTGCCGACTTCCGCTACCGGCAGACCGTCACCGGGATCAGCCGTGCGGCAAACAGGTGGGTGGTCCAGACCGGTGAGCACACGGCATACGAGGTGGACGTCCTGGTCAATGCGGCCGGACCGTGGTCCGGGGCGGTCAACGCGATGAGTGGTGCCGCGACGGACTTCGCGATCGGGACCCGGCCGCTGCGGCAGGAGGTCCACCAGCTGCCCGGCCCGGCCGGTGTCGCGGCGGGCACGGTCCCGGTCATCTCCGACATGGACCTGGGGACCTACGTGCGGCCCGAGCCCACCGGGTCGATCCTGATCGGCGGCACCGAGCCGGAGTGCGACCCGCTGGAGTGGCTCGACGACCCCGACACGGCCGACCCCGGGGTGACCCTCGAGCGCTACGAGGCGCAGGCGACCCGGGTCGCGCGGCGGCTGCCGACGCTCCGCGTGCCGAACCGGCCCACCGGCATCGCCGGTGTCTACGACGCCTCCGACGACTGGGTGCCGATCTACGACCGGACGGCGCTGCCGGGCTACTACGTGGCGATGGGGACGAGCGGGAACCAGTTCAAGAACGCGCCACTCGTCGGGGACCTGATGGCGACCATCGTCGAGGGGGTCGAGTCCGGGCACCCCCACGACACCGACCCGCTCACCTACACCTGCCCGCACACCGGTCACGTGCTCGACCTGGGTGCCTTCTCGAGGCGCCGGCAGCCCAACCCGGACACGTCCGGGACCGTCATGGGCTGAGCGTCGGCGGGCGGGTCAGGAGGACGGACCGACGGCCTGGACGGTCTTGGCGACCCGACGGGCTCGGGTCTCGGGCTTCGTGGCCTCCTCGACCGCGCGGACGTGCTCCTTGCGGTGGGTGAACGCCAGCCGGTCGAACGCCTCGCGGGCGCCCGGCACGGCAGCCAGTGCGGCAGCGAGGTCTGCCGGGACCTCGACCTCGCGTGGCGCGGCGTCGAGCTGCAGGTCGAGTTCGACGAGGTCACCCACCGCGACGCCTGCGAGCCGGCGGTTCTCGATGCTGACGCCGAGGAGGAACTGACCGCCCATCGAGGCGACCGAGCTGCGCCAGGTGTGCTGGTGGACGGTGACGACGACCTTGGGTCGGCGACCGCCCCCGAGCGCGTCGACGACCTGCGGGTCGATGACGAAGCCGGCCGTGTTGCCGCCGTGGCCGGTGAGCGGGAGGGTGAGTCGCATCGGGGACCTCCGTCGTCGTATGCCGGGTGCTCCCGCCAGTGTGCCGCCTGGCTCAGCAGCTCGTTGAGGAATCCAGCACCGGGTTGCCCCGGGCCGACCTTGTAGAACACCGGGGTCTGCGCAAGGGTGGGTCGGGTGAACACCGAACAGGCAGCACGGATGACCGAGGGCCAGGGCTTCGTCGCAGCGTTGGACCAGAGCGGCGGCAGCACGCCCAAGGCGCTGCGCGGGTACGGCATACCCGACGACCAGTGGTCCACCGAGGAGGAGATGTTCGACCTCGTCCACGCCATGCGGGTGCGGGTGATGACCAGCCCCGCCTTCACCGGCGAGCACATCCTGGCGGCCATCCTGTTCGAGCAGACGATGGACCGGATGGTCCTCGCCCAGCCGACGGCCGCCTACCTGTGGGAGCGCCGGCAGGTCGTGCCCATCCTCAAGGTGGACAAGGGTCTGGCCGGGGTGACCGACGGGGTCCAGCTGATGAAGGACATGCCCGACCTCGACGCCCTCCTCGACCGTGCGGTCACCGCCGGCATCTTCGGCACCAAGATGCGCTCGGTCGTCAAGGGCGCCAACGCGCCGGGCATCCAATCCCTTGTCGCACAGCAGTTCTCGTATGCCGAACGCATCCTCGCCCACGGGCTCGTCCCCATTGTCGAGCCCGAGGTCGACATCTCGGCCCCGGACAAGGCCGAGGCGGAGACCCTCGTCCACGAGCATGTGGCTGCCGGCCTCGACACCCTCCCCGGCGACGGTCAGGTCATGCTCAAGATCTCCATCCCGACCGTCGCGGGCCTGTGGTCCGACGTCATGGAGCACCCCCGGATGATGCGGGTGGTGGCGCTGTCCGGGGGCTACGAGCGGGACGACGCGTGCGCCCGCCTGGCGCAGAACCCCGGTCTCATCGCCAGCTTCTCCCGGGCCCTGCTGGAGGGCCTGACCGCCGAGCAGTCCGACGAGGATTTCGACGCGACCCTCGCCGCCTCGGTCGAGCAGATCTATGCCGCCTCGGTCACCAAGCCGGGCGGCTGACCGGCCTCACTCCTGCCAGCAGGCCAGCACGTCCGTGGCGACGGTGTAGGCGAAGTCGGCACGCGACGTCCGGTGCGGGCCGACCGTCGCCGCCAGACCGGACGCGTCGACCTCCAGGGTGAGGTCGTCCTTGACGAACGAGGCGATGCCGTCGGCGCTCTGGAAGGCAGGCAGCCCGAGCGAGGTCAGTCCGGTGAGGGCGGTCGAGCGCGGGGTGCGGCTGCGGAGACCGGTGAAGTAGCTCCTGGCTGCCGCAGCGTCGGCGGACTGCTGAACCGACAGCACGAGCCGGCCCTGGGGCAGGGCGTAGGTGCAGGTGAACAGACCCTCGCGCCACGTGCTCGAGCCCTCGGGCGGGGCGGGCAGCGCGAGGAGCATCCTGATGCTGGCCCGGATCTCGGGGCCGCAGACCATGCTGGCTGTCTCGGGGGGAGCGCCGGCGGACCCGCCGGCCATCGTCTCCCCCGGAGCCATGACCATGCCGTCGGCCATCGTCATGCCGGACCTCGACGGCGCAGGGCTGGACGCCGCGGCGGTGGCCGGCGTCGCGGTCCCCGTCGAGCCGGTGGCACCGGTGGCGCCGGTAGAGGTGCCGCAGGCGGCGAGCAGGAGGGGCAGCGCGAGCAGCGCCAGCGCGGCTCTCGGTCGGATCTTCATGGTTCTCCGTATGTTCGGGGAGCAGCCGGTCAGGCCGGCTTGCTGCTCACGAGGTGGGCGTAGGCGACGATGTTGTCCTCGTAGTGGCCCTTGGCCGCGTCGAAGGGCCCACCGCAGGTGATCAGGCGCAGGCCGGCGCGGTCGATGTTCCCGTAGACCTGCAGGGTGGGGAACGCCGCCTTGTGGTAGGTCTCGACGCTGTCCACGGTGAACACGGCGACGGTGTGGTCGGCTCGGGTGACCTCGATCCGGTCGCCGGGGTGCAGCTCGGCCAGGTGGTAGAACACCGACGGACCGGCTGCTGCCGAGTCGACATGCCCGACGATCACCGACGGTCCGAGCTGGCCCGGTGCCGGCGAGCCGGTGTACCACCCGGCGGGCGTGGTGGCGGTTGCCGGGGGGATGGCGATGGCCCCGTGGGCGTCCAGGCCGTACCGAGCCAACCGGGCGGCCTTGACCTGGATCCTTGGCGCGGTGATCGCCACGGGCACCGAGCGGGTGAGGATGGGGCCGACCGACGGCGACGGCGCGGGGGTCTTGCTACCCGGTGTGTCGGCGGACGCCGGAGGGGTGCTCGGAGTCGAGTCGACCGACCCGAGGTCGCGCTCGGCGTCGGGCCGCGCTGCGCTCGCCGCGGACGTGGTGGGGTGATGCTGCCCGAGCAGGGCGACAGCCAAGGTGGTGACCCCGGCGAGGGCGAGGACCGCAGCGACCACGGCCGCCACTGTCGCGAGACGGCGACGGTCGTGGTCGGAGCGAATCATGGTCTGTCGTTCCTCAGCGCTGCGCGGCGAACCGACGGCGAGCGCCGACGAGGGCGCCGGCACCGAGCAGCATGGCGCCACCTGCCGCGAGGAGGCCTTCGTCCTGCAGACCGGAGGTGCTGCCGCCACCGGTGGCGACGCTGCCGTCCGGCATGCTGGTCATCTGCGACACGACGACCTTCCCGCACACCGCAGGCGACGTCGCCGCCAGCGGCAGGGACGGGACCAGGTCGCTCTTCTCGGCCTGGGCGGTGGCCGACAGGGTCGAGGGGTTCAGGCCGTGGACCACGACGACGGCCGTGCCGCCCTTGATCGCCGAGAGCGTCTTGGCGTCCAGGGTGATCGTGCGCGAGTAGTTGTAGCTCCCACCCATGCCAGCCGTCTTGAGGTTGGTGGCGGCAGCCGGGCTGGTGTCGCCGCTCGTGGAGAGCGTCGTGAGGACCGCGCCATAGGCCGCAGCGCCCTCGGTGGTGCTGATCACGCCGTCACCGCTGGTGTCGGCCGATGCGGCCGGGCAGGTGCCCATCGCGCCGCCGTGGATGTGCTGGACGTGCGGGTAGGCGGCGCCGGAGAACGTCGGCGCCAGCCCGCTCACCCGCTCCTTGATGGTCGCGGTGCTCCCGTTGAGCGTCATCCAGAACGTGCCGGATGCGCCCGACCCGTTGATCGAGCTCAGGGTGGCCTGGTAGGACGTGCCGCTGTCGGCGTGGGCGGGGGCGGCCACGGCGGCCAAGCACAGTGCGGCGGCCGGGGCGAGTGTGAGCAGGAGTGACTTCTTCATCGAACAACCCTCTTTGCTTCCGTTGACCCGGGGAACGGTCGTCCCTCGGTGCACGCGCGCCGTCCTGCCGTGTCGGACCGGCCGGGCAACGCTTCGCTGCGTCGAACGTCAGGGCATTCGATGCGAAAGACCGGATCGGATTGGTCGGCCCGTTGTGCGCATCTCGCGGGGGCCTGAGCGTGCGGGGCTTCAGCTGTCGTCGGAGAGCTCGTCCCAGCGCTCTTGCGCGGCTGCGCCTTGGGTGTGCTCGGCGAGCGCTGTCCCGAGGAACCGGTAGGTCCACTCCTGGGCCAGCGAGCGGTTCTCCGCGAAGATGATGGGTATGCCGGATGCGCGTCGCGACGGGAGAACAGCCGCCGCCGAGGGCCACTCACCTGCTCGGACCGCGCCGTCAGTTATCGGGAGTGATAACGGCATGGTGTGGGTGACCGCCCGTCCATGGCCAAGGTTCTCGCGTCGGCCGCCCGCCTGCAGACCCTGGTCCCCGATAGGGTCCTCGTCGCCGGCACGGCAGCCGCGTTGCACGCCGGGCACCGGCAGTCCTTCGACCCCGACCACGTCCTTACCGACCTGGCCGACCGGTATGCCGTGGTGCTCGAAGCCGTCGAGGCCTCCGAGGGGTGGGCCACGAGTATCCGGGCCAGCTCACCCCCACTGACCCTGCTCGGCTCCCTCGACGGAGTCGAAGCCGGCCTCCGCCAGCTGCGGCGCAAGCGTCCGCTGGAGACCGAGCGACACGACCTGGCCGGTGGTGGGGCGCTCACCGTACCGACCTTGCCAGAGATGCTGCGGGTCAAGGCGTTCCTCGTCGTGCAGCGAAACGTGACCCGTGACTACCTCGACACGGCGGCGCTGGCCCGTCGAACGGGGTTGCCCGAAGCCTTGGCGACCCTCGCTGGGATCGACCACTTCTACGTCGACCGCAGCAGGGAACCGGACTCGGTACTCACCGCACTGGTGCAACGACTGGCCGAGCCGGACCCCCGCGACTCACGGGTCACCACCCAGCTCGCGGCCTACCGCGGACTGGACCGACGATGGCACGACTGGTCGGCCGTGGTCGCGGCCTGCCACCAGCTGGCCGACGGGTTGCTGCGCATCGTCGAGGGCCGCGGCCCATGACCGTCGGCTTCTGCAACGTCGAGGTGCCGGCTGGGCTGCCCGTCGAGCGATGGCCGTTCGTGGCGATCGTCACCGTCCTGGAGCGCGGGTCGATCACCGACTGGGCTGTCCTCACCCGGGCCGTTCGGCTCGACCCCTGGGGCCCGGTCGCGCGACAGCTTGAGGAGTACCTGGCCCATGAGCGGCCCCGAGGCCTGGCGCCGTTGGTCGAGCGGGCCATCGCCGTCGCGCGCACCGAGTGCCAGGCTGCCGAACGCGCCGAGGTCGCCCGAGAGGTCGACGACCTCGTGCGCAGGTCCGGGCTCACGTCGAGTGCCTTCGCCGAGCGTCTGGGCACCTCCGCCTCCCGGCTCTCCACCTACCGCAACGGCCGGGTGACCCCGTCGGCCGCCCTGCTCGTGCGCATGCGCCGGCTGGTCCACCGGCTCGCCGCAGAGCTGGCGACAGAGCCGGCGACAGAGCCGGCGACGGGGCCAGCGCCCGGGCCGGCGAAAACGCTGCGACAGTCCCGGCCGACCGACAGCTGAGGCACGATGGGGGCATGCGACTGCGCCTGGATGACCGCCACCCCGTCGTCTCCGCCTCGGCGTGGGTCGCGCCGACCGCCACGGTCGTCGGCGACGTCACGCTCGCCGACGACGTGGGCATCTGGTACTCGGCGGTCGTCCGCGGCGACCTGGCCGCCATCACCGTCGGCGCCGGGAGCAACGTACAGGACGGCTGCGCCCTCCATGCCGACCCGGACTTCCCGCTGCGGGTCGGCGCCGGTGTCTCGATCGGCCACAACGCCACCGTGCACGGCTGCACGGTCGGCGACGACGTCCTGGTCGGCATGGGCGCGGTCGTGCTGAACGGCGCGACGATCGGCGACGGATCGCTCGTCGCAGCCGGCGCCGTGGTGTCCCAGGGCATGCAGGTGCCGCCGCGGTCCCTCGTCGCGGGCGTCCCGGCGACGGTCAAGCGGGAGCTGTCCGATGCCGAGGTCGAGCACATCCGAGGCAACGCCAGGGTCTACGCCGGTCTGGCCCGGGTGCACGCCCGCGCCGAGCCGGTCTGACCGGTGTGCCGGGCGGTCACCGGCGCGCCGAGCCGGATCCCGCCGAGGTTGCGGGCGGCTCTCCTCGGACCGCCGGACCGGTCGTGACAGGCTCGAGCCATGGCACCCGCACCCCGCACTGTTGACACGGCATACGGACCCGTCCGCGGCATCTCGCGCGACGGCGTGCGGGCGTTCCTCGGGATCCCGTATGCCGCGCCGCCGGTGGGGCGGGCCAGGTTCGAGGCGCCCCACCCGCCGCAGCGGTGGACCGAGCCGCGCGACGCCACCGTGCCCGGGCCCGCGGTCCTGCAGGGCCCCTACCCTCCCCCTATGGACGTGCTGCTCCCGGCGTCGGTGAGCCCGCCGGAGGAGGGCGACGCCCTCACCGTGAGCATCTGGACTCCCGAGGACGCCGAGCACCTTCCCGTCCTGGTCTGGATCCATGGTGGCGCGTTCGTCCGCGGGGCCAGCTCCGTCGCCACCTATGACGGCTCGGCGTTCGCCCGGGACGGGATCGTCCTCGTGTCGGTCCAGTACCGGCTGGGCGCGGCCGGGTTCGCGGTGCTCGACGGAGCACCGGCGAACAGGGGGCTGCTCGACCAGGTCTTCGCCCTGCAGTGGGTGCGTGACAACGTCGCCGCCTTCGGTGGCGACCCAGGCGCGGTCACCCTCATGGGTGAGTCGGCCGGGGCGATGTCGGTCGCCGACCTCGTCGCCAGCCCGCCGGCTCGGGGTCTGTTCCACCGGGCCATCTGCCAGAGCGGCGACGGCGCCTCGGTCTGCACGAGGGAGGACGCGAGCCGCGTGGCCCGCACCCTGGCCGAGCACCTCGGGGTCGAGCCGACGGCCGACGGCGTGGCCACCGTGCCGCCCGCCGACCTGCTCGCCGCCCAGAACGCCGTGGCGCTGGCCGTCCTGCTCGACCCCGACCCGCAGCGATGGGGCGCATCGGTCATCCGTACCGGCCTCGGGGTGATGACCTGGTTCCCCTGCCTGGATGACGACCTCGTGCCCACGATGCCGGTGGACGCCATCGCGAGCGGGTCAGCCGTGCCGCTGCTCACCGGCACGACGGCGGAGGAGTTCCGCCTGTTCACCGTCCCGTCGGGACTGGCGGCCGCCATCACTGAGCAGACCCTGCCGGGCGCCCTGCGCCGGTTCGGCTTCGCGCCGGACACCTACACCGCGTATGCCGCGGCCCGTCCCGGAGCGTCCCCCGGCGACGTCGTCGTCGCCATGCTCACCGACGCCGCCTTCACGGTCCCGATGCTCGACCTGGCCGCGGCGACCAGCTCGGCCGGCCAGCCGGCCCACGTCTATGAGTTCGCCTGGCAGACAACGGTCTCGGCCCTCGGGGCCTGCCACGCCCTTGAGCTCGCCTTCGTCTTCGACAGGCTGCCGGACCACGCGGCATACCTCCTGCCCGACGGTGCACCCCAACCGTTGGCCGACCGCATGCACGCCGCGTGGGTCTCCTTCGCGCGCGACGGCGACCCGGGCTGGCCGGCGTGGAGCCCGGCTGGTGGCGCCGTGCAGCGCTTCGACACCGAGAGCGCCCTGGTGCACCACCCCAGAGCCGACGAAGTCTCGCACTGGCGCTGAGCGGTCGGCTCGGACGCCGGGGTGGCCAGCGCGGACCGGCCGAACCACTGCTGGACGTTGGGGGGGTGGATGGAGGTGGGAGCACCTGCTGCTCACCGCGCGCCGGGCGGAGCGATGAGCGGCGCGAGGGTCTCACCGAGCAGGCCGACGCGTCCCTCGACATGTCCGTTGCCGGGCAGGTTGACGGTCACCCCGTCGACCCCGGTGGCCAGGATCCGCTGGTAGGCGGCAGCAACCTCCTCCGGGCTGCCCGTGATGACACTCCCCCGCCGCCCGGCCAGCTGTGGGATCCGGGCGACCGCGTCATCGGCTTCTCGCTCGGCCTGCTCGTGGGTGGGTGCGATACAGGCGCTCGTCTGGTAGGTCACGGTGATCTGCGAGCGGTCCCGGCCGAGTCTGGCGCAGTGCTCGTCGAGGGCGGCGAGCTTGCGCGGGATGTCCTCGACCGCGCAGATCAGGTTGGACTCGTCGGCGTACTGGGCCGCCATCCGCAGCGTCTTGCGCTCGCCGGCGCCGCCGACCATGATCGGGATCCGCCCCACCGGGGCGGGCGAGTTGACCGCCTCGTGGACCGTGTAGCGCTGGCCGGCCAGGCTGGGCCGATCGCCCCTGAGCATGCCGATGATGATCTGCAGGGCCTCCTCGAGCCGCTCGAACCGGTCGGTGAAGGTGCCGAACTCGAAGCCGAGAGAGTCGTGCTCGAGCTCGTACCAGCCGGCGCCGATACCCAGCTGGGCGCGGCCGTGGGAGACCACGTCGAGGGCGGTGACGGTCTTGGCGAGCAGGGTGGGGTTGCGGTAGGTGTTGCCGGTGACCAGGGCGGACAGGCGCACCCGCTCGGTGTGCTGGGCGAGGGCCGCGAGCAGCGTGTAGCACTCGATCATCGCGTTGTCCGCGGACCCGAGACCCGGCAGCTGGTAGAAGTGGTCCATCACCAGGACCGTGTCGAATCCACTCTGGTCGGCCTCGACCGCCTGCCGGGCGACGACGTCGAAGAGTCCGTCGCTTCCGACTCCCGGGTAGGTGAAGTTGGGGATCTGGTAGCCGAGGCGGGTCATGAGCGTCACGGTAGACCCGGGACGAGGCTCAGGACAGGGCGACGAAAGCGGCCACGCAGAGCAGCGCCCCACCGGGCAGGGCCGCGACCGGCCGCGACGAACCGCCGGGGGGCCGGCGGCCGCGCAAGCAGTGGGTCAGCACGGCATACCCGCTGTCGCACAGCGCGGCGAGGACGACGACGATGCCGCCGAGGGCGAGCACCTGCACCCGGACGCCGCCCCGGCCCGGGTCGACGAACTGAGGGAACAGGGCCACGAAGAAGAGCACGGTCTTGGGGTTGAGCAGGTCCATCAGGACGCCGGCTCGGAAGATGCCGGCCCGGCCCCGCGGCTCGGCGGGGACCGCCTCGTGCGGAGCGGCCCGCGCATCGCGCAGGTAGGTCAGGCCCAGGACGACGAGGTACGCGGCACCGCCCACCTTCAGGACACCGAAGGCGGACGGGGAGGAGGCCACCAGGCCGGACAGCCCCAGGGAGGTCGCGACGACGTGGACCGTCAGACCCGTCTCCAGACCTGCCACGGCGACGAGCCCGGCGGCCCTGCCCTGGCGGAGCGTGGAGGTGACGACGAAGACGACCGACGGGCCGGGCACCACGAGCACCGCCAGCGTGACGATCAGGAACGGGGCGAGCGACTGCGTCGACATGAGCGTTCCTCACAGGCGTGGCGATGTCATGGAAGAGGCCCCGCGGGCCACCGCTGATACGCGCCCCTTACGCTCGACGGGTTCGCCTATCGCACGAGGTGCCCCCGCCCATGAAGACCCTGCAGTGACCGCCCGCAACCAGGTGTCAGCCGGTGTAGACACCGTCCTGGACCGGCTCGTCGTGCCCGGCTTCTCCTCGATCGGGTATGCGGTCCGCCGCCGTCTGCCCACCTGGCCCGACGACCCGGCGCCCGGAGCGCTGGCCGGCCGTCAGGTCCTCGTCACCGGCGCCACCTCGGGTCTGGGCACCGAGACGGCGCGCCAGCTCGGCGTCCTCGGCGCGCACGCCCACCTCGTCGTCCGCAACCGCGAGCTCGGGCAGCAGGTCGCCGCCGAGCTGCCCGGGCCGAGCACCGTGTGGCGCTGCGACGTCTCTGACCTGGACAGCGTCCGGGCCCTCGCCGCGGACCTGACCCAGGCAGGGGTCCACCTCGCCGGCGTGGTCCACAACGCGGGAGCGCTCCCGCCGGAGCGCACCGAGTCCGCCCAGGGGCACGAGCTCACCATGGCGCTGCACGTGCTCGGCCCGGTCCTCATGACCGAGCTGCTCAGCCCGTCCTTCGAACCGGACGCGCGGGTCGTCCTGGTCACCTCGGGCGGCATGTACACCCAGCCGCTGCCGGTCGAGGACCCCGAGTACCTCCGGGGCGAGTATGCCGGTGCGACGGCATACGCCCGGAGCAAGCGGACCCAGGTGGAGCTGCTCCCCGCGCTGGACGCGCGCTGGTCAGGTCGGGGCGCACGGACCTACGCGACCCACCCCGGCTGGGCAGCGACACCAGGGGTCAGCCAGTCCCTCCCCGGCTTCGAGCGTGTCATGCGCCCCATCCTGCGGGACGTCGCCTCGGGCACCGACACGACGACCTGGCTCGTGGCGACCCAGCCCCGGCCGGCGGGAGGCGGTCTGTGGCACGACCGACGGCAGCGGCCCAGCTCGGTGCTGCCGACCACCCGGACGACACCCGCCCAGCGGGAGCGGATGTGGGCCTGGGTGGCCGGTGAGCTGGGCCTGGACCCGTGACGCGGGAGCGGCTCAGTCCGTGACGGTGACACCCCGCCAGAACGCCACCCGACCCCTGATCTGGCTCGCCGCCGCCTTGGGCTCGGCGTAGAACCAGGCGGCCTCGGGGTTGGTCCTGCCGTCGACCGTCAGCGTGTAGTACGACGCTTGGCCCTTCCACGGGCAGGACGTGTGCTTGGCGCTCGGACCGAGGACCGTGGGGTCGACCGACTCCAGCGGGAAGTAGTGGTTGCCCTCGACGACGACCGTGTCGTCGCTCTCGGCGATGACCTTGTCGTTCCACGTTGCCCGCACCCTGTGCTCCTTCGCTCGCTCGACCGCGACCCGTGCAGGTCACCTCGGTGCCAACGACGCCCGCCGTCGATTGCTTCCACCGCTCGTCGCGCACGGGCCGTCAGGTTCGGCGTCAGCTGTCCTCGGCGCTGGGCGTGGCGTCCCAGCCCGGCAGCCGCATCTGGAGCAGGACGTCCAGGGCGACCGACTCGCCGTCGCGCGCACCCTGGCCCACCTGCAGCGGGGGCGGGGTCGGCGCGACCGGGACGGTGCGCCACCGGCCGAACCGCTCCGGTGGCACGACCAGCACGTAGTAGCTCCCGTCCACACCCAAGCCGATCGACTGGTCGCCGCGAAGGTACCAGCCGACGACGCCGGTCCGGTAGCGGCCCCGCCCGGACCACGGACGGGCAGTCAGCTCCTGCGTCGGGACCCCCGCCCGGGTCGCGTACTCGACGAACCGGTCGAGCAGGAGCTGGGCCTTGGCCGACTCGCGCTCGCTGCGCCGTCGCTGCGCCTCGACGTGGTAGTCGGCCGCCTCGGCCCGCTCGGCCCGGCGCTCCTGCGCGTCCTCACCCATCCGCACCCTCTTCCGGGGTTCGCGCCCGTCCCTGCTCGACCGGCCATGCCTGCTCATCATCGTCCCCGGCTCGGTCGGTCCGCCAGGTCACCACCTCCGCCACGCGGGCCCGGCTCGTCTTGAACCGCAAGAACCCGTCCCGGTCGAGGTCCGGCGCACACGTCACGAGCTCCTGATGCTGCGGACTCCCTCCTTGGCGCCCATGCCAGTGGCGACCGCCCAGGCACGGCGCCACAGCTCTGTGGCGTCGGGCAGTCAGTCGTTCTTGCGAGACTGCCTCGGACGCTCCGGCGGCATGAGAGCTCCG
>JAICMC010000031.1 GCA_025929465.1 Nostocoides sp.
CGACGGAAGTCCTGGCCGACGTTCTGCGGGGTGTGGTCGAAGTAGCCGGAGTTGTCGGCCGGGGTGGGCCGCGAGCCGTCCAGCGGGCGGTCCTTCAGCAGGAAGAACTCGATCTCCGGGTGGGTGTAGAAGGTGAACCCGGCCTCGCTCGCCTTGCCCAGCGCACGCTGGAGGACCCGGCGCGGGTCGGCGATGCTCGGGCTGCCGTCGGGCAGGAAGATGTCGCAGAACATCCGGGCGGTGGCCGGGTTCTCCCCGCGCCACGGGAGCACCTGGAACGTCGAGGGGTCCGGCTTGGCCAGCATGTCGGCCTCGTAGATCCGGGCGAACCCCTCGATCGCCGAACCGTCGAAGCCGATCCCCTCGGCGAACGCCCCCTCCAGCTCGGCCGGGGCGATGGCCACCGACTTCAGCGTGCCGAGGACGTCGGTGAACCAGAGCCGCACGAAGCGGATGTCGCGTTCCTCGATGGTCCGGAGCACGAACTCCTGCTGACGATCCATGCCCGGCATCCTAGGGGTCGACTCGGCGCCCGGGACGGGGCGCTCAGTCCTGGGGATCCCCGAACCGGTGGACCGACTCGCGCCGGCACAGCTGGTACCAGCCGGACCGGACGACCGCGCGCGCGTCCGAGTCGCCGCCGCCGTCGGTTCGAGCCGGCACCCGTAGCGCGGAGTGCCCGCCTGCCCGGCCGCAGCCACAACGCGGAGCGGACCCCGGACGTGCTGTCCGGGGCCCGCTCGGGTGCTGCACCTGCAAGGGGGTCAGGGCGTGGCGAACCGGACCTGCAGGTTCATCCGGTTGCTGTCCGGCGAGGTCCACACGACGCGGATGGTGGTGCCGGAGCCGGCCACCTTGACCGAGCCGAGCGGGTTGTCCGCGGACCAGTAGCGGTCTACGACGCTGTCGTTGAACGACGGGACGCCGTGCGAGGAGGCCACCTTGACCGGGAGGCCGTTGCGGTGGAACGTCACCGCGTTGGTGTCCTTCTGCCCGAACGTCGCGTCGAACGGCTGGCGCCGGTTGCCCAGCAACCCGCCATCAGGGAAGACGACGGGGGCCGGGCGGGCGTCGACCGGCAGCGCCACGCCGCCACCGGGGTGGCTGATCGTGTTGTTGTCCGTGTACTCGTTGTCGACGTACCAGACGAGCAGGCCCTTCTGGTAGGGGAACCGCTCGACCCACTTCGGCTGCGTCGAGGCGAACCCGACGTTGTAGGGCCCGGTCCGCAGGTTGGCGTCGAACCCCTTGTAGGTGCGGTTCTCGGCGAGGTAGTAGCGCTGGACGCGCTCGCTCGTGGAACCGCTCATCCGGGTGAAGCCCTTGGCGGTCCAGCCGTTGTCGCCACTGTCGACGTCGTCGGTGCTCGTGTCGCCGTCGACGGTGATGGCCAGGTCATCGAGGAACGGGCCCTCGTAGTGCAGGCCCCCGTCGGTGGCGTAGCGGAACCGGAAGGTGACCTGCTGGCCGACGAACGGCGTGAGGTCCCAGGTGTGCTGCGCCCAGTCGGACGCCTCGCCGGTGACCGGGGCTGCTGCGTCAGCCCAGGTCGTGCCACCGTCGGTGCTCACCTCGCCGTACAGGAAGTCGTAGCCGTCCTCGATGTTGGACCAGAGCCAGGAGGAGACCGAGGCCGACGTCGCGCCGGTCAGGTCGATGGGCCGGGACAACGTGCTGTTGAGGTTGTCACCGGACCCACCCCACCACTCGGTCGAGCCCGAGTGCGGTGTGTTGTAGTCGGTCGCCACCGTCTTGTCCGGCAGGTTCACCAGCAGCGCCTGCGGCAGCCTGGCGTCGTCACGGTCGGCCGGGCCGAGCTTGACGTTGGTGTCGGTGCCGTAGTCGACGGTCTGGTGGTCCAGCCAGCCGAGCAGCAGCTTCTCGTGCGGGCCCATGTTGCCCGGGCTCGTCCCGATCGAGTCGCCGCCCTTGTTCAGCCACGACCCTGCGGACATGATCGTCCAGAAGCCGGTGCCGTTGTCGCCGCCCGCGGTGTCGTAGTAGTCGATCAGGCCGAGGTCGTGACCGAACTCGTGGGCGAGGACGCCCAGGCCGGCGTTCTCCGGCTCGGTGGTGTAGTCACCGATCCACAGTCCGGAGTCGCCGAGTGGCACCCCGCCGAGCCGGTTGCCGGCCGGGCCGGTCTTGCCCTGGTCGGTCAGGAAGGCGTACCAGCGGTGCGACCAGATCGCGTCCTCGCCCTGGGCGCCTCCACCGGCCTCCTCGCCCTCACCGGCGTGGATGGCCTGGAAGTGGTCGATGTAGCCGTCCGGCTCGTTGAAGTTGCCGTCGCCGTCGTAGTCGTAACGGTCGACCTTGTCGAACGCCTTGAGGTAGCTCGTGATCTCGGCGTCGCTCCTGCCGGCCGCCTTCTGGGCGTCGTACCAGGCCGAGGCGGTGTCCTTGATGTAGTTCCAGTAGCCGTCGCTCTCGTCGATCTCGTTGGAGCCGTAGCGGGCTTCGTTGTAGGGGACCGACACCCAGTCCGACACGTCGCCACTGGCCTGGAAGCGACCGTTGGACAGCTTCTGGTAGTACGTCTTGAACGAGTTGGGCCCGTTGAACAGCAGCTCCTGGTAGTGGGCCGTGGTGAAGTCGGCCATCCAGTTCGTGCTGTTGTCGTCGGTCGCGTTGCCGTCCCACACCCGGTCGGGCTCGGGGATCTGGTTGTGCGCGGGGCCGGGGGTCCCTCCCGTGGTCGGCATCGTCTGGGTGCCGAAGTCGGTGAGGATCGTCAAGACGCTCTCCTTGCGCTCGATGGGGTAGCGCACGTAGCGGTCCTTGGCGGCCTTGGTTCCCTTGGCGTCCTTGGCAGTGTTGCCGGAGAGCTTGATGACACGCTCCCCGCCGCGGACCTCGGTGCTGGCCTGGCCCTTGACGAGCTTGGTGACGGCCTCCTGCTGCAGGGCGCTCTGCGCCTCGGCCAACGGGTTGGGCAGGTTGTCGGCGCGGGTGACGCCGGTCGGCTCTCCCGCGGGCGGCACCGGTCTTGCCTGGGCCGTCCCGGACGCCATGGTCACCGCAAGGGTTGCCACGGCGACCCCTGCGACGGCGGTGAACGCTCTGTTCTTCTGCACTGGTTCCCTCCAAGGAACGGCTGAGAGCAGCCGCCCGGCGGACGGCAGCGCCACGGCAGGGCAGACCAGAGCTCGTGCTCAGGGCAAGGACCGTGGAGGGCTGAAATCTCCACGACCGACCCCATGTGGCATCGATACCGTAGTCATATCCGCGGCTTCTACGGGGGATTGGCCCCGGGTCCGTAGAAAATGCGGTGGATCAGCCGGCGCGAAGGCCGATCGTCGTCCGGATCGGCTCGCGCTGCCCGCCCACGTGCACCACGTGGGCGCCCTGGACGGTGAGCTGGGTGGCGTGGTGGGACAGGGCCGCAGCGACCGCCGGGCGGTGCTCGGCCCAGTCGTGCCACTCCCACGCGGCGTCGTCCGGGTCGACGGCGCCGCCGGCGAGCAGGACGAGGGGCACGCCGGTGGCCCGCGCGGTTGCGACGGCGACGTCGTGCAGACGGACGTGGTCAGGATGTCCGTAGCTGCCGTCCGCGTCGTAGGTCAGCAGCGCGTCGGCTCGGACCCGCTCCACGTATGCCGCGAGGTCGGCGACCTCGTCCTGGACGGCGGCCGCAGTGAACGAGCGGTCGTCGTCGTCGTCGGCCGGGCCGGCGAGGGTCGACGTGACCCAGCGCATCCCGGAGTCGCGGTACAGGCGGGGCGAGCGTCCGGGGCCCAAGGCGGGCGGCGCCCCGAGGAAGGCGTGGTGGTGCACCCCGAGGTCGACGAGGGCGTCAGCGAGCTCCTGCTCGCGGTGGGCGGCATACGCGTCGGTCCCCGGCTGCGGCGCCGGCACGCCACGGACGAGACCACCCAGCTCCCCTCTGGTCGCCGTCACGACGTGCACCTCGACGCCGCGGCGCGACAGCTCGGCGAGGAGGACACCGGTGGACAGCGTCTCGTCGTCGGGGTGCGCGTGCGCCACGACGAGACGGGTCATCCCGTCCAGGAGGCTCACCGCGCTCCCCCGCGGTCGATCAGGTCGAGGTACAGGGACTCCAGCCGACGCGCCGCCCAGGCCCACTCGAAGCGCCGTGCATGGATCCTGGACACGGTGCCCATCCGGGCGATCAGCCCGGGAGTCGACAGCAGCAGGGTCATGGCCCGCCCCCAGTCCTCCGGTTCGCGACTGTCCATCAGCTGGCCGGTCTCCCCGTGGGCGACCGCCTCGCGCAGTCCCCCGGCCGAGGCGGCGAGGACCGGGACGCCGCTGCTCGCCGCCTCCAGGGCGATCAGCCCGAAGGTCTCCGAGTGCGACGGCACGAGCACGAGCCGGGCGGCCCGGATCAGGACCGCGAGCTCTTCGCGGGTCTGGGGACCGATGAAGGTGACGTCGTCGGTGAGCCCCAGACGTCCGACGAGCATGTGCAGGTGGTCGGCGAAGCCGGCGAAGTCCTCGGCCGTGTCCCCCGCGACGACCAGGTGCGGCCGCATCCACTTCTCGACGTGAGCCATCGCCCGCAGCGCAAGATCGGGCCCCTTGAGCGGCTGGAGGCGCGCGGCATACAGGATGAACCCGTTGCGCCACAGCGGGAAGGACTCGTCCCAGCGGGCCTCGCCGGCCCGAAGCGGCCGGAACTGGTCGTGGTCGACACCGGGCTGGATGATGACGACGTCGTCGGGGTTGGCGCCGCAGCGCTCGACGACGGTCCGGGCCTCGGCCGCGCTGATCGCCACGACGGCGTCGGTGGCGGTCGCGACGTGGTGCTCCCCCGCGACCCGGCGCGGCGACTCCGGTGGCTCGCCCTCGGACAGCGGCCGGTCGGGGTGGGCCGCAACCGAGTGGAAGCTCTGGACGTGCGGGACGCCGAGCCCACGCGCCACCGGGAGGGCCGCCACGCCGGACATCCAGTGGTGGGAGTGGAGCAGGTCCCAGGGCCCCAGCCGGGCCAGCCCCTCGGAGAACTGCGCGATGTGCTCGTCGATGTCGCTCTTGGCCAGACGGGCCGGCGGACCCGCCGGAATGATCTGCAGCCGCACCCCGTCGCCGAGCTCGACCAGGTCGGGCTGGTCGGCGGCGCTGCGGCGGGTGACGATCTGCACCCGGTGGCCCAGACGGGCGAGGGCCCGGGCGTGGGCGGACTCGACCACGTTCATCCCGCCGGCGTCGCCCGAGCCGGGCATGTCGACAGGCGACGTGTGCATCGACACGAGCGCGAGATCCAGTGGCTTGACGATGATCGGGAGCCTAGTGCCGGTCCTAGGCTGTCGGTCATGACCGAGGTCCCCGCGCCCTACGGCACCGGCGCCCAAGCAGCCCCGCAGCGCCGGATCCGTGTCCCCCATCTGCAGCAGATGAAGGCGAACGGCGAGCGGTTCGCGATGCTCACCGCCTACGACATGTATGCCGCCGAGATCTTCGACGAGGCCGGGATCCCCGTGCTCCTCGTGGGGGACTCGGCCGGCAACAACGTCTACGGCTTCGAGACGACGGTGCCGGTGACCGTCGACCACCTCGTTCCGCTCGTGCGAGCCGTGACGAGCGCCGCCCGGCACGCGATGGTCGTCGCAGACCTGCCGTTCGGGTCATACCAGTCCAGCCCGGAACAGGCCCTGGGCACCGCCACCCGGTTCATGAAGGAGGGCCTGGCGCACGCGGTCAAGCTCGAGGGCGGCAAGGCGATGGTGCCCGAGGTGGAGCTGCTCGTCCGCGCCGGGATCCCGGTCATGGGCCACATCGGCTTCACTCCGCAGAGTGAGCACGTGCTCGGTGGGTACCGGGTCCAGGGCCGGGGGGCCGGCGCCGACCGGACCCTGGAGGACGCCCTCGCCCTGGAGGCGGCGGGCTGTTTCGCCATCGTCATGGAGATGGTTCCGGCCCCGCTCGCGGCCCGGGTCACCGAGTCGCTCCGGATCCCGACGATCGGGATCGGCGCAGGGCCGCACTGCGACGGCCAGGTCCTCGTCTGGCAGGACATGGCCGGCCTCCGGGGCGGTCGGGCCCCTCGGTTCGTCAAGAAGTACGCCGACCTGCGGGGCACGCTCAGCTCGGCCGCCAAGGCGTATGCCGCGGACGTGGCCTCCGGTGCCTTCCCTTCCGCCGAGCAGAGCTTCGAGTCCTGACTCTTCGAGCGTGCCGGCATCCGCGGTCCCGATGCCCCGCCGCGCACCTGCAGATCGAGGTCAGCTCCCGGCAGCTGGTCGGCCGACGATCATGGACTCGCGCAGGTCCGGCGGCAGCGCATCGATGGTCTGCACGTCGAGCTGGGCGCCGAGCGCGTCGAGCACCCGGGTGAAGAAGCAGCGGGCGGCGGCCGCGAAGGCAATGTCGGCGATGTCGCTGTCGGCCAGGCCGACACCTCGCAGCCGGTCAACGTCATCCTGTTCGATCGAGGCCGCGTCGGAGGCGACCTTGGCGGCGAACTCATAGACCGCACGGTCCGCCGGCTCCAGTCCCTCGCCGTTCGGGTGCATCGAGATCGATCGAACCGCCGCTTCGTCGCCGCATACGTCGCGCAGGAACGTGGAATGTGCGGCGGTGCAGTAGGTCGAGCGGAGTGCACGCGCCGCGCCGATGGTGGCCAGCTCGAACCGTCGCCGATCCATGCCGCCCCGGATCGTGGTGTTGAGCAGGTTCCACGCATGCGCGACGTCGGGACGCGTGGAGAACGCCGCCGCGTAGTTGGGCAGGAAGCCCCAGGCAGCGCGTTGTTGCCGGTAGTAGTCAGCCAAGGCGCCGGTGGCGGCATCCTCGGACACAGCGTCGATGAACATCTCCACAGTGTGGCTCATCGGCCACCGGCGGGTACCCGCCATAGGTCTGCGTGGTCGGCCCACCGGAAGGGAGCTGACCGAGAGTTCCCGGGTCGTGAGGGCGGCCCCTGCGGTCAGTGGGTGAGTGCGTCGATGATGGCGCAGGTGAGCCACTGGCGGTATCGGTCGATGCTCCATCCCCGGAGCATCACGAGCCGCTCGTAGTGGTCGATCGACAGGTAGTTCCACAGCAGGTCGGCGACCTCGTCGAGGGTGACGCGTGGCCGGAGCTGGCCGGTGTCGAGCAGCTGCTGACCCAGCAACCGCATCCCGGTCAGCCCCTCCTCCACCAGCTCGTCCCAGACCGGCTGAAGGGACTCGTCGACGTGTCGTCCGTCGCGGACGATGATCTGGATCCTGGCCGAGCGCTCGAGCCGCTGCACCAGTCCCTCGACGAAGAGCTCGACCTTGCGCTTGACGTCGGGCTCCTCACGCAGCGCGACCATCGCCGGGCGGTCGCGGATCGGCACCTGCTCGTCGTCGCCGGCCAGGGCGGTGTCGAAGACGGTCTTGGCCAGGGCCGCCTTGGTGCCGAACGCCTTGTAGACCATCTCCTGGGACACCGCGGCTGCGGCTGCGATATCGGCAACGGTGGTCGCGCGGTAGCCGTCGCGCTCGAACAGGTCACGCGCGGCCAGCACCACCTGGTGCCTGCGGGCTCGGCCCGCTTCGCGGCGGCCGGTCGCGTCGTACGTCCTCTTGACGCCGGTCATCGATCTCCCCACACTTTAGATACTGACCAACTGTATCGAAAGGAGTGGTTGCCATGACTGACCGTGCCCCCGGGGGGTCCGCAGAGCCGGTCGCCCTCGTGGTTCGAAGCATCCACGCGATGGCCGATGGCGAGCGGCAGGAGTTCGCCACGCTCTACCACCCGGCCGCCCGGGACCAGGAGAACCGCGTCCAGCCCCCCACCTCCCGCGTCCCCGGACCGGACGGCTTCTGGTCCACCGCCTCGTGGCTGCGGGCCGCCTTTGCCGGCCTGCACTACGAGATCCACCACACCATGGCCGACGGAGACCTCGTCGCGGTGAACTCCACCATGTGCGGCACCCACTCGGCCCCCTGGGTGGTGTACACCGCGCAGGCCGACATCGACACGGTGTTCCCTGCCACGGGCAGGACCTTCCGCGCCAGCCAGTCGCACTGGTTCCGGCTTCAGGACGGCCTCATCTGCGAGCACTGGGCCAACCGGGACGACCTCGGCATGGCCCGACAGCTCGGCTGGGTTCCACCCACCCCGCTCTTCCTCATCCGCATGGCAGCCGCCAGACACCGTGCCCGGCGAAGCGCCCCGACCCCTGGTGAGGGTCGCATCGACGTCCGGCCATGACGTCATGGGCCAACGGCCAGCGGGAGCTCGACGAACTCGTCGCGCACCTGGCCGACGGCTTCTCGGGCGGCACGTCGTAGGCGCAGCCCCGCGTCGCCGCGCGCAGAGCCGGGTCCGCAGCCGGACCGAACCTAGACTGGCCCGGTGAGCGAGCCGGAGGTCCCTGGCATCCCGCCCACCCGGTGGAGCCGGATCGCGGCGGCCGCAGGCGGGGCCGCCGCCTACCAGCGTCGGTTCGACGAGCTCGCGGCTTCCGGCCAGGACGTCCACGGCGAGGCCGACCTCGTGGCCTCGCTCGTGGCGGCGCCGGCGCGGGTCCTGGACGCCGGATGCGGCACCGGCCGGGTGGCCGCCGAGCTCACCAGGCGTGGCTACCGTTGCACCGGTGTGGATGCCGAGCCCGACATGGTCTCGGTCGCCCGCGAACGGGACCCGGCCACGGCGTACGCCGTCGCGGACCTGGCTGCGCTCGCCCTCGACCGGCCGGGCTTCGACCTGGTCCTGCTCGCCGGCAACGTCATCCCGCTCCTCGGGCCGGCAACCCTGGGCCAGGTCATGTCCCGTGTCGCCGCCCACACCCGCCCCGGCGGACAGGTGGTCGCCGGCTTCGGCCTGGATGCGGCCCACCTCCCGCCGGGCTGTCCGGTCACGACCGCCGAGGACTACGACGCGGCCTGCCTGGCGGCCGGTCTGACACCGGTGACCCGGCATGCCACCTGGGCCGGGCAACCGTGGACCGCCGGGACCGGCTACCTCGTGGCGCTGCACCGGTGCTGAGGGCTCAGTCCCCCACGCAGCGCGGGTGACCCGCAGGTCAGTCCTCGAGGTCGGCGTCGTTCCAGGCCCGGTCCTGGGCGTCCCAGGCGTCGGTGTTCGCCTTGGCGTGCTGCAGCGCGTTTCCGGCCTCCTCCATCGTGTCGTAGGGGCCGAGGACGTCGGCGTCGGCGCCTCGGTCCTCGTCGGACTCCACCTGCTTGGTCTGGATGTTGAACCAGTAGGGCATGACTCGTCCTCTTTCCTCGGGGCTGCCTAGACTCCACCGTATGCCGACCGCCTACGCAACCGTGGCGCCAGGGACCGTCTCCCCCCGCCGCCCCGTCCCGGCAACCATCGACCGTCCGGAGTACGTCGACAAGCCCAGCCCCGACCGCTTCCTCTCCCCCGAGGTCAAGGACGCCGAGACCGTCGAGAAGATGCGGGTCGCGGGCCGGGTCGCCGCGCAGGCCATGGCCGCCGCCGCCGCCGTGATCGCGCCCGGGGTCACGACCGACGAGATCGACCGGGTGGGCCACGAGTTCCTCCTCGACCACGGCGCCTACCCCTCGACCCTGGGCTACCGGGGCTTTCCCAAGTCGCTGTGCACGTCGGTCAACGAGGTCGTCTGCCACGGGATCCCCGACGACCGGCGCCTGGCGGACGGCGACATCGTCAACATCGACATCACCGCCTACCTCGACGGTGTCCACGGCGACACCGACGCGACGTACCTGTGCGGCGAGGTCGACGAGCGGTCGCGGCTGCTCGTCGAGCGCACCCGGGAGGCGATGATGCGCGGGATCCGGGCCGCACTGCCCGGGCGGCGGATCAACGTCATCGGCAGGGTCATCGAGAGCTATGCCAGGCGCTTCGGCTACGGCGTGGTTCGCGACTTCACCGGCCACGGGATCGGGCGGTCCTTCCACTCGGGGCTGGTCGTTCCGCACTACGACGCGGCACCGGCATACGACACGTTGATCGAGCCGGGGATGACCTTCACCATCGAGCCGATGCTCAACCTGGGCACGCACGAGTGGGACATGTGGGACGACAAGTGGACCGTCGTCACCAAGGACCGGCAACGATCGGCGCAGTTCGAGCACACCATCCACATCACCGAGACAGGGAACGAGATCCTCACCCTGCCGTAACCACTCAGGAAGGCGGACGACGATGTCCAGCAAGGGATTGGCACTTGGCATCGACGTGGGCGGCAGCGGGATCAAGGGCGCACCCGTCGACCTCCACAAGGGCGAGTTCGCCGCGGACCGGATGCGGATCGACACCCCGAAACCGGCCACCCCGGAGGCGGTCTGCAAGGTGATCGGGCAGATCGTCGAGCACTTCGACGAGGTCCACGACGACAGCCCGATCGGCGTCACCATCCCCGGAGTGGTGACCGAGGGCACGGTCCGCTCGGCGGCCAACATCGACAAGACCTGGATCGACTACGACGTCAAGACGCTGCTGCAGAAGGAGCTGGGCCACACGGTCCACGTCGTCAACGACGCCGACGCCGCGGGTGTGGCCGAGCTGCACTACGGGGCCGCGGACAACCGCGACGGGCTGGTCGTCCTCACCACGCTCGGCACCGGGATCGGCACCGCGCTGCTCTACAACGGAACGCTCATCCCGAACTCCGAGCTGGGTCACCTCGAGCTCGACGGCGTCGACGCCGAGACCGTCGCGGCGTCCTCGATCAAGGACAAGGAAGGCCTGTCGTATGCCGAGTGGGCCAAGCGGCTGCAGCGGTACTACGCCCACCTGGAGGCGCTGCTCTGGCCGGACCTTTTCGTGGTCGGCGGCGGTGTCTCCAAGGACTCCCAGAAGTTCCTCCCGCTGCTCAACATCCGCACGCCCATCGTCCCGGCCCAGCTGCGCAACAAGGCGGGCATCATCGGCGCGGCGCACCTGGCCAAGCAGGCGCACCGGCTGAGGTGAGGGCGGCCGCCATCACCCCCCGAACGTCGCTGCGCCGGCTCCCTTGAGGTCACGCACCTCGGTGACGTCGGGCCCGAGGGTCTTGGCCTGGCTCAGGTAGATTCCCCGGCCCGCGGAGCTCGCGACCCCGTCGTGGACGGGGACGGCCACGGGCGCGCGTAGCCGGCGGAGGAACGCGACCATGTCGCGGCTGGCCTGCCACGGTGCCGTGAGCGGGAACGCGAGGACGTCCACCGGCCCCGGGTCCGCCTCGAGGCTGTCACCGGGGACGAACAGGCTCGGCTCACCGTCGGCGTCGAAGCGGACACCGACGTTGGGGATCCGCGGGATGTCCTCGTGGATGAGCGCGTGCACCTGGCCCACCGGGGTCAACCGGACGGCACCCACCGAGGCGGCCTGCCCCCCGTGCCCCTCCACCTGGATCCCCTTGTCGGCCAGCGGGCCCAGGCTGCCCGGGTCGGCGATCACCCGAGCCTGCGGGTTGGCGGCGAGCAGGCCCGGCAGCCGGTCCAGGTCCAGGTGGTCAGGGTGCGCGTGGGTGACGACGACGGCGTCCAGGTCGCGGACGTCGTGCCAACCCGGGTCGAGGTTGCCGGGGTCGACCAGGATCCGGGTGTCCGCGATCTCCACGAGCAGACAGGCGTGGCCGAGGTGGGTGAGCTGCATACGACCACCGTATGCCGCGGGTCAGTCCTTGAGAATGGCCTGGCCCTTGGTCAGCCACGAGAAGCCGAAGGCGAGCAGCGCAACGGTCTCCAGCCAGAACACGATGGGGTGCCGAGCGACCGTGGCGTCGCCGAGGACCCACCGCAGCACCAGGATGGCGGCCAGACAGGCGAGGATGACGACGCCGGACCAGAGATACACGCGGTTGCGCTTGGCCTTGGCGACCGTCAGCGCCTGGCCGGGGGGCGACGTGCGGAACAGCCAGATCGAGATGACCGCGAGGGTGAGGAACAGCAGGCCCGCGGAGGCGAGGTGCACCCGGCCGATCCACAGCGCCGTGGTGCTCGGGTCCGGGGGCGCGGTCGGGAAGAGGGCGGCGACGATCGCGAACAACCCCGCTGCGTTGGTGGTCGTCACGTCCCACCGGTCGTAGCCGCGGTAGGCCAGGAGGAAGACGCCGATCGCGACGAGGTCCCCCACGAACCCGTTGCGGACGTCGGTGTAGTAGTAGTCGCTGACCGAGGGTCGCAGCGCGGCGTCATGGCTCAGGAGCAGGTTGCCCAACCAGAGTCCCAACGGCAGTCCCGCGCCGAGATAGCCGACCGCCTTGCGCAACGTCATGAACGAGATGATCCGGGCGTCCTCGCGAGTCCGGTCCGGCATGGCACACCTCTCCCGGGTTCGTCGGCCGCTCGCCCGGTGAGCAGTGTCCCGCGGCCCGGCTGGTTCCGGTGCCGATCAGGTGGCGACACGCGGTGCCGCCGACGCCGATGGTGGCTACGGTTGGCTCATGGCCGCCGACCTCGATCTGTCCGCAGCGGTGAGCGGTGGCGGCCCGCAGGTGCTCACCGAGCTCGCCGGGCGCACGCTCGGCTACGCGACCGCCGTGGCCGTCTTGGTCGACGGCGGCGCGCAGACCGTCCTGGCGCGTTACGGCCCGCCGTCCGACGGTATCGCCGGCCGCGTGGGCGACGCCACCCGGACGGTGGTGCACACCGGTGCACCCGTCGAGTGGGCAGACCTGGTCTCCGTGCCGATCCGGTCCGAGACCGGCGTCCACGGGGCGCTCACCCTCAGGGGGGCGTTGCGTCCGCCCCGTCCGGACGGGCTGGGGCTGCTGGCGGCCTTCGCGGAGGTCCTCGGGGGGCTGATCGACCTGCTTGCGCGGGTTCCCGGGCGATCCGCACCGGACGGGCGCGCCTCCGTCATCGCCGACGCGCTGGCCGCCGGCGAGTTCGTGCCGTGGTACCAGCCCCTGGTGCACCTCGCGACCGGGCAGCTCGTGGGCTTCGAGGCGCTGGCGCGCTGGCAGCGGGCGCCCGGGGAGGTGGCGATGCCGTCGGCCTTCATCGACGTCGCCGAGCAGTCCGGTCTCATCGTCGACCTCGACCTGGCCATCGCCGACCGGGCCTGCCGCGACGTGGCGCGATGGCTCGAGCGGAGGCCGGACCTACGCATCGGCCTCAACGTGTCAGCCCGGCACCTGGACGACCCCGACTGTGACCGGCGGCTGCACGCGGTCATCGGGGGCACCGGCGTGCCGGCCCGGGCCGTCGACCTCGAGCTGACCGAGACGGCCCGTCCCGCCGACGCCGCACAGGGCGCCGAGACGCTCACCCGGCTGCGCGAGCACGGGTACGCGATCTGGTTCGACGACTTCGGGACGGGATGGTCCGAGCTGCAGGACCTCGTCGTGCTGCCGGTCGACGGGCTGAAGATCGACCGGTTCTTCGCCGAGGCGCTCGGGACCCGGGCCGACGCCGTCGTCCGGGCCATGACCACCGCAGCCCGGGAGATGGACCTCCGCACGACGATCGAGGGGATCAGTGCGCCTGAGCACCGCGACAGGGCCCTCGCACTCGGGTGCGACCAGGCGCAGGGCTTCCTCTGGTCGCCGGCGGTGCCGGCGGCCCGGGTCGAGGCGCTGTTCGCCGGGACCGACGAGCTGCCTGGCGTGCTCACCGGACCCGCACGCTGAGCCGGCCAGCCTCCGCAGCCGTCATCGGCGCCCCGAGGTGACCGCCCTGGGCCGACTCGCAGTCCAAGGCGGTCAGGATCCCGAGGTGCCCGGCGTGCTCGACGCCCTCGGCGACGGTCGCCACCCCGGCGGTGTGGGCGGTGTGGATCATCAGCCGTAGCAGTGCGGTCGCGCCGGGCACGGAGGGGTCCAGGAAGCGGCCGTCCAACTTGACCGTGTCCACGGGCAGGTCCCGCAGCCGGGAGATGGTCGCGTAGCCGGTGCCGAAGTCGTCCAGGCTGACGCCCACGCCCAGGTCGCGGACGGCCCGCAGGTGCGCGACGGCTCGCAGGTCGCCGCCGAGCACGACCTCGGGCACCTCCAGGACGAGCTGTTCGGGGCGTATCCCACCTGCCGCCAGCGCCGCCGTCACGTCGTCGACGATCCGGGCCCGGGAGGCGTGCCGGCCGGAGATGTTGACCGACACGAACAGGTCGGGGTCGGCGCCGGCGGCGACCCAGTCGGCGACCTGGGCAGCCGCGTGGAGGAGCACCCAGCTGTCCAGGTCGCAGATGAGCTCGCTGCGCTCCGCCACGGGCAGGAAGTCGCCCGGCATCACCAGCCCGACCGAGGGTCGCTGCCAGCGCACGAGCGCCTCCAGGCCGCGCACCTGCTGGTCCCCCACGCCGACGATCGGCTGGTAGTGCAGGACGAGCTGGTCGGTCGCGATAGCCCGGATGAGGTCGGCCTCCAGCGCCGCCTGCGCGGCGAGCTCGCTGCGCAGCGACACGTCGAACAGCTCGCACCGCCCACGCCCGCCGGCCTTGGCCCGGTAGGCCGCCACGTCGGCCTCGTGGATGAGCTGCTCGGCGTCGGTGCCGGCGTCCTGGCTGATGGCGACCCCGATGCTCGCCCCCACGCGGGCCACCTGGCGCCCGAGGGTCACCGGCATCGACACCTCCTCGACCAGCCGTTGGGCGACGGCCAGGGCGGCGGCCTCGTCGGCCACCGGTTCCAGCAGGACGAGGAACTCGTCCCCCCCGAGGCGCGACACCACGTCACCGCCCCGCACCGCGGCCTGGAGGCGGCGCGACACGGCGCACAGGAGCGCGTCGCCCGCGGTGTGGCCGAGGGTGTCGTTGACCGCCTTGAACGCGTCCAGGTCGATGAACAGCAGGCCGACCATCTCCCCGGACCGTTGTGAGCGCAGGAGGGCGGCCCGGATCAGCAACAGCGACTGGGCCCGGTTGGGCAGGCCGGTCAGCGAGTCGTGCGCCGCCTCGAAGGCCAGCGCGTCCTGAAGCCGTTTGCGCTGCCGCGTGACGTCGGCGATCTGCTCGATGGCCACGAACATCCGGCATACGACGAGCACGAACATCACCACCGAGCCGACGACGACGGCCCACACGTCGATGGTCAGGCCGAGGACGTGCTGCACCGCCAGGGTGCCCGGAGCGATGAACGTGGCGCCTCCCAGGGCGAACAGTCTCCACAGCCTGAACCGCAGGGTCCGCCCGACGCTGCGCTCGGTGGCGACCCGCATCGAGGGGTGCAGTGCGGCCGCACCCCAGGAGACGTAGGAGCACAGCCACAGGTAGCTCAGCCAGGTGGGCGTGCTGTCGGCGTACAGGCTCGTCGCGGAGTTCGTCGTGTCCGCGACGACGAGGAGCACGATGGCCGCGAGCAGGCAGCGCATCGAGCGGTTCCACGCCCCGGGACTGATCATGAGGCGCAGCGCGACCGCGAGGAGCAGGATGTCGCCGGCCGGGTAGGCCACCGTCACCGCGGTGGCCAGCGGGGACGTGTGCGCGGCCTCCAGGGCGGGACGGCCCAGCAGGTCGAAGGACAGCAGGGCCAGACCGGCCGCCACGGTGAGGGCGTCGAGGCTGGCGGCCAGGTCCCGTCGCCTGCTGCGGCCCAGCAGGGCCAGCCCCAGGGCGAGGACCGGGTAGGCCAGCAGGTATGCCGCGTCGCCGGGCGAGGGGTAGGAGTCCTGGCCCCCCAGGTCGTGCCAGCTGTAGAGGCTGTCGCCGAGCACCCAGAGGAGCTGCCCGGCCGCGAGCAGCAGCCAGGGCCGCACCGTTCGCGGCCGGTTACGGTGGGCGCCGACGACGATCGCGGCGACCCCTGCCAGGCCGACGACGCCGTACACGACGTCCTGGGCCAGTCCCTCGGGCCAGAGGCCGTAGCTGGCGACGACGGCGAGGCCGGCCAGGGCGAAGACCAGCCAGACCCGGTCCGGCGCCTGCTCCCCGACCCGCGGCGGCAGGGCGGGCCGGACGGCAGACGCCGACGGATGGTCAGTCATCGACCGCCATGCCCGCCCAGGCGTGGGCTCCTCCACGGCGCCGCACCCAGGTGGTGGAGGCGACGGCGGGCACGCCCTTCGGCAGCCCGGCGACCGTTCCCGGCGGCGTGTGGAACAACCAGCGCGACAGGGTGCGGTAGCCGTCCCAGTCGTCGGTGACCACACGGCACGACACCACGTCGCTGCCGAGTCCGTCCTGACTGATCCGCACCATGGCCATCTGCACCGGTTCGGCGTTGGGCAGGCTCAGCTCGACCGCGCCGGTGGTGGGTGCGGTCCCCTCCGGGAAGCGGATCGCGACCCCGCCGACCGAGATGTCGATGAGCCGGCCGACGACGCCGTCGAGGGTCACGTCGGCGTTGATGGCGGTCCGGTGCGCGTTGCGCCGGGACGTGGCGTAGTCGTTGTCGGTGATCCGCAGCGTGCCCATGATCAGCACGATGTCGGCCAGGACGAGCCAGGAGGCCGACGCGACCGTCGCGGCCGTCGTCGTGCGCCAGGGGACCAGCCCGAAGACGCCGAGGGCGGCATACAGGAGCACGCCGGTGACGAGCACGATGAGCCCGAGCAGGACGCTCGGGACCCTGCCGCGGACCCGCTCGTCGGCTCCGGCCTTGGGCGTCACCTGGAAGGTGAGGGACTGGCGGGTGAGCAGCCACCACAGGCAGGAGATGCCGATCGGTACCCGGAAGATGCGCAGCGCGAACGCGGTCGGCCAGTGCACGTGGTTGCGGAACAGCCGTTTGGTTCCCCACATCCGGATCGCGAACATCGCGAGGAACACGGCGGCGAACTCGCCGGGGCTCGCGGTCGAGGTCCGGGCGCCGCTCACCATCACGGCAGCCGGGATGACGAAGACGAGGACGGTCGCGATGCCCTCCAGCCACCACAGCGTGCCGGAGAGGTACTCGTAGTAGTTCCGCCAGGACAGCCACCGTTTGGCCGCCCAGAGGTGCTCGGTGGTGAGGACCTGCATCGACCCCATGCCCCACCGCCGACGCTGGAGAAGGTACTGGTCGGCCGTCGCGGGAGCCAGACCGACCGCCACGACCTGGTGGTGGTAGGCCGTCTTCCAGCCGGCGCGGATCAGCCCCAGGGTCGTGTGCATGTCCTCGACGATGGTCGCGGTGGAGATGCCGCCCATCTCCCGCAGGGCCGCGCTGCGGATGAGGGAGGTGGAGCCGCACCAGAACGGACCGGCGCCGTCGTGGTTGCGTCCGGCGAGCAGCACGTGGAAGAACACGCCCTGCTCGCCGGACACTCCGTCGTCGTCGAACGCGCCGGCGTTGTAGTAGGACTGTGGCGCCTGGACGAGGGCCAGGTCGGGGTCGTCGAACCAACCGAGCGTGGAGGTGAGGAAGGTCGGCAGGGGGACGTGGTCGCAGTCCAGGACGGCGATGATGTCGATGTCCGGCGCGCCGGCGGCGGCTTCGTCGGCCATCAGAGCCATCGCGTGGTTCATGTTGCCCGCCTTGGCGTGGTCGTGGACCGGACGGGTCACGTACCGGGCCCCGTAGGCTCGGCAGAGCTCGGCGACCCACGGCCGGTCACCGTCGTCCAGGACCCAGGTCTGGTGCGCGGGTTCGAGGTCGCAGCTGGCGGCGATCGTGGGCGCGATGACCTCGACCGGCTCGTTGTAGGTCGGGATGAGCACGGCCACCGTCATACCGGGGGGCGTGACCGTGACCGGCTCCGGCGCTGTCGAGTCGATGTCCCAGAGGGTGACCGTGCGGATGAGCAGGCCGAAGAGCGGGAGGGCCTCGAACACGATGAGTGTCCAGGCCGCGACCAGGTCCCAGCCACTCGGCGGGAGCGTGAACAGGATCCGCCAGGAGACGTAGAGCACTAGGGCCATCATGGCCAGGACGCCGCCGAGGTGGGCGGTCCTGCGCGACCGGGTCGTCTCCGGACGCGGCCGGCCGAGCAGACCGGCCCACCCGGCCAGGGTGGCACCCGGCTCCGCCACGGCGCGGGAGGCACGCGCGCGACCCAGGGTGGCGCGCAGCACGGGCGTCGGGTGGGTCCGGCTCTCGGAGCGGCTCATCCCATCGACTCCTGCACACGAGCCGCGGCCTGGACAGTCCGTGCTACGGCGTTGGTGACGGTCCGGCCTGACCTGGATGCGCTCGGGCCCGAACCGCCGGAACGGTCTCATCCTGCCGCGTCGGTCCCGATGTCGCAGTTCGAGAACCCGCCGGTGGACGCGGTGGGCGCCGCGACCACGGCCGCCAGGTCATCGGATCCTCACCGCAGAACCGGTATCACCGCGTCTCGTGCGCCCTCCATGCTGTGCGTACAGCAGCACCATCGAGGAGAGCGCGATGACCGTGGCCCTGCTTCGCACCGCACCGCCCAGCATGTCGCACGACCGGCGGCCGCTGCCCGACGACGACCGGCTGCGTTCGGAGGCGCATGCCTGGCGACGCACCCGCCGGGACCGAGGCCCGACGGGCGACCCACGGACCTGGCGCTGCACGGGCTCATCGAGCAGGCCGGTGCCTCGATCGCGGCGACGGCACGGCTGCTGGCCGAGCGCACCGGCCTGGCCGTCGTCGAGCGCGACGACCACAGCTCGCTGGCTGCCCGGTTCGGCCTGGCCCTCACCGGCCGGTGCGACTGCGGCCACCACCTGCGCGGCTGCACCGGGTGCGGTCGCGGCTGCTGCTTCACCGACCACGACCTGCGCAGCTGGGACCCCTACCGCTGCCACCTGCGACCCTTCGTGGACCAGGCCGTCCGCGGCACCGCTCAACGCCGGATCGTCGGCGGGGCGTTCGCGGCCAGCATGCTGTTCCGGGCCCTGGAACGAGAAGGCCGGATACTGTGCCGCACCGTCGAGTGGGGACGCTGCGACGTGTGCGGGCGGGCCTTCGAGGGACTGCAGTGCCCCGAGCCACACCCGCGACAGGCGGGCTCGGTGCGGCGCGAGCCGCGCAAGAACCAGCTCATCGCCCCAGTCGACGAGAGTGGTCGCCACCTGCCCCTGCAGCGTTGGTGGTGCGCCGAGTGCCAGCACCTCTACGGAGCGGCCGCAGCCAGGGCCACGGCGGTTCCCGGCTGTCCCCGCTGCGCTCGCCGTCCCAGCCGTCGAATGACGGTGTGGGCACGCGTCACCCCGTCCCGGTCGTGGCGGACGCTGACCGCATAGCCGGCGGCTCGCGGGAGCAGGCTCACCCCGGGAGGGACGGACGGGCAGCCGAGGGGCTCGAGCGCGGCGGCGGCGAACCGCTCCCACGTCAGCGACCCCGGAAGCACTGCATAGACCTCCGTCGTGTCCCCGTCCGAGGCAGCCATCACCGGCCGGGCCGTCTCGGGCCCCAGTCGTCCTCCGGTGGCGGGTCGTTGCTCGCCACCTCGCCCGACGTCCCGTCCTCGGTGCCGGGGTCGACGCCGGTGCCGGGGTCGACGCCGTCGCCGGTGCCGGGGCAGGTGTCGTTGTCGGCCACCAGTGGGCCCTGGTCGTCGCCGTCACCGAGGTTGGTGGGGTCGCACCGCCCCGGGAAGTCCCGTTCCTGGCCGTCACGGTAGGGATCGCTCAGGGCGGCCTGGTAGTCCGGGCTGTAGCTGGTGTTCCAGGCGGTCACCAGGGTGGCGACGTCCTCTCCCAGCGACAGCTCGGAGGTGTCCCAGGCCGCGTCGACCGGACCCACAGCCTGGACCGCCTGGAGCTGGGCCACCGAGTCCGCGACGCTCTGGTCGCCGTCGACGACGACGACGCCGGGTTCGGACACCGAGACCACCTGCCCTCCGGCGTCCTCGATGTTGGTGAGCAGGTCGGGGTCGGATGCGTTGAGTAGTGCGTTGAATCGAGACA
>JAICMC010000193.1 GCA_025929465.1 Nostocoides sp.
CGAACGCCTCGGCCGCCTCGTGCGTCGTGAACACCGCCAACGCGCCCCGCCGGTCGGCGAACGGACCGATGAGGAGCAGGCTGCCCTCATCGCGGAACGCGGCCCACCGCGCGCGATGGGCCGGGAAGTGGGCTCGCAACGCCTCCTGGTCGACGTCGTCGGGTGACTCGTACTGCAGGAGGTACTTCACCTGACCACCTCTCGACCGCCAGGACCCAGTGTGCCTCCGTCACGGATCGACGAACACCCCTGAGGACAGGGTGTGTGCGCCAGCTGCTGTGACTCGACCAGGCGGGGGCCCCGTCGCACCGTGTGCGACACGACCGGTCGACGGACCGCCTCGACGTCAGTGGTGGCTGACGGCCTCGACGTTGTGCCCGTCGGGGTCGCGCAGGAACACGGCGTAGTAGCCCTCGTGGTACTCCGGCCAGACCCGGGGCTCGTGCAGGACCTCGCACCCGGCCGCCACAGCCGCGGCATACACGGCGTCGACCTCCTCGCGCGACCCGGCCGAGAAGGCGATGTGGTCCTCACGGGTGTCTCCCCGCAGGTTGGGACTGACCCAGAAGCCCGGGATGCCGTCCCGGCCGGCGATCCCGACGACCGGTCCCGCGGGAGCCGGGATGCGCATCGCCTCGGTGAACCCGAGCGGCGCGAAGATGCTGGTGTAGAACAACGCCGATGCCTCGACATCGGCGACCTGGATACCCACGTGATCGAACATCACCGCATCATGGCACCGAGCTGCGTCAGGCACCGGGTCAGGAGTCCTGACGGCGGCCGATCACCTGGATCGGTCAGGTCGGCGGCGAACGCGACCGACCCTTCCCGCCGACTCCGGGGCGTCGCAGTGCGCGTGGCGACACCCGAAGACCGGCTGAGACGTCGAGCCGCCGCGGGTCAGGGTCGGTTCGCGGGGGCGCGGGACGCGGTCCCGCCGGAGCGGGACCAGCTGGCCACTCCTGCGCGATGATCGCGTCGAACTCCACCCGAACAAGCTCCTCGTCGGTGTACACCAGCTCGAGAACGTCCTCGTCGTCACGGCGGGTGGCGATGTGCTGGACGTCGTGCAGCATCGGCATGAGGCTCATCCCCTGCATTCAGGCGCCGACGACGGACTGCTGGTCCTCGTGCCGGCTGAAGACCTCGAGCGTTCGCGGCTTGGCGCTCTCGGTGACGGGTCGGTGCGCCTCAGGATCGTCTTCACCTCCATCGTGTCCTTCGACGGGTCGTGGCGAAGACCAGGATCGCGGCAGACCTATAGCTATCGCGATAGATTTCTTGTACCACTTGGGCCATACTGTTGAAAGTGTCAGACGAGAGCAAGCTTCCTGAGCCAGCACCGGCCGACCTGACAGTCCCCGCCCCCGACCGCGACAGCGGCGTCTACGGCATCTCCGTGGCTGCCGAGCTGGTGGGCATGGGGGCCCAGAACCTTCGGCTGTACGAGTCCCGCGGCCTGCTCGAACCCGAACGCACCCACGGCGGCACCCGTCGCTACAGCGCGAACGACCTGGAGCGGTTGCGGCGCATCGGTGACCTCCTCTCGGCGGGCCTCAACCTGGCGGGCATCGGCATGGTCATGGACCTGGAGCGCGAGAACGCTCGGCTACGCGATGACCGCACAGGTCCCGTCGGGACAGAAGCGACGTCCGACCCGACAGCGCGCGCCGAGGGTGCGGGAGGAGCACCCTCGCCGGGCGAGCAGGAGGACCCAGCGGAGCGGCGCGACCAGGCTCACGCCGTCGGCGACAGCACCCCCGATCCCCACCCGCCGGACCGCACCTGACGGCGGCCTGCCCAGCGGACGAGGGGCGTGTTCGCACCTGCCCGGTACACGTCGGCGCGGACTGCTCGGCCGTCTGGATGGGCGTCCCCCGTTGTGCCAGACTCGAGCGGATGGCGATCCGACCGGGTGACTTCGAGCTGACGATGGACGAGCTGCGCGCGGTCGTGGGGTATGCCGCAGCGTGCGCCGACCCTGTCCTCGTCGTCTTCCAGAGCGCCTGCCCCGGTGACTCCCGCCCGGCTGCGGCCCTGCAGGCCGGTCGAGCCTTCGCCGACGGCGCGTCCCGTTCGCGCCTGCAGCGCACTGCCGCAGCCGACGCGCACCGGGCAGCCGGGGAGGCCACGACCGAGGCGGCCCGGCACGCTGCGAGCGCTGCAGCGGATGCCGCCGCGTCGGCATACCTGCATCCGCTGGCGAGGGCGACGCAGGTGCGCCACATCCTCGGGGCGGCCGCCCATGCCGCCCGGGCGGCCGAGCTCGCGCGGGGCGACGACCCGGTGGTCGCGGAGTACGTCATCATCGCCGCAGCCAAACGGGCCACGCCGGTAGTGCGTGACGTGCTGACCCGCTATCCGCGGGCGCCGAAGGGCCGCAACCGGGTCGCGGTCCTGTTGGAACGCCTGGACAGCCTGATCCGGGACCCACCTGCGGCACCGCGCGTGGTCGACGACCCCGGGCCGTTCTTCCACGGGACCAAGGCCGACCTGCGCCCAGGCGACCTGCTCACCCCGGGCTGGCGTTCCAACTACGGCTCCGGGCGTCAGGCCAACCACATCTACCTGACGGCCGACCGCGAAGGGGTGCCGCTGGCCGCCGAGCTCGCTCGCGGGGAGGGCGCGGGACGGGTCTACCGGGTCGAGCCGCTCGGCACGATCGAGGACGACCCCAACGTCACCGACAAGCGCTTTCCCGGCAACCCGACCAGGTCCTACCGGACGACCGAGCCATTACGGGTCGTCGAGGAGGTCACCGGCTGGCAGCGACCTTCGCCGGAGCTGATCGGGACCATGCGTCAGCGGATGGCCGAGCTGGCCCGGCTCGGGATCGAAGCCATCGACGACTGACCCGTCCCTGCGCCATCGTGCCGGCCCCAGTCCGCTTCCAGCCTTCTAGCCCCCAGCTAGGCCCGCAGAATCCGTTCCATCGGTCTGCCCTTGGCGAGCTCGTCGACCAGTTTGTCCAGGTAGCGGATCCTGCGCATCAACGGGTCGTGCACCTGCTCGACGCGCACTCCGCACACGACGCCGCTGATCCGGGACGCCTGCGGGTTGAGGCGTGCCTGGGCGAAGAAGTCCTCGAACGTCGTCCCGCTGGCCAGATGGCTGGCCAGGTCTGCCTCGTCGAAGCCGGTGAGCCACCGGATCACGTGGTCGAGCTCGGCCTTGGTCCGTCCCTTCCTCTCCACCTTCGTCAGGTAATGCGGATAGACCGAGGCGACGCTGGTCGTGAAGATTCTGCTCACCGCCAGATGGTATTGCTCGCGCGGGGCAGCCCGAGGCCCGTGCTCGTTGGCCGTCCCACCCATGTCTCCCGCTGACCGGTTGACCGGGCGCCATCAGGCGTGGTCCCTGAGGTACCGGCCGAAGTGGGGGACGGTGAAGGCGATCCGGCCGCGCTCCGCGGAGTAGATCAGGCCCTTCTTGAGCAGGGCATCGCGCGCAGGCGAGAGCGACTGCGGCTTGCGCCCGAGCAGCCGGGCCACGTCGGCCGTCGGGACCTCGTCCATATCGATGGTCAGGGTCGAGGCGTATGCCGCGCTGCCGGGCTCTCCCTCGCTCGCCGGGACGGCGGCGTCGGCCATCGCGCGCAGGTACTCCCGCTCGGCCGGGGTCGCGCGCTCGTAGCGGGACCCGAAGAACCCGACGGCGAGCTCGGACTCGGCCTCGGGAGCGGCGACCCCGACGTCCTCTGCGGTGATCGGCGTTCGGGGCGCGCGGTCCCAGACCGCCTTGCCGTAGGCCTGCACGAAGTAGGGATAGCCGGCGGTGACGGCATACATCGCCGCAAGAGCCTCCGGCGACCAGCCGGCCCCCTCCTCCTCAGCGGGGAGGGTGAGGGCCAGAGCGGCAGCAGCCTCGTCGAGCCGGTCGATCCGCTGGTAGCGGAACAGCCGCTCGGAGTACGACTTCGACGCCGACAGCACGGCCGGCAAATGCGGCAGGCCGGCGCCCACGACGATGACCGGGAGCCCTGCCTGGCCGATCTCGTGGCACGCCGCGCACACCGCAGAGATGTCGTCGGGCCCCAGGTCCTGCATCTCGTCGACGAAGACCGCGATGCCCCGCCCGACGTCGGCGGCGAGGCCGCCGACGTCGGTGAGCAGCTCGACCAGGTC
>JAICMC010000053.1 GCA_025929465.1 Nostocoides sp.
ACAAGCCGCTGTCGGTCTCGGGCTACCACATCCGCGAGGCGGGGAGCACGGCCGCGCAGGAGCTGGCCTTCACCCTCGCCGACGGGTTCGGCTACGTCGAGCTCGGCCTGTCGCGGAGCCTGGACATCGAGACCTTCGCTCCGGGCCTGTCCTTCTTCTTCGACAGCCACCTCGACTTCTTCGAGGAGATCGCCAAGTTCCGTGCGGCCCGCCGGATCTGGGCGCGCTGGATGCGCGACGTCTACGGCGCGCGGACCGCTCGGGCGCAGTGGCTGCGGTTCCACACCCAGACCGCCGGGGTCTCCCTCACCGCGCAGCAGCCCTACAACAACGTCGTCCGGACCGCCGTGGAGGCGCTTGCCGCCGTGCTGGGCGGTACCAGCTCGCTGCACACCAACGCCCTGGACGAGACCCTGGCCCTGCCGACGGAGCAGTCCGCCGAGGTCGCGCTGCGCACCCAGCAGGTGCTCATGGAGGAGACTGGCGTCGTCAACGTCGCCGACCCGCTCGGCGGCAGCTGGTACCTCGAGGCACTCACCGACCAGATCGAGGCCGAGGCGGAGCGGATCTTCGAGCGCGTCCTGACGATGGGCGGCTCGGGGCTCTCCGCGTCTGACCACCGCGGACTCGCGTCGGCCATGAGGGCGCGGGCCAGCGACGGTATGCCGGTCGAGCAGTGGCCGATGACGGCCGGGATCCTGCGCGGCATCGAGGAGGGCTGGTTCATGTCCGAGATCGCCGACGCCGCCTTCCAGTACCAGGTGGCGCTGGAGAAGGGCGACAAGCGGGTCGTCGGGGTCAACGCCCACACCGAGTCGGTGAGCCACGACCTGGAGATCCTGCGGGTCAGCCACGAGGTCGAGCGGGAGCAGGTGTCGGTCCTGGCTGCGCGGCGCGCCGCCCGCGACGACACGCGGGTCCGGGCCGGGCTGGACGGCCTCGTCGCGGCCGCCCGGTCCGGCGCCACGATGATCCCGGCGATGCTCGAGGCGGCCCGTGCCGAGGCCACCCTCGGCGAGATCTGCGACGCCCTGCGGGCGGAGTGGGGCACCTATCGGGAGCCCGCCCGCTTCTGAGCCGGGTCCTGCCGCCCGGACCTGGGCGCCGGCATACCCGGATTTGTCGTGAGGCCGTGGGCTTTGTCATGGTGGACCCTGATTCTGGAAGGGAACACCCCAACGTGGCCATAGCCAAGCAGCTGCTCAGCCTCGCCCTGGCGGTCCTCGGCGTGGTCGTGCTGGGTGTCGGGGTCTGGTTCAGCACCCACCTCGGCTCCAGCGGTGCCGCCACCTTCAGGTGGTCGCCGAGCGACACCCGCCCCGTCCTGCTCGAACCGAGCCTGCTCAACCGGGTCGACAAGCCGCTCACCGTCACGGTGCGGCCCGCGCAGGGTGACAGCGTGTGGGTCGGCCTGGCGGCCCCGTCCGACGTCGACGCGGCCATCGGCAGGTCATCAGCCGCCCGTCTCACCCGGGTCGCCGTACGGGACTGGGCGATCCGGGCCGAACGGACCGGGACGGGCGAGCCGGCCGCCATCGCGGGTGCCGAGATCTGGCGCAGCCGCTCGACGAGCCCGGGCGCGGTCACCATCCCGGTCGACCAGCGTGCCGCGCCGGAGACGATCGTCGTCCATGGCGAGCGGGCCCCCCTGCGCAGCGTCACGGTCACCTGGCGGGACCAGACCTGGTTCGTCGAGTCGGTCCTGCTCGGCTTCGCGGGTCTGCTCCTCGCCGTGGCCAGCCTGGGCGCCCTCGTCGCGGGACGGCGATCCGGACGTCTGAGCGCCTCATGACGGGTCCGCGCCGCCGGATCGCCGCACTGCTGGCCGCGGCAGCCACCGTCGCGGTGCTGGCCGGCTGTGGCGTCGCCGACCAGGTCGTCGGCCTGCACGCAGTCCCCACCGAACAGACCGGTGGTGCGCCGCTCAACGAGCAGACCGCCGCCGCGATCACCACGCGGGTCATCTCCGAGGCGCAGTCGGCACGCGCCCGGACGGGGGCGGCCGGCGAACGCGCCCGCAAGGCTGTGCTCACCGGTCCGGCCCTGGCCATGGCCCAGGCAGCCGTCACGAGCAGGACCACGGTGGCCGCCCCGGACCCGCTCGCCACCCCCGAGGCCCCCACCGTGCTGGCCATCGTCCGGGGACGGGCCTGGCCGCGGACCATCCTGGCCACCACCCTGGACGCCGCCTCGAGCAGGCAGCTCCTCCACCTGCTCACCTCGCCCTCGCCGACCTCGCCGTTCGTCCTCGTCGCCTCGGTGCCGATGTTCGCCGGGGCCAGGGTTCCGGCCATCGGGCCGGTGGCCCAGGGGGTCGAGACCGTGGCGGACGGGACCGGTCTGGTCGCCGCACCGGCGGCCATCCTCAGCGAGTATGCCGCTGCACTGGCCTACCCCAGACCGGCCAGAGCCGCTCACGTGTCCCTGGACGACGAACTGTCGCGCAGCCTGCGGACCAGTGCCGCCGCCCAGACCGCAGCCCTGAAGAAGCTGGCGACCTTCAGCCAGCGCCAGCAGGTGGTGGGCGCGCCGACGGCCGTCCGGCTCTCCGGCGGGGGAGCGCTGGTGTTCGCTCTGCTGGTCCGGACCGACACGATCACCGCGGCGTCGGGCGCCAAGGCGGTCACCGTGCCGGCTCCGGTGGCCGCCCTGCTCGGCAGGTCCCAGATCAAGCGGTCGGTGACGGTCACGACCGTGGAGACCGTCGTGCTCGTCGTCCCGCCCACCGGCACCGCAACGGTGATCGGCGCCGCGGAGCAGCTGGCATCGGCCAAGGGCTCCTGACCGGCCTGGCCGCGCGTTTGGCACAATCGCCCCCATGACCCAGGAACCCATCTCCGGCTCGGCCGGCCGCGGCGCCATCGACCTGTCCGGGCTGTCCACCGGCGGCCCCGCTCCCGCCGCCCGCCCCGGCGCGTCCGGATCCGGACCCCGGGGTGTCCCGGCCGGGCTCGTCATCGAGGCGACCGATGCCACGTTCACGTCGGTCGTCAACTCCTCGCTGCGAGTTCCCGCGGTCGTCGTGCTCTGGTCGCCCCGCCTGGCCCAGACGAGCGACTACGTCGACCTCGTCATCCGCATCGCCGTCGACCTGGGGGGTCGGTTGCAGGTGGTGACCGTGGACGCCGACGCCAACCCCGCGCTGCTGCGAGCGCTCCAGGCGCAGTCGGTGCCGCTCACCATCGGCCTGGTCCAGGGTCAGCCCGTCCCGCTGTTCGCCGGCGCGCTGCCCGAGGCAGAGGTCAGGGCGACCTTCGAGGAGCTGCTCAAGCTCGCGGTCCAGCACGGTGTGGCCGGTCGCGTCGACCTCGGCCCGGTCGAGGGCGAGGAGGGCGAGGCGGAGTCCGACGAGCTCCCCCCGCTGCACCAGCAGGCGTTCGACGCCATCGAGGCGGGCGACCTGGACGGCGCCGCGGCGGCATACGAGCAGGCGCTCCAGGAGAACCCGGGCGACCACGACGCGCAGCTGGGTCTGGCCCAGGTCGGGTTGCTGCGACGGACCGCACAGGTCGACGACCCACAGGCCCGCACGGCTGCGGCCAGTGACCCCACCGACGTCGCCGCGGCGCTCACCGTGGCCGACCTCGACGTCCTCGGCGGCCACGTCGAGGACGCGTTCGGGCGACTGCTCGACCTGGTCCGCACGACCTCCGGCGCCGACCGGGACCGCGTCCGGACCCACCTCCTGGACCTGTTCGCGGTCGTGGGCAACCACGACGAGCGGGTCAAGAAGGGCCGTACCGCGCTGATGAGCGCGCTCTTCTGAGCACGAGCAGCCCCGTGTCGTGACCGCCCCTCGCGTGCTGGCCGAGTCCGTCCGCATCGAGGTCGCCCTGCCCGGCACCGACGGCGTCGCGGTGGACGCGGTGCGGCTCGACCTCGATCCGGCGCTGAGCGGCCGGCGCGACTTCGCCCTCGTTGCGGCGCCGGCTGCGGACGGGCGGACCCGCTGGCGGCTGGACCTGCCCCGGCCCAGTGTCCAACGCTTCGAGTACCGGCTCGCGGTCAGCGTCGGCGGCGCCGAGCGGACCGTCCTCGACCCGGGCAACCCGGTCACCGTCGACACCCCCTCCGGTCAGCGCTCGGTCGTGCTGATGCCCTCGTATGCCGTGCCGGGCTGGCTGACCGCCCCCTCGAGCGAGGGCGTGCGCACCCGGACCAGGCTGCACGGAGCCACCATCCGGCCCGTCCCGCTGACGGTGTGGTCGCCGGCGGGCCTTCCCGACACCGAACCGCTGCCGATGCTGTTCGTCCACGACGGCCCGGAGTACGACGCCCTGGCCGGGCTCACCCGGTACTGCGGCGCGATGATCGCCGCCGGCCGCCTGCCGCCGCACCGGGTGGTGCTGGCCACCCCGGTTCGGCGCAACGCGTGGTACTCCGGCTCCCGGGCCTACCTGCGCAGCGTGGCCGGCGCGGGCCTGTCCCGGCTGACCAGGCGCTTCGCCACGCGTGGGCCGGTCGTCGTCATGGGCGGCAGCCTCGGGGGGCTGGCCGCCCTGCTCGTCGGGTTGCATCCCGCTGGCGGGAACGGGACGGTCGGTGGCGTCTTCGCCCAGAGCGGCTCGTTCTTCTCGGTCCGGCATGACGGACAGGAGGCCGGCTTCGCGCACTTCGGACGGGTCACCCGGGCCGTCCAGCAGGTCCTGGACGCACCACGCGCTGGCCGCCCGCTCCGGATCGCCATGACGTGCGGTGCCTCGGAGGAGAACGCCGCCAACAACCGGCAGATGGCCGCCGCGCTGAGCCGGGCCGGGCACACGGTGACCTACCGCGAGGTCCCCGACCTGCACGGCTACACCGCGTGGCGCGACGCGCTGGATCCGGCCCTCACCGCTCTGCTGGCGTCCTGCTGGTGACTGCGGACACGGCGGGCGCGGTTGTGGTTGGCTTGGCACCATGTCGCAGGCCACCGCGTCCGTCCGGTTCCCCGGAGGGCACGCCCAGCTGTCCGTCGTGCGGCACGGACACTACGGCAGGCCGGTCCTCGTCTTCCCCAGCCAGGGCGGCAGGGCCCACGACCCGGTGGACTTCGGCCTCGTCGGCGCCGTGTCCGACCTCATCGACGCCGGGCGGGTCAGCCTGTTCTGCGTGGACGCCGCCGACGCCTGGACCTGGTCGGACCGCAGCGCTCCCACCGAGGAACGGGCCCGTCGACAGGGTGCCTACTACGCATGGCTCACCGACGTGGTCGTCCCGTGGGTCTTCCAGGAGTGCGGCGGCCCTCAGGAGATCATCACGACCGGTGTGTCCCTGGGCGCCTACCACGCCGTGAACTTCGCGCTCCAGCGCGCCGACCTGGCGCCCGTGGCCATCGGGCTGTCCGGCAACTACGACGTGACGACGTTCAGCTGCTGGGGCGAGCTCGGGGACGCGACCCACTTCGCCAACCCCGCCGCCTACGTGCGCGGCCTGCACGGTGCCCACCTGGACTGGCTGCGGTCGCGTGTGACGATCGAGCTCGTGGTCGGTCAGGGGCCGTTCGAGGTCGACCCGACCCAGTGTCTTCCACAGACGCTTCAGCTGGCTGATGCCTTGCGGGACAAGGGGATTCGGCACGAGCTTGACGTCTGGGGCCACGACTCGGCCCACGACTGGCCCTGGTGGCAACGCCAGCTGGCGCACCACCTGCCCCGCTTCGTCTGACTCGATCCCCTCACCGAAGGAGTGCGAATGCCGACCAACCACCTCATCGGACTGATGCTCGGAGCCGAGGAGGACTGGCCCACCGCCTTTGAGTCCATGGCCCGGCGGCTGGGCGTCCTCACCGCTCCCGATGGCAGCAGCCACGAGGTCACCACCGAGCGGGTCACCATCGAGCCGTTCAACCTGCGGGACAAGCCGCGTCAGGAGCTGGTCATCGACCGCCTCGCCTACTGGTACTACCACCCGCGCGAGTGGCTCAAGAAGGTCGCGCTCATGGACGACGTCTACACGCTCAACAGCCCGTTCACGTTCCAGTCGATGGAGAAGCACTCGGCCTACTGCGCGCTGCTCCGCCTGGGCATGAACGTGCCCGAGACGGTCCTCGTGCCGTACAAGAACCCGGTCGACAACATCCGGTGGGCATCGACCTCCGCCAAGTACAACAAGTCCTTCGACATCGAGGCGGTGGCCCAGGGCATCGGCTACCCCCTGTTCATGAAGCCCTTCGACGGCGGGGGCTGGCGTGGCGTGTCCCGGATCAAGGACGCCGCAGCCCTGCACGCGGCATACGACGACTCCGGGGAGATGCTCATGCACCTCCAGCAGTCGATCGAGGGTTTCGATGTCTTCGCCCGGTCCCTCACCATCGGACCGGAGACGATGACGATGAAGTTCCAGCCCGACGAGCCGATGCACAACCGGTATGCCGTGTCGCACGGCTTCCTCAGCGACGCTGCCGGGGCCGAGGCGCGGACCATCGCCCAGACGGTCAACGCCTTCTTCCGGTGGGAGTTCAACTCCTGCGAGATGCTCGTCAAGGACGGCGCGGTCTATCCGATCGACTACGCCAACGCCTGCCCGGACGTGGCCGTGACCTCGTTGCACTACTACGTCCCGTGGGCGATGGGGGCGCTGCTGAAGTGGTCGACGTTCTGTGTGGTCACCGGGCGCAAGGCCAGGACCCAGGTCGACACCGGGCCGTGGTTCAGGATCGCCGACGACGACGCGCTGGACTACCAGGCCAAGCTCGCCGCCTACCAGGAGCTGGCCGACGACCACTTCACGACCGACCGCTACCGCGAGTTCTGCGACACGACCCTCCCGCACGTCGATGAGCTGGTCTACGACTGGGTGACCGGGTCGGAGTTCGCCTCGATGCTCCGCTCCACGATCCAGCAGACCTACCCGACCTACGAGTGGGAGAAGTTCGAGGCCCACTTCGGCGGTCTGCTCGACCTCTGGGTCAAGGACGAGGGGTCACGGCTGGGTCGCTGACCCTTCGCCGCCCTCGTCCGGCCGGTGCGGCAGGCAGCGCGTTCCCGGCACCGAGCGTCCGGGCCAGGCGGACCAGGTCGGCGGCCAGCCCGGCGAGCGCGTCCGGTCCCTGCCACACCGCTCGGAGCCGCCGGCGCAGCGGGAGGTCGTGGACCGGCACCTGCGCGAGCTGACCCGTTGTCCGGCCGGCTCGCACCGCCAGCTCGGAGAGCACAGCCGGCCCGGTCCCGGCCGCCACGCTGATCCGCACCGCCTCGTTGCTGGCCAGCTCCAACGCCGGTTCTGCCTGCCCGGCAAGGAGCCCGGCCCGGGCCAGGGCCCGTTCGAGGGTCGTGCGCGTCCCCGACCCGGCCTCGCGCACGACAAGAGCAGTGCCGGCCAGCTCGGCGGCGGTGATGCCCGAGCGACGGGCCCAGGGGTGCGACGGCGCGACGACGACGACGAGCTCGTCGACCGCGACGACCAGGCTGCGAAGGCCCGGGGGTGCGCCAGGACTCTCGATGAACCCGAGGTCGTGCCGACCCTCCCGGACCGCCTCGCGGACGGCTCGGGAGTTGTCGATGCCGAGGGTGACCAGCCCTTCGGGGTGCTCCTGACGCAGGGCCCCGAGCCAGAGCGGCAGGGCGATCTCGGCGACCGTCCGGCTCGCGCCGACCGAGAGGCGGGCTCGTGCGCCGGCCCGCAGGGTCGCGGCGTTGGCGCTGAGCTCGCCGGCCGAGCGCAGGACCGCGCCCGCCCACTCGGCGATGAGCGCCCCGGTCGGGGTGAGGACCGAGCCCTGCGGCGAGCGGTGGACGAGGGAGAGGGCCAGCTCCTGCTCCAGGCGACGCACCGACCGGCTGGCATTGGGCTGCGCCATCCCCACCTGCCGGGCCGCCGCGCCGAGGCTGCCGGTGCTGCCGACCCGGACGAGCAGGTCCAGCGCGGTGAGGTCCGGCCATCCCGAGGTCATATCAGGATGATATGCCGTACGCAGCTTCTGGCGTCTATCCGCGCGAGCGCTGCCAGGGCATCGTGGGGGTATGTCCCTTCGCACTGTCCCGCCGGCCACGTCCGCACAGCGCCCCGCCGTGCCATCGGCCGGCCAGCAGGACAGGCATGCCTGGTTCCCGGGTGTCGGGTTGGCGTTGGCGGTCGGCATCGGCGCGTTCCTGCTCAACACCGTCTGGGCGCCGCTCAGCCCCCTGCTCCTTGCGATCATCGTCGGGGTGGTGCTCGCCAACGTCGTGACGCTGCCGGCGGTGCTGGCTCCCGGCATCGCCGTGGCGGGCCGGCGGCTGCTGCGCATCGGCATCGTCCTGCTCGGCCTGCAGCTGTCCCTGCGCGACGTGGCGGCGCTCGGCCCCGGGGTCGTCGGCATCGTCGTCACCGTCGTCCTCCTCGGCATCGGGACGACGCTGCTCTGGGGACGCCTGCTCGGTATGCCGTTCCTGCAGACCCTGCTCATCGCCTGCGGGTTCTCGATCTGTGGCGCCGCCGCCGTGGCTGCCGTCGACGGGGTCGTCGACGCCGAGGAGGAGGATGCAGCGACGGCCATCGCCCTCGTCGTCCTCTTCGGCACCGTGATGATCCCGGTCTCGCCGGCGCTCGGGGCACTGCTCGGCTTCTCCGAGCATGCTCGAGGGATCTTCGCCGGTGCCTCCATCCACGAGGTCGCCCAGGTCGTCGCCGCCGGTGGGCTGATCGGCTCCGGGGCCCTGGCCACGGCGGTCCTCGTCAAGCTGGCCCGCGTCCTCATGCTCGCGCCGGTGATGGCCGGGGTGAGCCTGTGGCGCCGCCGCGCCGCGGACGGCTCCAGCGGCCACCGACCGCCGCTCGTGCCCCTCTTCGTCGGAGGTTTCGTCGTCGCCGTCCTGCTCCGCACGACGGGCACGGTCCCCGCAGGAGTCCTCCAGGGGGCCAAGATGACCCAGACGGTGCTGCTCGCCGCGGCGATGTTCGCCCTCGGCCTCGGCGTCCGGGTCGCCGCACTGCGCGCCGTCGGTCCCCGCCCGCTGCTGCTGGGCATCCTGTCGACCCTGAGCGTGGTCACCATCGCCGGTGTCGGCGTCTGGCTGGTCGCCTGACCGCGTCTCAGCCGCGCCCACGAACGGCGAGGGAGAGGGTGCGCCGTGCCACGCCGGACCGGCTCACCGGCCGGGCCGCCCGCACCGACGCCAGCCCCGGGTAGCGACGACGCACCTCGGCCTCCAGCCTGTCGTTGAGGGTCGCACCGGAGGCCGGGCAGTGCGCACAGACCCCTCGCAGCGCGACGGTCAGCACGTCCCCGGCCGTGTCGACGACCTCCACGACGCCACCGTGGCTGCGGATGTAGTCGCCGACCGGCCCGGCGAGGACCTCCTGCGCCACGATGGCCAGGGAGACCGGCTGGACCGGTCCCCGTGCCGGGACCCAGGCGGTGTCCGCGAGGTCGTCGCCCAGGGTCCGGCCGACCCGCTCCCCGAGCTCGGTCCATGCCCCCGCGTCGACAGCGGTCGTGAGCACGCAGGTCGCCTCCAGGACGACCTGGGAGAGCAGGCCCTGCTCGAGCATCGAGCCGCATTCGCCCGGTGCGCGCAGGACCTCGCCCACGAAGGGGACCACACCGGGAGGGACGACCCAGCGCACGGTGCACGGGTCGCCCTCGACACGCTCGGCGTGCAGGGCGATCACCCGACGATCCCTTCCACGACCGCATGGACGACGAACGCCATCCCCCAGGCAAGGACGAACATGTAGCCGAAGGCGATGCCCGGCCATCGCCAGGTGCCGGTCTCCCGCCGCATGACAGCGATCGTCGACATGCACTGGAGGGCGAAGAGGAAGAAGGTGAGCAGGGCTGCGATGGTGGGGGCGTCGAACAGGGGCCGGTCGTGCCCCCCGACGTCGGTGCGCATCCGTTCCAGGGTCGCCCGCGGTGAGTCGGGGTTGTCGGCCGCCGCCACCTGCCCCAGGGTCGCCACGAACACCTCGCGCGCCGAGAGCGAGGCGACGATGCCGATGTCGATGCGCCAGTCGAAGCCCAGCGGCGCGAACACCGGCTCGACAGCGCGGCCGACGGCCGCGGCATAGCTGTGGTCCAGGACGTAGGACGAGGCCGCCGCCCGGTCCTGGGAGTCGACGCCGGCCGCTGCCAGGTGTGCCGGGCTGCGGGCCGGCAGGTTGAGCAGGAGCCACAGGACGAGCGTGACGACCAGGATGATCCGCCCGACCTTGGCCAGGAAGCCCTTGCAGGCCTCCCAGACGGCCAGGACCATGGTGCGCACCCGGGGCAGCCGGTAGCTGGGCATCTCCATGTAGAAGGGCATCGTGGGGCCCTGGCGCCCGGTGACCTTCTTGAAGACCCAGGCGGTGGCCATGGCTGCGATCGCGCCACCGAGGTACAGCCCGAACATCACCACGCCCTTGGCGCCGAACGGGCCCACCCGGGCGGAACCGTCGACGAGCATGCCGACGAGCAGGACGTAGACGGTCAGCCGCGCGCTGCAGGTCATGAGCGGCGCGGCCATCATCGTGGCGAGGCGGTCCTTGGCCGACGGCAGGGACCGGGTGGCCATGATCGCCGGGATGGCACAGGCCAGCGCGCTCAGCAGCGCCACGAAGGCCCGGCCCTCGAGTCCGGCGCGGGCCATGACGCGGTCCATGAGGAACGCCGCACGGGACAGGTAGCCACTGCCCTCGAGCAGCGCGATGAGGACGAAGAGCAGCGCGATCTGGGGAAGGAACACCACGACACTGCCCACACCGCCGATGAGCGCGTCGGTGACCAGGCTGGACAGCCACCCGCTGCCCAGGTGTGCGGAGGCGAGCAAGCCCAAGGCGTCGAACAGCCGCTGGACGAGGTCCTGCAGCGGCGTGGCCACGGTGAAGATGACCTGGAAGAAGCCGAACATGGTCGCGAAGAAGATGAGCGTCCCCCACACCGGGTGGAGGAGGACGGCGTCGATCCGCTCGGTCCGGGTGTCCCCGGCCGGCGGCTGGTGGCGGGCCGCGTCGAGCACCGAACGGACCCAGCCCTCGCGTCCGGGTGGGTCGGTCGGCGGGAGGACGACCGGCGCGGGCCACTGGGACCGGTCGGCCAGAGCGGCGCGCAGTCCCCCCAGCTCGTCCCGCGAGCCGGCGACCACGGGCAGGACGGGGACGCCGACCGCCCTGCTCAGGGCCTGGACGTCGACCCGTCCGCCGCGTCGGGTCAGCTCGTCCCGGAAGGTGAGGACGACGGCCGTCGGCAGCCCACGACGCAGGACCTCCGCGAGGAGCCCGAGGGACCGACGCAGCGAGGTGGCGTCCAGGACGACGAGGACGGCGTCAGGGGTCTGGACCCGATCGGCCGAGGCATCCAGGCAGTCGCAGACGATCTTCTCGTCCGGGCTCATCGGGTCCAGGCTGTAGGTCCCCGGCAGGTCCTCCAGGACGATACGCCCGGCCGGCGTGCTGGCCACCCCCTCGTAGCGGGCGACGGTCACACCGGGGTAGTTGCCGGTCTTGGCCCGCAGCCCGGTGAGCGCGTTGAACAGCGTCGTCTTGCCCGCGTTGGGCGAGCCGACCAGGGCGACGCGGGACGCGTCGGCGACGACGGCGGAGCCGTCACCCGCGTGGTGGCTCATCCGGCGGTGCTGACCCTGATCTGGCGGGTGTGCTCGGCGCGCAGCGCGACGACCGTGTCCAGGACCCGGTAGAGCACCGGGTCGCCCATGGGAGCGCGGCGGACGACCGTGATCAGCTCTCCGGGTGCGAACCCGAGGTCGCGCAGCCGCTGGGCGGTGCGCTGGTCGACGCCATCGGCATACGACTCGACCCGACAGCTGCCGCCGGGGAGAACCTGACCCAGGACCTGCGGGGTCGCGGGGACCGCGGACCGACGCACCCGTGGTCGTGTCACTGTCGTCATGAGCTCTCCCGGCGTCGTCCACGCCGCGGATGACCGCGGCCGATCAAGGCAAGGCTAACCTAACACCCGCACCCGAGCCGTGGGGTCGATGTGGTGCACCCGACGTCGCGTCCGGCGCGCCGGTCAGGACCCGAGAGCGGCGCTGACGACGTCCCGGGCCTCGGCCTGGACCTCGGCGAGGTGGTCGGCCCCCCGGAAGGACTCGGCGTAGATCTTGTAGACGTCCTCGGTCCCCGAGGGTCGGGCGGCGAACCAGGCGCTCTCGGTGACCACCTTCAGCCCCCCGATCTTGGCCCCGTTGCCGGGGGCCTCGGTCAGCTTGGCCGTGATCGGCTCCCCGGCGAGGGAGTCGGCGCTGACGTCGTCGGGGGAGAGGGCGGCCAGCTTGGCCTTCTGCTCGCGGTTCGCCGGCGCGTCGATCCGGGCGTATGCCGGGTCGCCGTGGGCCGCGACGAGCCCGGCATACAGCGCGCTCGGGCTGGTGCCGGTCGAGGCGAGGATCTCCGAGGCCAGCAGGGCCAGGATGATCCCGTCCTTGTCCGTCGTCCACACCGAGCCGTCGAAGCGCAGGAAGGACGCGCCGGCCGACTCCTCGCCACCGAACGGGCCGGAACCGTCGAGCAGGCCCGGGACGAACCACTTGAAGCCGACCGGCACCTCCACGAGCCGACGGCCCAGGTCGGTCGCGACGCGGTCGATCATCGAGCTGCTCACCAGGGTCTTGCCGATGAAGCCGTCAGCGCGCCAGCCGGGTCGGGCGCCGCCGTAGAGGTACTGGATGGCGACCGAGAGGTAGTGGTTGGGGTTCATCAGGCCGCCGTCGGGCGTGACCACGCCGTGGCGGTCGGCGTCCGCGTCGTTGCCCGTCGCGATCTGGTACTGGTCACGCTGCTCGATCAGGCTGGCCATGGCGCTCGGCGAGGAGCAGTCCATCCGGATCTTGCCGTCCCAGTCCAGGGTCATGAACCGCCAGGTCGGGTCGACGAGCGGGTTGACGACGGTGAGGTCGAGCCGGTGCCGCTCGGCGATGGCCCCCCAGTAGTCCACGGCCGCGCCGCCGAGCGGGTCGGCACCGATCCGGATGCCGGCCTCCCTGATCCTGGCGATGTCGACGACGTCGGGCAGGTCGTCGACATAGGTCCCGAGGAAGTCGTAGGCCGTCGCGCCGGCCCGTGCGCGCGTGAACGGGATGCGCTTGACGCCCTGCAGGCCCGCCCGGATGTAGGCGTTCGCGGCGGCCGCGATGACCTTGGTCGCGTCACTGTCGGCCGGCCCACCGTGGGGCGGGTTGTACTTGAACCCGCCGTCGTAGGGCGGGTTGTGCGAGGGGGTGACGACGATCCCGTCGGCCAGTCCCCTGCCGGCGGGCAGGTCGTCGACCCCGCCGACCTTGCCGCGGTTGGCGACCAGGATGGCGTGCGAGACGGCCGGCGTGGGGGTGTACCGGTCGGCGGAGTCGACCAGCACGGTCACGTCGTTGGCGGCGAGCACCTCCAGCGCCGAGGCCCAGGCCGGCTCGGACAGGCCGTGGGTGTCGCGGCCGATGAAGAGCGGTCCGTCGAAGCCCTTGTCCCTGCGGTAGTCGCAGATCGCCTGGGTCGTGGCCAGGATGTGCTCCTCGTTGAAGGCCGTGTTGAGGCTGGACCCGCGGTGCCCGGAGGTACCGAAGACGACCTGCTGGTCCAGGTCGTCCGGGTCGGGCTTGCCCGTGTAGTACGAGGTCACCAGGTGCGGGACGTCGACGAGATCCGAAGGCTGGGCGAGGTGTCCTGCACGCGGGGAGTTCATGCCTTGCATCCTTGCATCGGTGCGGGCCTGTCGCAGCCCGAGGGTCGGCTGCCGTCGGCCGAGCGGACGACCCGGCGTATCACCGGCCGGCATCGCGTCTCCTTGGCGTGTCGGCCCGCTCGGGGCCGAAGTCGTCGTCACACGACGACCCAAGGAGGGAACATGTCAAAACTCAGTATCGCGGGGGTCGCGTTCGGGGCAGGGGTCGCCATCGCGGCCACCATGGGGGCGGGGGTGGCCACGGCAGCGGTGGTCCCCACGACGTTCACCGCGCCCACCGCAGGCGCCCGGCCGGCCGGTCCACAGGAACCCGGGGTGGTGGCCAGGTCAGCTGCCGCTGCCAAGGGAGCCATCTCGACCCACAACCTCAGCAAGCGCGACGCCGCGCTCCAGGCGCGGCAGGCTCCGCTCCTGGAGGCCGCCGGTCTGGCGCTCAAGGCCAGCCAGGTGGCCGGCTCGGACATCGCCGGTGCCAGCATCGACGTGGCCGCCGGCCGGGTCGACCTCTACCGCACGAAGCCGGCTGCCGCGCTCCCGGCCGGTATGCAGCGGGCCGGCGTGCGGATCTCGGTGCACCCGGCCAGGTTCAGCGCCGGCCAGCTCGAGCAGGCTGCCGCCACCCTCAAGGCGAGCGGAAGGTCGCTCGGCGACCGGGGGATCGCCGTCTCGTCGGTGTCCATCCCGATGACCGGTGCCGGCCTGGACGTCACCGTGCTGGCGGCCCCCACCAAGGCCGTCGGCGCGCCCCGCCCGCTGGCCGCGTCGGAGGCCCGGACGGCGCTCAACACGGTGCTCGGCGACACGGTGGCCACGACGAGGAGCTCGACGCTGACGTGGGACAAGAGCAGCGAGTACTACAGCGGCTCGCGGTTCAACGACTTCGCGCCCTGGTACGGCGGCGACCGGATCGCCCAAGGTTGCACGACGGGGTTCCCGGCGATCTACAACGGCGCCATGGAGATGATGACGGCAACGCACTGCGGCGGCGGGGGCACCGTGTTCACCAACGGCCCGCGCACCAACGGCACGACGAGCTACCTGGGCACCGTCACCTCGGCCAACAGCGGCACCGACGTGTCGGTCATCGACGTCGCGGGCTCGATCAACTACATCAACGTCGGCCCGGCTCAGAACAGCTCGATCCGGGCGGTCGGCTCATGGCAGTCGCCCGTCGTGGGCTCCTACGTCTGCCAGTCCGGCTCCTACACCGGTGAAGTCTGCGGGCTGCGCGTCGTGGACACCAACCAGAGCGTCTGCACGAGCTACATCCTCTGGTTCTGCACGGCCTACATGGGGCCGATGGCCGACGTCGTGAACTACCTGGGATCCGGCTCCTACGCGGCCGGCCACGGTGACAGTGGCGGCCCGCTCTACTGGTATGACTCGGCCGGCTACGTCCGCCCGGTCGGGCAGGTCCAC
>JAICMC010000064.1 GCA_025929465.1 Nostocoides sp.
CCGGCGCCGCCAGGTTGTAGGCCCGCCCCAGCTTGGTGATCGAGTCGAGCAGCACGACGACGTCGTGGCCCAGTTCGACCAGCCGCTTGGCCCGCTCGATCGACAGCTCGGCGACCGTCGTGTGGTCCTCGGCGGGCCGGTCGAAGGTCGAGGCGATGACCTCTCCCTTGACCGCGCGCTGCATGTCGGTGACCTCTTCGGGACGTTCGTCGACGAGGACGACCATGAGGTGCACCTCGGGGTTGTTCGTGGTGATCGCGTTGGCGATGGCCTGCATGACCATCGTCTTGCCCGCCTTGGCCGGGGCGACGATGAGGCCGCGCTGGCCCTTGCCGATGGGGGCGACCAGGTCGATGATCCGCGTGGTCAGGATGCTCGACTCGGTCTCCAGACGCAGCCGCTCCTGGGGGTACAGCGGTGTCAGCTTGCCGAACTCGGGGCGCTTGCCCGCCTCGTCGACGGAGGTGTCGTTGACCGAGTCGAGCCGGACGAGCGGGTTGAACTTCTGCCGGGCACCCTGCTGCGGAGCCGGCTCGGTGTCGCGGGGGGCCTTCACCGCCCCGGTGACGGCGTCGCCCTTGCGCAGACCGGACTTCTTGACCATGCCCAGCGGGACGTAGACGTCGCCCGAGCCCGGCAGGTAGCCGCTCGTGCGGACGAACGCGTAGTTGTCGAGCACGTCCAGGATGCCGGCCACCGGCAGGAGGACGTCGTCGTCATGGATGGGTGCCTCCTCCGAGGTCGACTCGAAGTCGCCGAACTCGCGACCACCACGGCGCTTGTCGCGGTTCCGGTTGCGGTTGCGGCGCCGCCGGCCCCCGCGGCCGTCGGAGTCGTCCTCGAAGCCACCCTGCGCACCGCTGTGCGGACCGGCCTGTCCCTGCTGGCGCTGCGGCTGCTGGCCCTGCTGGCGGTCCACCTGCTGGCGGGTGCGGTCCTGCTGGTCGTCGCCCTGCTGGCGGTCCACCTGCTGGCGGGTGCGGTCCTGCTGGTCGCCGCCCTGCTCACGATCCTCACGGGCCGGTCGGTCCGAGTGCTGCGCCGGCGCATGGGCCTCGTCCTGCACGGGACCGCCCTGCTCCCGACCGTCACGGGCGGACCGCTCGGGGGGTCGGCGCTCGCCGCGCAACCGCTCGTCCTGCTCGCGACCAGGACGCGGCTGGCGCTCGGCCTGAGCTGCCTCCTGGTGCGGCCGACGGACGGTGTCGCCGTCCACCCGCACAGCAGGCTCTGCGGGCGCCACCGACGGGGCCGCGGTCGCCTCCCCGGCCGCTCGCCCGGCACGACGGTTGCGTCGCTCGCCCTGCACCGGGGCCGTGGCCCGGGTGGCGTCCTCACCGGAGCCGGCGTCCGGGCGGGTGGAGGTGGAGGTGTGGTCCGTCTCCGGGGTCTGCACGGCGTCCGCTGGCCGTACGGCGTCCGCCGGCCGCTCGGAGGGCGCCGGCCGTTCGGGCTGCGCCGGCCGTTCGGCGCCGTCCGCCGGGGCCGCCCCCGCGCCACCCTGCCGAGCCTTGATCGCCTCGACCAGGTCGTTCTTGCGCATCTTGGCGGTGCCGGAGATGCCCATGCTCGAGGCCAGTCCCTGCAGCTCGGCCAGCTTCAGGGCCGTGAGCGACCCGGACCGCCGCGGTACGGCTGAGGCGGCTTCGAGAGTGGTGGTGTCGGTCACGAAGGATCCTTCCCTCGTCTGCGGTTCGTACCCGGAACAACGAACCGTGGGTTGACGGCCAGTGGTCTTGGCCTGAGGAGTCACGCGAGGCTGGTCGCCCGCACCAGTCCTGATGCTCTGACGTGGCAGGGCGAGGAACTTGGCTCACATGGGGGTGATGTCGCCGGCTGGCATCGGGCCGGTGGCCCGGGAATCGGCTGCGACAACGCCTTCAATGTAGCACCCGCCCGCGCCTCGGCGAGTCAGTCCGGCCGATCGTGACCGGGCCGTGTCTGCCCGCGGTGGGCCCGGTCCGGAGCCTGCGCGCTTCGCACCACGTGCGCGCCCAGCGGCGGTATGCCGGGTCGCAGCACTCGCCACCCGGCGCCGGCGTGGCCCGCGGCGCGGGGGGCTGCCTCGCGGGTGGTGAGGACGAGGACCGAGGGGCCCGCACCGGAGACGACGGCTGCGTGCCCGCCGGCCCGGAGGGAGTCCACGAGCGCCATCGACCGGGCGTAGGAGCCTCGGCGGGGTTCCTGGTGCAGCCACTCGCGGGTCGCCGGCAGCAGGAGGGAGGGGGCGGACGTCATCGCGTGGATGAGCAGCGCCGCCCGCCCGGAGTTGGCGGCCGCGTCGGCGAGCCGGACCTGCGAGGGCAGGACCGAGCGGGCCCTGGCCGTGGACAGCTGGTCGTGGGGAACGAGGACGACGACGTCGAGGTCGGGATGCAGCGACGGGCGGACGGTGCGGGTCGTACCCGGCTCTCCCTGATGGTCGGACCAGGACAGGGTCAGCCCCCCGAAGATGCTGGCCGACGCGTTGTCCGGATGGCCTTCGAGCCGTGCGGCGAGGTCGTTGGCCGCCTTGAGGTCAACGACCGAACCACCCGGCGCAGCGGCCCACAAGGCCTGTGCGACAACGATGCCCATGGCGATCGCCGTCGCTGACGACCCCATCCCACGCCCGTGCGGGACAGCGTTGACGCACTCCAGCCGCAGTCCGGCAGGAGCCGGCGCCCCGATCTCGCGCCAGGCCGTGTGCATGGTCCGGGCCACGAGGTGGGACCCGTCGAGCGGGACCTCGCCCGCACCCTCCCCCTCGACGTGGACGACCACACCAGGCTCCTCGGTGACCGTCGCCGTGCACTCGTCCCCCACGCCGAGCGCCAGGCCGATCGAGTCGAAGCCCGGTCCCAGGTGGGCGCTGCTCGCCGGCACCCGGACGGTCACCGAGGCGCCCGGCGGGATCGGCGAGCCGGCCGGCATACCGGTCAGCTCTTCAGACCCAGGGCGCGCGCCACCGACACGACGTCGACCGACACCCGGGGGGGGACCGCCTCGGCGCCGTCGGGGCCCCTGAGCGCCCACTGCGGGTCCTTCAGGCCGTGACCGGTGACCGTGCAGACGATGGTCGCGCCAGGAGGGACCAGGCCTGCGTCGTGGGCCTTGAGCAGGCCCGCGATCGAGGCGGCCGACCCCGGCTCGACGAAGATGCCCTCGGTCGAGGAGAGCAGCCGGTGCGCGGCGAGGATCTGCTCGTCGGTGACCGAGTCGATGTGTCCACCGGACTCCTCGCGCGCCGCGACGGCCTGCGTCCACGAGGCGGGGTTGCCGATCCGGATGGCCGTTGCGATGGTCTCCGGGTCGTCGACCGGGTGGCCGAGGACGAGCGGCGCCGCACCGGCGGCCTGGTAGCCCCACATGGCCGGTCGCCTCGTCGCCGGTCCCGGCTCCGCGGACCTGGAGTGGTACTCCCGGTAGCCCTGCCAGTACGCCGTGATGTTCCCGGCGTTGCCGACCGGCAGGACGTGGATGTCAGGGGCGTCGCCCAGCGCGTCGACGACCTCGAAGGCGGCGGTCTTCTGGCCCTCGATCCGGGCCGGGTTGACCGAGTTGACCAGCTCGACCGGGTACACCTCGGCCAGCTTGCGGGCGATCGTCAGGCACTCGTCGAAGTTGCCGTCGACCTGGATCAGGTCGGCGCCGTGCGCGATCGCCTGGGACAGCTTGCCCATGGCGATCTTGCCGTCGGGGACCAGGACGGCGCAGCGCATCCCGGCCTTCGTCGCGTAGGCAGCGGCGCTCGCCGAGGTGTTGCCGGTCGAGGCACAGACGACGACCTCGGCACCCCGCCCTGCGGCATACGAGACGGCCGTGGTCATCCCCCGGTCCTTGAACGACCCGGTCGGGTTGAGCCCCTCGTACTTGACCCAGACCTGCGCGCCGACGCGCTCGGACAGGCGCTCCGCGGGGATGAGCGGCGTCCCACCCTCCTGGAGGGTCACCACGGGCGAGTCGGCGAGCATCGGCAGGCGGGCGGCGTACTCGCGGATCACCCCGCGCCACAGCACGGCCATCAGGAGCCCTCCACGCGCATCACGGAGGTGACCGCGCCCACGATGTCGAGCGCCGCGAGGGCGTCGACGGTCGCCGAGAGCGCGGCGTCGGGTGCGGTGTGGGTGACGATGATGAGGTTGGCCCGACCGCCGGTGGTGATCTGCTGGCGCACCGTCTCGATGGACACGTCGTGCGCGGCGAAGGACGTCGCGACCAGGGCGAGGACACCGGGACGGTCGGCCACGTCGAGGCTGACGTGGTACCTCGTGCGGGCCTGCCCCATGGGGTGCACGGGCAGGTCGGCGTATGCCGACTCGCCGGGCCCGTGGCCGCCGCCCACCTTGTGCCGCGACACGGCGACGACGTCACCGAGGACCGCGCTGGCGGTCGGGTCGCCCCCGGCGCCCTTGCCGTAGAACATCAGCTCGCCGGCCGCGGCCGCCTCGACGAAGACGGCGTTGTAGGCCTCGCGCACGCTGGCGAGCGGGTGGCTGCGCGGGATCATCGCCGGGTGGACGCGAACGCTGACCCCCGCCTGGTCGCCCTCCCCGGTGCGCTCGCAGATCGCGAGCAGCTTGACGACACAGTCCATGTCCTTGGCGGCCTGGATGTCAGCTGCGGTGACGTCGCTGATGCCCTCGCGGTGGACGTCGGCACCCGACACGCGGGTGTGGAAGGCGAGCGAGGCGAGGATGGCGGCCTTCGCGGCGGCGTCGAAGCCCTCGATGTCGGCCGTGGGGTCGGCCTCGGCGTAGCCCAGGGCCTGGGCCTGCTCGACGACCTCGGCGAAGCCGGCGCCGGTGGTGTCCATCTTGTCCAGGACGAAGTTCGTCGTGCCGTTGACGATGCCGAGGACCTTGCGGACGTCGTCGCCGGCGAGGCTCTCGCGGATGGGGCGCAGGATCGGGATCGCGCCCGCCACCGCGGCCTCGTAGTACAGGTCGGCTCCGGCCGCGTCGGCCGCGGCATACAGGGTCGGTCCGTCCTCGGCGAGGAGCGCCTTGTTGGCCGTGACGACCGAGGCACCGTGCTTGAGTGCGGACAGGATGAGGTCGCGCGCCGGCTCGATGCCGCCGATCACCTCGATGACGACGTCGGCGCGGGTGACCAGCGCGGCCGCGTCGGTGGTGAACAGGGCGGGGTCGACGGGCAGGTCGGAGCGGTCCCTGCCGGCGCGGCGCACGGCGATGCCGACCAGCTCGAGCGGACGGCCCACGCGCGCGGCGAGGTCGGCGGCGTGCGTCGTCAGCATCGTCGCCACGCTCGAGCCGACGACTCCGCAGCCCAGCAGTGCCACCCGGAGGGGGTGCTGCGCGCCCTGGTTGTCAGTCATGCCCTCATCCTCACCAATGTCCACGGACTGGACGCCGCGTGTTCGTCATCCTGACCCTACGTCGGGTCGGGCTCAACCGACGTCGAGGGCCAGCAGGTCCTCGATGGTCTCGCGTCGCAGCAGCGTCGTCACGACCCCGTCCCGCACCGAGACGACCGGCGGGCGCGGGGTGTGGTTGTACTGGCTGGACAGGCTGCGGCAGTAGGCACCCGTCGCCGGGACGGCGATGAGGTCACCGAGCCGGAGGTCGGCGGGAAGGTACTCATCCATCACGACGACGTCCCCGCTCTCACAGTGCCGACCGACGACACGGGACAGCCGTGGCGGGGCCGCACTGCTGCGGCTGGCCAGCGTGCAGGAGTAGTCGGCCTCGTAGAGCGCCGGACGGATGTTGTCGCTCATCCCGCCGTCGACGCTGACGTAGGTCCGCGAGTGGCCGTCGCCGAGGTCGACGTCCTTGATCGTGCCGACCTCGTAGAGGGTGAACGTGCTCGGCCCGACGATGGCCCGTCCGGGCTCGATGGAGACCCGCGGCCAGTGCGTCAGGTCCGGTGCGATGGTCGCGAACTCGCGCTCGACGATCTGGGCGAGCTGGTTGCCGAGGTGGGCCGGGTCCAGGGGCGTGTGCTGGCTGGTGTAGGCGATGCCGAAGCCGCCGCCGAGGTCGATCTCGGGCATCCTGATGCCGTGCCGGCGGCAGATCTGCGCGTGCAGCAGGACCAGCCGACGGGCGGAGAGCTCGAAGCCGCTCGTGTCGAAGATCTGGGAGCCGATGTGGGAGTGCAGGCCACGCAGGTCCAGGACGTCACGGTGCCGCAGGATCGCCTCGGCCGCCGCGGCGGCGGCGCCGCTCTGGAGGGAGAAGCCGAACTTCTGGTCCTCGTGCCCGGTGGCGATGAACTCGTGGGTGTGCGCCTCGACGCCGACCGTCACCCGGATCATGACCGGCGCGACGACGCCGAGCCGGGCAGCCGCTGCGGCGACCCGCTCGACCTCGTCGAGGGAGTCAACGACGACCCGTCCGACCCCGTAGGTCAGTGCCTGCTCGATCTCGGCGACACTCTTGTTGTTGCCGTGCAGGCCGATCCGCTCGGCGGGGAACTGCGCCCGCTGCGCGACGGCCAGCTCCCCACCGGTGCAGACGTCGAGGTTCAGCCCCTCCTGCGCCACCCAGCGCGCCACCGCCGTGCAGAGGAAGGCCTTGCCCGCGTAGAACACGTCGGCCCCGCCGATCCGCTCGAACGGTCCGGTGAACTCCTCACGGTAGGCCCGGCACCGCATCCGGAAGTCCTCCTCGTCCAGCACGTATGCCGCCGTGCCCACCTCGGCGGCCAGGCTCACGACGTCGACGCCCCCGACGGTCAGCCGGCCAGCGGGGTCGCGGGCCACGGTGGCCGACCAGAGCTCGGGCAGCAGCTCCATGACGTCCACGGGGTGCGGCAGCCAGATCGGCGGGCCTCCGTAGCCCTCGGCGTGGAGGGCGCCGGCCTCGTGTGCGCGCATGGGTGGGCGGTCCCTACATCCGGTCCGGAGCCGAGACCCCGAGCAGGCCGAGCCCGTTGGCGAGCACCTGGCGGGTGGCGTCGTTGAGCCACAGCCGGGTCCGGTGCAGGTCGGTGACCTCGTCCTCGACGGTCAGCGGCCGGACCCGGCAGGTGTCGTACCACTTGTGGAACCGTCCGGCAAGGTCCTCCAGGTAGCGGGCCACCCGGTGCGGCTCACGCAGGGTCGCGGACTGGGCGACCACCCGGGGGTAGTCCCCCAGGGTCGCGAGCAGGGCGGCCTCGGTGGGGTCGACCAGCAGCGAGGGGTCGAAGCCGTCCGACCGGGCCACACCGTCCTCCGCGGCCAGCCGGGCCACGTTCGACGTCCGGGCGTGCGCGTACTGCACGTAGTAGACCGGGTTCTCGTTGCTGTGCCTGGTGAGCAGGTCCAGGTCGATGTCCATCGTGCTGTCCGTCGAGGACCGAGTGAGCGCGTAGCGGGCGGCGTCCTTGCCCACGGCGTCGAGGAGGTCCTCCAGGACGACGACGGTGCCGGCCCGCTTGGACATCCGCACCGGCTTCCCGTCCTTGACCAGGTTGACCATCTGGCCGATGAGCACCTCGAGGTTCTCGTGCGGGGCGTCGCCGAAGGCCTGGCACATGGCCATCAGCCGGCCGATGTACCCGTGGTGGTCGGCGCCGAGCATGATGAAGACCCGGTCCGCCCCACGCTCGCGCTTGTTGAGGTAGTAGGCCAGGTCGCCGGAGAAGTAGGACGGTTCGCCGTTGGACCGGATGACGACCCGGTCCTTGTCGTCGCCGTAGGCCGAGGTCCGCAGCCACAGGGCACCGTCCCGCTCGAACATCTCGCCACGCTCGGTGAGCCGGGCTATCGCCTTGTCCACCGCGCCGTCGGCGTGCAGGTCGTTCTCGTGGAAGTAGACGTCGAAGTCCACGCCGAAGTCGTGCAGCGACGCCTTGATCTCCTCGAACATCATGGTCACGCCAATGGCCCGGAACCGCTCCTGAGCCTGCTCGTCGGGCAGCTCGAGGATGCCGGCCTCCCGGTCCATCACGCGGTGGGCGATGTCCAGGACGTAGTCACCGGCATACCCGTCCTCAGGAGCCGGATCGCCCTTGGCCGCGGCCAGCAGCGAGCGGGAGAACCGGTCGATCTGGGCGCCGTGGTCGTTGAAGTAGTACTCCCGCGTCACCGTTCCGCCATTGGCCTCGATGATCCGGGCCAGGCTGTCGCCGACCGCTGCCCAGCGGGTGCCGCCGAGGTGGATCGGCCCGGTCGGGTTGGCCGAGACGAACTCGACGTTGGTGCACCTGCCGTGCTCGGAGCCGTTGGTCCCGTATGCCGGGCCGGCCCGCACGATCGTGCGGGCCAGCTCACCGGCGCTCGCCGCGTCGAGGGTGATGTTGAGGAAGCCGGGACCGGCGACCTCGACACCGGCCACACCGGGGACCTGGCCGATCCGCTCGGCGAGGATGGTCGCGACGTCGCGGGGCGGCATACCGGCGCCCTTGGCCAGCTGGAGCGCCAGGCTGGTGGCCCAGTCTCCGTGACCCCGCTGGCGCGGACGCTCGACCCGCAGGTCGGCAGGGACGTCGACCTGCAGCTGGCCGTCGTGGACGGCGCCCTGGAGGGCCGAGCGGATCGCGGTGGAGAGCTCCTCGGGGGTCACCCCGGGATCCTACGGGGAGCAGCGGCGAGCGGGTTCGGGCATTCCGCCCGCCGGCCACTGCCCCCGGCCGCCCGCCCGCCGTCCGCAGGTGCAAGGGGTCAGCGGCGGCTGCCGGCGAGGGCGAGGAACTCCGCACGGGTCACCGCGTTGTCCCGCATCCGGCCGCGCAGCGCCGAGGTCGTCGTCCTGGCCCCGTGCGCCCGGGCGCCGCGCAGGGACATGCACAGGTGCTCTGCCTCGATGACGACGGCGACGCCCGCGGGGTGGAGGTGCTCCTCGAGCGTCCCCGCGACCTGTTGGGTGAGCCGCTCCTGGACCTGCAGCCCGCGGGCGTGGTGGTCCAGGACCCGGGCGAGCTTGGACAGGCCCAGGATGCGCACGCCGGGGAGGTACCCGATGTGGGCGACGCCGCGGAACGGCAGGAGGTGGTGCTCGCAGAGCGACTGGAACGGTAGGTCGGTGGCGACGACCATCTCGTCGTAGCCCTCGTCGTTGGGGAAGGTCGTGAGGGTGAACGGCTCCGGCGCGATCATCTCTGCGTATGCCGCAGCGACCCGCCGGGGCGTCTCGAGGAGTGCCTCGGACTGGGGGTCGTGACCGAGGGCCACCAGCAGGTCCCGGACCGCGCGTTCCGCGGCGGGACGGTCGATCGCGGCGCGGTCGGCAACGACACGCAGCGAGCGGGGGCGCGGCAGGTCGGCGGCCGGGTCGTGGGGGAAGGAGTCCTGGTGGATCGGGGAGGGCTGGGCGGACGGCATACGGATCACTCCATCGGGGTTCGGTGTGCTGGCTCGGGGTGGGGAAGGACGGGCCCGGTCGGGCGGTCTCGCCGTGAGCCGGGCTGGCGCTCGCCGGTGTGGTCGTGGGTGGTGAGGAACTGGTCGAGCGCCGCCGCCGACCGGTCCGGGCCGTCGAGCCACCTCAGGCTGGCCCGGCGGGCCGCGGTGACGAGCTCGGCGCCGTGGCCGAAGTCGGTCGGGGCTACGCGCAGCGGACAAAGGGGTGGCAGCAGGTGCAGCTCGACCTGACCGGCGTACCGCCGGATGTCGTGGGCCAGGCGCTGCTGGACGAGCAGGGTGAGGGCGTGGAGGGCGACCCCGAAGGGTGCGGTCGGGGGCCCGACGAGCGCGCAGGCGGCTCCCCCGGGCAGGACGAAGATCCGGTCCGCCCCCAGGTGGACCGCCTGGGAGATGGCGGTGTTGTCGGCGAGTCCACCGTCGACGAGCAGGCGGCCCTCGATCGGTACCGGAGGCAGGATCGCCGGGATGGCCGTGCTCGCGAGGACCGCCTCCACGGCGCTCCCCGCGGACAGGAGCACCTCGGTGCCGGTGAGCAGGTCGGTGGCGACGACGTGGAGCGGGATGGGTGCGTCCTGGAGCCGCGCGAAGGTGAGGTGGTGCGCCACCACCCGCCGTAGCCCTCGGGCGTCGAAGAAGGACGGACGCCGACCCGCAACCGCCAGGAGCGGCCGAAGCGGACTGACCGGGAAGACGTCGGCGAACCGGGTGGCTCCCCACGTCCGCTCCAGATCGGCGAGTGCCCTCGCGCTCGTACCCCGGCCGGCGACGAACGCCGCGTTGACGGCACCGGCCGACGTGCCGACGAGCAGGTCGGGGTCCACGCCACGCGCCGAGAGCGCCTGCAGCATCCCGACCTGGACGGCGCCGAGGCTGCCGCCCCCGGACAGGACGAAGGCGGTGGTCATCGCCGGAGGTCGACCGCCGACGCGAGGCGGCTGAGGGTGAGCGCCGCGAGGAGGAGACCGAAGTCACGCAGGGCGATGTCGAGGTAGCCGCCGATGCTGACCAGGTTGACGATGATGCCGACCAGCCAGGCGGCGACGACGAGGCTGCCGATCTTGGGCCGCCACAGCACGAGCAGCCCGGCGACGATCTCGATGACGCCGACGGCGTACATCGCCTGGTGCGCCGTGCCGGGGACGATCCGGTCGACCCACGGGGCCAGGTACTTGTCCCAGTTGGTCATGACGTGGGCGAACTTGTCGGCACCGAAGAGGATCGGTGCGATGGTGAAGGCGATCCGCATCAACCAGAACGCCTGGTATGCCGGGTCGCTGGCGAGGCGGTCGCGTGTCGGCTGGGTCTCGGTGGAGCCGCGGAGGGTGCTGACGTGGGAGTTCATGCTTGCTGACCTTTCTATCGGATGATACTTTGAACGTTAGAGCCTTCAGGCTTCTATCGTCAATAGTTTCGTCTCTTAGATTTGAGGACGCCGTGCCGACCGAGGACTTCGAGGAGCAGGTCGCGAGCGTCGCCGCACTCGCCGATCCGGTCCGTCGCTCGCTCTACACCTACGTCGCCGACCGGGAGGCGCCGGTGGGACGCGACGAGGCGGCCACGGCCGTCGGCGTGGCGCGGCACGTCGCCAAGTTCAACCTCGACCGGCTCGAGCAGGAGGGACTGCTCGAGGTGGAGTACGGTCGGCCCGCCGGACGCAGCGGTCCCGGCGCCGGGCGACCGGCCAAGCTCTATCGCCGCAGCCTGCGCGAGGTGTCGGTGAGCCTGCCGGAGCGCCACTACGAGCTGGCCGGACAGGTGCTCGCGACGGGCATCACCCTGGCGGAGGAGCAGGGCATGCCGATCGGTGCGGCCGTGGCCGAGGCCGCCCGTGCAGCCGGTCACCAGCTGGGCGCCCCCGCACAGGACGCCCTCGAGCACGCCGACCCTGCCGACCGGGCTGCGACCGACGCCATAATCGACGTGCTTCGGCTCGCCGGCTATGAGCCCAAGGTCGAGGCGAAGACGATCCGGCTGGCCAACTGCCCGTTCCACCGGCTCTCGCAGGGCCACACCCAGCTGGTGTGCGGCATGAACCTCGACCTGATCTCCGGTGTCGTCGAGGCGTCCGGCGCGACCGGGCTGCACCCTCGCCTGGACCCCGTCGAGGGTCAGTGCTGCGTGGCCATCGACCTGCCCGCGTGAGCCGTCTGCAGGGCGGCTCTGCTAGCCTCGGCGGGCGCGGTTGATCCGTCATCCGCCCCCGTAGCTCAGGGGATAGAGCACCGCCCTCCGGAGGCGGGGGCGTAGGTTCGAATCCTACCGGGGGCACCAGGACTGACCTCCCCATGACTGGCGCCGGCGAGCAGCGGCCGAAGCCTGCTCCGGCCGCTTCGGGAGCAGTCGACCGGGACGTGGTCCCTACCAGCTGGTTCCCCCCGTCAGGCCGGCTCGCGGAGTCGCTCGAGGTGGGTCCGGCGCACGGTCCAGAACGCCATCGCCGCGGCCGTCCCGACGAGGACGAGCAAAGCTGTGACCACGGCCAGCAGGAGCGGTGTGGTCGCCAGGGACAGGTCGATCCGCATCGTGCGCGGCGGCCGGGTGAACAGCGGGACGAGCCGCAGCGTCGTGACGCTCCCGACGAGTCCGGCGGCCAGCCCGACCAGGACGCCGATCCCGGTCAACGGCACGATCTCGCGGACCGCCATCGACCGGACCGCCGCCGGCGACAGACCGGCCAGCCGCATCGAGGCGAGGTCCCACGTCCGGCCGCGACGCGAGCTGGCCACCAGCACGACCAGTCCCAGCACAGCCACCAGCAGCGCGAGGAGGGCGGTCCCGCTGGCCAGGCCCAGCGACAACGCCGCGGCGCTCGACCGGTAGGCCTTGGTCCGCAGTGCCGCCGTGGTCGTCGAGAGGACGGGTATCCCGCGTGCGGTCAGCACCGCGGTGGTCCGGTCGATGACCGACGGGTCGTTGCGCGCGAAGAAGACGTAGGCCGTGGTGTTGGCGGACAGCTGGGTCAACGAGGTGAGCTGCCGCGACAGGTCGACGAGGACCGCGGAGAGCGGCGCGCCCGGCACGGCCGAGATGGTGCCGGCGGGCGTCACCGGCAGGTTGTGGTCGGCCATGTCGGTCGCCAGCACCCTGCCCTGGTTCTCCGCGGCCAGGGCCGCCGGGGTGACCAGCGCCGCGGTCGCCCCGCCGAGAGCGGCCGCCCGCAGGACGAACGGACTGGACCCGGCGTTGGCGATGGTCAGCTGCATCGTGTGCGGGTCGGCCATGACGACCCCGAACCGGGCCGGCTGCACGGCGTCCGGCGACCACGTCGCGGCCGAACCGAAGTCGGCCGGGCGCCCGTCGACGGCCAGGCCGGAGAGCCGCACCGTGGCCCTGAGGTCGGTGGCGGCCGATGACGCCATGACGTCGACCGCCTGGAGCTGGCACCCGCCGCCGCACGGCACGTAGACCGAGAACGAGCGGCTGGTGGCCCTGTCCAGCGCCAGGCTCCCCAAGGTGACCCGCACCTGCGACCCGTCGGCGGTGAGCAGCTCCAGGCCGAGGTCGTATGCCGCGCCCGGCCCGTGGAGGTCGCGCGTCGCGACCGTCCCGGTGAAGGTGCGTCCGGAGAGCCGGGCGAGCGGGGGCGCGGACATCGACAGTGCTGCCCAGCCGGGCAGGTCGCGGTCCTGCGCGGCGATGCTGGCGACCTGCCGGAACGAGGTGGCCAGCACCGCGACCGTCGTCGGTGCGCTGGACAGCTGCGGGGCGACGCTGATCACGGGGGACGCCGCGCGCCCCGTCGGGTCGGCCAGCCGGACGGCGTCGACGAGGGTTCGGGCGTCGGTCGCCCCCACCGTGGCGACCACGGCCGCTCCGGTGTCCAGCCGCCCGGCGAGGGCCTGGTTGCGCTGACCGACCGCGGCCGCGTTGACCCCGAAGACGAGGGAGGCGGTGGCGAGGCCGGTGATGGGCAGCAACCAGCGGGCGGTGGGTCGGCGGGACGCCTCGAGGTGGGCGACCGTGGCCACCGCACGACCCCGCGTCATCGCCCGGCGGCCGAGGACCGCGAAGACCGGCGCGACGACCTTGGCCGCCACGATGCCGAGCGAGGCCGCGAGCAGCGCCGGGACGGCCAGCGCGACCGGACCGCTCACCTGGCCGGTGAGCACCGCGACGTATGTCGTGGCACCGATGGCGACCACGACGCCCTCCACCGTGCCGACGGCCGCCCCTCGTGCCCTGGCCGGAACGGCGCGTAGCAGGCTGGCGATCGGTTGCCGCGACGGCCGGAGCACCGACACCGACGCGAGCACGAGGACGAGCAGGACCGCGCCGGCCAGTGCCCAGCCGTCCGCCGGGGCGAC
>JAICMC010000105.1 GCA_025929465.1 Nostocoides sp.
AGCGCCCGCAACGCCCGCAACGCCATCGCCGAGCTGCCCGAGCTGCGGATGCGCGGCCTGGACGCCCCCCGGCTGCAGACGCTGTTCGACCTCGTCGAGCAGCTCGACGGGCTACCGCGCCACATCGCCCTGCACCCGTGCGGTGTCGTCCTGTCCAACACCGGCCTGCTCGACCGCACCCCGGTCGAGGCGAGCTGGCTCGGGTTCCCGATGAGCCAGTTCGACAAGGACGACGTCGAGGTCCTCGGGCTGCTCAAGCTCGACGTCCTCGGCATCCGGATGCAGTCGGCCATGGCGCACGCCGTCGCCGAGGTCGAGCGGGTCGACGGCGTCCGGGTCGACCTCGACGACCAGGCGCAGGTGCCGCTCGACGACGAGGCGACCTATCGGCTGATCCGCACGAGCCACACCCTGGGCTGCTTCCAGATCGAGAGCCCGGGCCAGCGTGAGCTGATCGGCAAGTTCGGTCCGGAGCGGTTCGAGGACCTCATCATCGACATCTCGCTGTTCCGGCCCGGGCCGGTCAAGTCCGACATGATCACCCCCTTCCTGGAGACCCGGCACGGCTGGCGGCGCACGCGGTTCCTCCACCCCAGCCTCATCCCGGCCCTCGCCGAGACCGAGGGCGTCGTCGTGTTCCACGAGCAGGTCCTGCAGATCGTCGCCGAGACGACCGGGGTCTCCCTCGCCCAGGCCGACGAGGTCCGCCGGGCGATGGGGTCGCCGCAGGGCCAGGTCGAGATCGAGTCCTGGTGGCGGCCCGCGGCCAGGGCCAGGGGGTATGCCGCGGCCGACGTCGATGCGATCTGGGAGGTGCTCAAGTCCTTTGCCAGCTTCGGGTTCTGCAAGGCCCACGCCGCCGCGTTCGCACTCCCGACCTATCACTCGGCATGGCTGAAGACCCACCACCCGGCCGCCTTCCTCGCGGGCGTCCTCACCCACGACCCCGGCATGTACCCCAAGCGGCTCATCCTGGACGACGCCCGGACCCTCGGCATCGCCGTCCTCCCGCTCGACGTCAACCTCTCCGCCGACACCTACCGGATCGAGCGGATCCCGGTCTGGCAGGAGCACGTTCGGCTCCACCCCGACCTGCCCGACGGGTCGGCCTACGGGATCCGGCTCTCGCTCGCCGACGTCAAGGGGATCAGCGAGGCCGAGGTGCAGCGGATCGTCGCCGGGCAGCCGTATGCCGACCTCGGCGACTTCTGGAGCCGGGCGCGGGTCAGCCGTCCGGTCGCCGAGCGGCTCGTCATGGCCGGAGGCTTCGACGGCCTCTACGGGATGGGTTCGACCCTCACCGGGCTGGGCCGTCGCGGTCGGGTGACCCGCCGCGACGTGCTCCTCCACGTCGCCGAGCTGGACCGCTACGACCGCGCGCTCGCCGGGTCGAGCCGTCGCGCTCGGCCGCGCGCGCGGCCCCGGCTCACCGCGGCGACCGACACCCGCAGCCTCGCCGCAGCACAGTCCCAGGCGGCTCGGCCCGTTGTCACGGCCGCGCACCAGCCGGTGCAGCTCACCCTCGACCTCGGTGACCGACCCGAGCTGCGCCCCGGTGCCGGGCTGCCGGAGATGACCGGCACCGAACGGGTCAAGGCCGAGCTGGAGATCCTCGGCCTGGACGCCAGTGCCCACGTCGTCGACTTCTACGCACCAATGCTGCGGGCGCTTCGGGTCACCCGCAGCCGCGACCTGCTCGGGGCGCGCAGCGGCGCGCAGGTGTGGGTCGCCGGGGTCAAGGTCGCCACCCAGACCCCGCCGATCCGCTCCGGGCGCCGGGTCGTCTTCCTCACCCTCGACGACGGCAGCGGCCCGGCCGACGCGACGTTCTTCGAGGACGTCCAGGGGCCGTATGCCGGCACCGTCTTCCACTCCTGGCTGCTCCTTGTCCGCGGGGTCGTCCGGCGCACGGGCGCGCGGGGGATCTCGTTGCGGGCGACCGGCGCCTGGGAGCTGACCGGGCTGTGGGAGGCCTGGGGGAGAGGGGGCCTGGAGTCCGTCCACACGGCCATCGACGAGGTCGACGCGCAGGCCCGGGCGCAGGCCCGGGCCGGTGAGGAGGCCGCCGCCGAGTCCCTCGCTCGCGGACGCCGGGTCCTGGTCCACGCCTCCGGCTTCAGACAGAGCCCGTACGCCGACACCCGGCCGCCCGGGGTCGATCCCAAGGACGGGCGCGGCGTGCCGAGCCCCGACCTGGTCCCCTCCGAGGGGTTCACGCCGCCGCGCAAGCTGTGGCACTCCAGCCCGGGCAGCAGCGGACACTAGGGTGGACAGGTGCCCTTCGACGCCGTCCCCGACCGCCCGCGCAGCCGGCGTGCCGGGGTCGACACCGCCCTGCGCACCGCCGCTGTCTGGGGGTCGGTCAGTGCTCTGGCCGCCTGTCGCCGTGACGAGCTCGGTCGACCCCTGCGGGTGGTCGACATCGGTGGTGGCACCGGTGGGCTCTCCGTGCCCCTCGCCGAGCACGGCCACGCTGTCGTCGTCATCGACCCCAGCCCCGACGCCCTCGCCTCACTGCGCCGCCGCGCCGCAGAGTCCGGCGTCGCAGAGCGCATCTCAGCGGTCCAGGGCGACGCCGAGACAGCCGCCGACCTCCTCGCCGACGAGGGCTGGGGAGCCGACCTCGTCTGCTTCCACGGCACCCTGGAGGTCGTCGACGACCCCGACGCCGCCCTGGCCGGCATCGCCCGCGTCCTGGCCCCCGGGGGCGTCCTCTCCCTCGTCACCGCCCAACGCCTTGCCATCGTCTGGGCCAAGGCCCTCGCCGGGCAGTTCGACCAGGCCCGCACCGCGCTGGAGAGCAGCGACGGACGGTGCGGGCCGGCCGACCCGCTGCCGCGACGCTTCGACGAGGCCGGCCTGCGTGAGCTGCTGTCCCGCAACGGCTTCGAGGTCACCGAGGCGCACGGCATCCGCCTCTTCAGCGACCTGGCGCCCGCGGGATCGGTCGACTCCGACGCCGACCGCTCGGCCCTTCTCGCTCTGGAGGAGGCAGCCGTGCGCAGCCGCGACTTCGGGTTCCTCGGTCAGCTCGGTGCCTCGATCCACGTCCTCGCGACGAGGACCTGACCGGGGTCGGTCCGGATGAGCCGCCGCCAGTTCGTCCTCCCCGGCCGCGACCGTCCGGAGCCGCCGGACGACACCGGGTGCGGCATCCTGCACGTCGACATGGACGCCTTCTTCGCCTCCGCGTCGCTGCTGGCCCGCCCCGAGCTCGTCGGCACTCCCGTCATCATCGGCGGGTCCGGCAACCGCGGAGTGGTCCTCTCGGCGACCTACGAGGCGCGCCGCTTCGGGGTGGCCAGCGCGATGCCCATGGGCCGGGCCCGGCGGCTGTGCCCGACGGCAACCGTCCTGGCGCCGGACCACCGGCTCTACTCGCGGATCTCCGAGGCCGTCATGGCCACCCTGGCGACGTTCACCCCCCTCGTAGAGCCGCTCTCGGTCGACGAGGCCTTCCTCGACGTCGCCGGCTCCGGTCGCCGGCTCGGGTCGCCGTCGACGATCGCCCAGACGATCCGCGACACCATCGTCGACGAGCAGGGGATCACCTGCTCGATCGGCGTCGCCCCGACCAAGTTCGTCGCCAAGCTCGCCTCCAACCTGGCCAAGCCCGACGGTCTGGTCGTCGTCCCCGTCGAGGAGGTCGTGCCGTTCGTCCAGCAGCTGCCGGTCGCCGCCCTCTGGGGGGTGGGCGACAAGACCGAGGAGGTCCTCACCCGGCTCGGTCTGCGCACGGTCGCGGACATCGCGCACACCCCGCTGGACACCCTCAGGCGAGGTCTCGGCGCGGCGGCGGCGGACCATCTGCACGCCCTGGCCTGGGGTCGCGACCCCCGCCGGGTCGAGGCGGTGGCCCGGGAGAAGAGCATCGGGGCCGACATGACCTTCGCCTACGACGTCGACGATGCGGCCTGGATCCACCGTCGGCTGCTCCAGCTGAGCGACAAGGTCGCTGCGCGGCTGCGGGCCGCCGAGATGATGGGCCGGACCGTGACGATCAAGGTCCGGTTCGCCGACTTCACGACGATCACCCGTTCCCGCACCCTGCGTGAACCGACCGACACCAGCCGGGTGGTCTATGACGCGGCCAGGGAGCTGTTCGACGCACTGGGTCTGCAGCGGGCTCGGATCCGTCTGGTGGGGGTCCGTCTGGACAAGCTGGTCCCCACCGAGCTGGCCCCCATCCAGGGGCTGCTCGACGAGCCCGACCACGGCTGGCGTGATGCGGACCTGGCCGTCGACCGGGCCAGTGCGCGGTTCGGTGCCGGCAGCGTCCTCCCGGCGAGCCTGCTCGACCGCTGAGCGGCCGGCGCCAACGGCCTGACCTGCACGAAGGCCGCTCCCCATCTGGCGAGGGGTCCAACGTGAGCGACTGCACTTCCATGACCCCGTCACGCGACATATCCTTGTCCTAGAACCCTTCAACACACGGTCGAGCAACCTTCGCTCTCCCCGAGACGTTGAAGACACTGAAGAGTTCTTGCATTCGACCCACCGTTGGGAGGCCACCGTGCCGCTCTCTGACCGCGAGCAGCATCTGCTGGAGCAGATGGAGCAGGCGCTGTACGCCGAGGACCCCAAGTTCGCCTCGCACATGCGGGGAGTCGGGGCCCGGGCCGCTCGTCGTCGCTACCTCGTGGGCATCGTGGGTTTCCTCGTCGGACTGGCCGTCGTCCTGCTCGGCGTCAACCTCACCCGGGTGTGGGTCGGTGCCATCGGCTTCGTCGTCATGGTCGCCGCCGTCTGGCAGGCGGTCGCCCCACCGCGGCAGGCCAAGGCGGCCCTCGGCGCCGTGCAGGCCGACGGGACGGTCAAGCCGGCACCGCCGACCAAGCGCCGGCTGGGCCACGGACGCAAGAGCCCCGGCGCGAGCCCGAGGTCGGGCACCTTCATGGAGCGGATGGAGCACCGCTGGGAGCGCCGCCGCAACCAGTGGTGAGCCCACGGCGCTGATCCCTACCGGGCCGAGCGCCAGGTCAGGTAGGCGCCGATCACCCAGCTGACCGCGATGAGCAGCGCGACGGTGAGCTCGATGCCCATGCTCAGCAGCACGGCGCGCAGAGCGTGCTTGGTGCGCACCCACGCCACGGCGCCCTCGCGCGAGCGAACCCGCTCGACCAGGTAGATCCCCACCACGAACCCCAGTGGTCCACCGACCACCGGAACGACGAAGAACCCGACGAACCCGACGACCATCGCCAGGACCAGGGTCCTGGTGCCGACCCCCTGCCGAGCGAGCCGGCGACCGGGTAGGAGGACCTGCACACCCAGCCCGCCCGCATAGAGCCCGACGCAGACCCCGAAGACGACCCAGCCCAGCGTGCTGCCGGTGTCGACCGCCCAGATGAGCACCCCTGCCAGCGCCAGGAGCAGCCCGGGGATGACCGGCACCACAATGCCGAGGGTCCCGACACCGATGAACAGCGCCGGGACCCAGAGATCGGGGTTCACTCAGTCCACGTCGACGGCCTGAGGGGACGCCGAGAGCCGCTGGGTCTCGTCCTGGATCTGGGCGTGGTCGCGGAGCTTGGACAGGTGCTGGCGACCGTGATGGGCGCAGAACAGCAGTTCGCCTCCACCGTTCAGCCGGGCCCGGATGTAGGCCTGGGCGCCGCAGCGGTCGCACCGGTCATGGGCGGTGAGCTCTGGTGCCAGAGTTGCGTTCACGTCAGCCTCCTTCTGCTCGCTCGTGTGGGGGTTCCTCCGGGTCAACAGTCAAGCACGTCGAATCCTTCCCCCCGTGCACCGCCCACGATCTGGCGTGTACCGGTCGTTCGTCGCGTGCCCGAGGACCGGACTGCCCGCGTGCCTGCGCACCGGTGTCCGTGGGCCCGACTAGTCTGCGAAGGTCCCCGGGGCGCGCAGCTGCGGGACCCGAACCAAGGAGATCCACGCCTGTGGCCAGCGCCACCGCAACCGCCAAGAAGGCCGCGTCGAGCAAGACGGCGTCGGACTACACCGCCCACCACCTACAGGTGCTCGAGGGCCTGGAGGCCGTCCGCAAGCGACCCGGCATGTACATCGGCTCGACCGACGGCCGTGGGCTCATGCACTGCCTCTGGGAGATCATCGACAACTCCGTCGACGAGGCACTGGCCGGCGTCTGCGACCGGATCGAGGTGATCCTGCTGCCCGACGGGTCGGTGGAGGTTCGGGACAACGGCCGCGGCATCCCGGTCGACATCGAGCCCCGCTCCGGCCTGACCGGCGTCGAGCTCGTGTACACCAAGCTGCACGCCGGGGGGAAGTTCGGCGGCGGCTCCTACACCGCGTCCGGGGGTCTGCACGGGGTGGGTGCATCGGTCGTCAACGCGCTGTCCTGCCGGCTCGACGTGGAGGTCGACCGGGGCGGCAAGACGTATGCCATGAGCTTCCGCCGCGGGGAGCCGGGCACCTTCTCGGACGTGGCCGGCGCGCAGGGCGCCAAGGACCCCGAGCACACCTTCACCCCGTTCGAGGCCGGCAGCGAGCTCGCGGTCGTCGCCAAGGTGCCGCGCGGCCGGACCGGCACCCGGGTGCGCTACTGGGCCGACCGGCAGATCTTCCTCGCCGATGCCGGCCTGGACCTCCAGGGCCTTGTCGGTCGGGCCCGGCAGACCTCCTTCCTCATCCCGGGCCTCACCCTGGTCATCCGTGACGAGCGGGGGCTGGCCGGCACGCCCGGGGCCGATGGCGTCCACGAGGAGGTGTTCAACCACGACGGCGGGATCAGTGAGTTCACCGAGTTCCTCGCCCCGGACCCGCCGCTCACCGATGTGTGGCGGCTGCAGGGCTCGGGCACCTTCACCGAGACGGTCCCGGTGCTCGATGCCCAGGGGCACATGCTGCCGACCGAGGTGGAGCGGGACTGCGCCGTCGACGTCGCGGTGCGCTGGGGAACCGGATACGACGCCAAGGTCGTCTCCTTCGTCAACATCATCGCCACGCCCAAGGGCGGGACGCACGTCGCGGGCTTCGACCAGGCGCTGCTCAAGGTGTTCCGCAGGCAGCTGGAGGTCAACGCCCGCCGGCTCAAGGTCGGCACCGACAAGGTGGACAAGGACGACATCCTGGCCGGCCTCACCGCGGTGGTCACGGTCCGGCTGGCCGAACCGCAGTTCGAGGGGCAGACCAAGGAGGTCCTCGGGACAGCCGCTGTCCGGGCCGTGGTCACCAAGGTCGTCGAGACCGAGCTCACCGCCCGGCTCACCTCGACCCAGCGCGGCGACAAGGCGCAGCCGGTGCTCCTGCTCGACAAGATCGTCAGCGAGATGAAGTCGCGGATCAGCGCCCGGTTGCACAAGGAGACCCAACGCCGCAAGACGGCGCTGGAGAGCTCATCGCTGCCGGCCAAGCTCGTCGACTGCCGCAGCAACGACGTGGAGCGCTCGGAGCTGTTCATCGTCGAAGGCGACAGCGCGCTCGGCACGGCCAAGCTGGCCCGGTCCTCGGACTTCCAGGCGTTGCTGCCGATCCGCGGCAAGATCCTCAACGTGCAGAAGGCCTCGGTCACCGACATGCTGAAGAACACCGAGTGCGCGGCGATCATCCAGGTGATCGGCGCCGGCTCGGGGCGCAGCTTCGACCTGGACGCGGTCCGCTACGGCAAGGTCGTTGTGATGACCGACGCCGACGTCGACGGCGCCCACATCCGCACGCTCCTGCTCACCCTGTTCTTCCGCTACATGCGCCCGCTCGTCGACGCCGGCCGGGTGTATGCCGCGATGCCGCCGTTGCACCGGCTGGAGGTCATCAACGCGGGGAGCAAGAAGAACGACTACGTCTACACCTACACCGAGGAGGAGATGCGGCGGACCCGCGCGTCGTTGGAGAAGCGGGGCAAGAACATCAAGATGCCGCCGCAGCGTTACAAGGGCCTGGGTGAGATGGATGCCGACCAGCTGGCCGACACGACGATGGACCCGCGGCACCGGACCCTGCGCAAGGTGACCCTCGCCGACGCCGAGGCTGCCGAACGGGTCTTCGACCTGCTCATGGGCAGCGACGTCGCCCCACGCAAGGACTTCATCATCGAGTCCGCTGCCCAGATGGACCGGGAGCGCATCGACGCCTGACCCGCCGACCAGCGGGGGGCGGGGGCCGAGGGGAGCAGCCTGGTCAGGCCGCCGGTGCAGCCGTCGTGGCGCGAACGACGAGCTCGATGGGGATGGTCACGGCCCGGTCGCCGAAGCCCGCCTCGCCGTCGATCAGGTCCAGCAGGAGCCGTGCCGCCGTGCGTCCTTGGAGACTGACGTCCTGGCGGACCGTGGTCAGGTCCATGACCCCGGCCAGGGTGTGGTCGTCGATCCCGACGACCGACAGGTCCCGCGGGACGACAAGGCCCAACCGCCTGGCAGCCTGGATCACGCCGATGGCGATCTCGTCGGAGGCGGCGACGATGCCCGAGGGGCGGTCCGGCGAGCTCAGCACCGGGACGATGTCCGCGGCGGCGGCCTCGGCGGTCCAGTCCGAGGCCACGGCCCACTCAGGGCGGGTCGGCAGGCCATGGGCGGCCATCGTCTCCAGGTAGCTGTCCAGCCTGGCCCTGGGCGTCTGGAGGTGTGCCGCCGAGGAAGGCACCGCGCCGATGTAGCCGACGCGCGTGTGCCCGAGGCCGATGAGGTGTTCGGCCGCCATCCGGACCGCACGGCGGTCGTCGATCTGGACCAGCGGACGCCTGGGGAGGGGGCTGCCGATCGCCACGACGGGCAGGCCGAGCCGGTCCAGCAGCGCCAGCTCGGTAGCGTCGACGAGCAGGTTGAGGGTGATCACGCCGTCGACCCGCTTCCACAGCATGGACTGGGTGAGGTGCCTGCGCCGGTCGAAGGAGTCGTCCTCGAGGTCGAGGAGCAGGACGTGGTGGTCCTGGTCGCGCAGGGTCCGGTCGATCGCGCTGAGCAGCGTGGCGAAGAACCACCGGGTCACGAACGGGGCGACGACGGCTACCACCCGGGTACGGCCCGAGACCAGTGACGTCGCCGTGGGGGAGGCCACGAAGTTCAGCTCGGTCGCGACCCTCTCCACCTTGGCCCGGGTCTGCGGACTCACCCGGTCCAGGCCGCGCAGCGCACGGGAGACGGTGGCGACGGACACCCCCGCGGCGCGGGCCACGTCGGTGATCGTGCTCATGCCCGTCCTCCCCTCAGACGTCCAATCGTCGACGCAGGCGCCAGAGGAACCAGAACCCCAGCACGAACGCGAGCAGGACCAGCGCAGCGACCCCCGCGGGGCGGCCCTGCACCTCCAGGACGACCGTCTGGATCGCGGCCATCAGGACGAAGAACCCGACGATGCCCATGGCCATGTCCAGGCGCTGGGCTCGGGCACGGGGGTTGGTTCCCGTGCCCGAGCCCGGGTTGAACAGTGGCATGACTGGTCGGCCTCCTGGCCGCTCAGCCCTTGACGCCGCCGGCGGTGAGGCCGGAGACGATCCACCGCTGGAAGATGAGCACCATGATGATGAGTGGAACCGTGACGATGGTTCCGGCCGCCATGACCGCGGTGTAGGGCTCCTGGTGCGGTTGGGCGCCGGTGAAGCTGGCGATCGCGACCGTGACGGTCTGGGTCTGCTTCGTGGAGAACTGCGAGGCGAGGAGGAACTCGTTCCACGAGGCGATGAACGCCAGGATGGCCGTCGTGAACAGGCCGGGCGTGGCCAGCGGGAGCATGACCTTGCGGAACGCCTGACCGGGCGTGCAGCCGTCGATCCGCGCCGACTCCTCCAGATCCCACGGCATCTCGGCCAAGAAGGCCGTCAACGTATAGATCGTCAGGGGGAGCGCGAAGGAGATGTTCGGGATGATCAGCGACTGGTAGTTCGCTCCCTGCAGCCAGCCGAGGTTGGAGAACAGGCTGAACAGCGGGGAGACGAGGGCTACGCCGGGGAACATCGAGGCGCCCAGGATGATCCCCAGGATGATGTACTTCCCCGGGAACTCCAGCCGGGCCATGGCGTAGGCCGCGAACATCCCGACGAGCATGGCGACGACGGTCGTCACGATGCCGATGATGATGCTGTGCAGCAGGGCCGCGCCGAAGTGGTTGCCGCGGTCGGTGGAGAACGCCGTCCTGAAGTTGTCCAGGGTGACGTGCGTGGGCCACGGCGTGGTGTCGAAGGTGTAGCCCACGTTGCGGAACCCGGTGACGATCATCCAGTAGGCGGGCGCGAGGCCCCACAGGACGAGGACCACCAGGCCGGCATACATCCGGACCTTGGCTCCGGTGTCCTTCCGCTGGTGGATCTCCTGGTCCGCGACCCCGGTGGTGGCGACGGACGGGTCAGCGGTGACGGCGCTCATGAGTGGGCTCCTGGTGCGGTCGCGGTTCCGGCGAGGGCAGCGGCGGCGACGGGGGCCGGCGGGCCGGCGTCATCCTTGTCCTTCTTCTTCTTGGCACCCGGCGGCCGCTTGACGACGTCGGCGCCGCCGAACTGGATGAACAGGAAGGCGACGAAGGCGACGAGCAGGAAGACGAGGGTGGACAGGGCCGAGGCGCTGTGGAAGCCGGACCGGATCTGCTTGACGACAAGCATCGACAGGGACGTCGTCCCGCCGACACCGCCGGTGAGGATGGCGGGCAGGTCGTAGATGC
>JAICMC010000107.1 GCA_025929465.1 Nostocoides sp.
CGTGCTGTTTGGTCGTACTCGAGGTGGAGACGGGATTTGAACCCGTGTACGCGGCTTTGCAGGCCGCTGCCTCGCCTCTCGGCCACTCCACCGTCTTGGGGCGGCTAACCCTCCGAGCGGATGACCGGGCTCGAACCGGCGACCTCAACCTTGGCAAGGTTGCGCTCTACCAACTGAGCTACATCCGCGTGCGCGCGCCATTGGTGTCGAACGGGCATCTCACCCGCTGCGCGTGCGGAGCGACACTAACTGATCGGCGTCCGCATCGCCAAACCGACCCTCCGACACCGGCGGTCGCGCCCCCTCGGGTCGCCTGCGCAGGCTTGCCCGTATGCCGTGCACGGCCCGTCGTGCGGACGCCCGCAGGCCCTGGTCGCCGCGGTTCGGCCACAGCTCGCGGACGGCGGCGTTGAGGGCGGCCCCGATGAGGACGGCGATGGCCAGGAAGTACAGCCAGATCATCACCACGATCGGAGCCGAGAGCGGCCCGTAGATCGAGGCGCCGCCGATGGACTCGGCGACCATGCCCCGGACGAGGAAGGAGGCGATCACCCAGATGACGAGGGTCAGGACCGACCCCGGGAGATCCCGCAGCCAGGCGCTGCGTCGTGGTGTCGACACGTGGTAGAGGGTGGTCAGGCTGGCCACCGTGAGCACGGTGACGACCGGCCAGTACAGGTAGGCCAGCACGTGCAGGTCCGCCGGGATGATCCGGCCGACGTACGTCGGGCCGACGAGGACGAGCGGGATGGTGATGATGCCGACGAGCAGGGCCACGACGTAGAGGCCGAACGACAGGGCCCGAGTGGGGACGATGCCCCGCACCCCGGACTGCCCGTACATGATCGAGATGGTGTCCACGAAGACGTTGAGCGCCCGCGACCCGGACCACAGCGACAGCACGAACCCGACCGAGATGAGGTCGGCGCGCCCGCCCTTGAGCACGTCGTCGACGGTCGGCAGAAGGATCTGGCTGATCGACTCGCTCGTGAGGAACTGCGCGGCATACGTCTGGATCGCGTCGACGACCTGGTTGACGGTGTTCGGGCCGAGCCAGTTGCCGACGTAGCCGACGCCGGCGAACAGGCCCAGGACGAGCGGCGGCAACGAGAGCAGCGCGAAGAACCCCGCCTCCGACGCCAACCCGGTCACCCGGTACTTCATGCAGATCCGGATCGTCTCGACGGTCAGCCGGGCCAAGGCGTGCAGGCCGGGGACACGCGCGAGCATCCCGCGCGCCCTGACCCGCCATGCCCTCACCTGGTCAACGGTAACGGTCGGCATACTGCAGCTCGTGACGACGCACGAGGTGACCAACGTGGTTCCGAAGCCGGTCGGGCACGACGTACTCGCCGGCGACCCCGCCCTGCAGGCGTCCGTCGAGCGCTGGGTGCCGGCCGGGTACCGGCCCGACGTCGAGGCACTCGGGCCGCTGGCAGGCAGCGAGCAGGCCCAGGAGTGGGCCGAGCGGGCCAACGCCCACTCCCCCGTGCTGCGGACCCACGACCCCACCGGGCTGCGCGTCGACGAGGTCGACTTCGACCCTGCCTGGCACGACCTGCTGCGCGTGGCCGTCGGTCATGGACTGACCGCCGAGCCGTGGACCCGGCCGGCCGGCAGCGGCGCCCACGCAGCCCGCGCCGCCGGCTTCATCGTCTGGTCCCAGGTCGAGCAGGGCCACCTGTGCCCGGTCTCGATGACGTATGCCGCGGCGCCCGCTCTCGCGGCGAACCCCGGGCTCGCGTCGAGCTGGCTGCCCGGGCTCGCGTCCCGCGTGTATGACCCGGGCCTGCGCAAGCACGAGGTCAAGGCCGGGCTCCTCGCCGGGATGGCGATGACCGAGAAGCAGGGCGGATCCGACGTCCGGGCCAACACGACCCGTGCCCTCGCGGTGCCGGGCGGACCCGTCGTGGGCGGGGCGACGTACCGGCTGACCGGCCACAAGTGGTTCTGCTCGGCGCCGACGAGCGATGCCTTCCTCGTCCTGGCCCAGACCGAGGCGGGGCTGGGCTGCTTCCTCGTGCCACGGGTGCTCGCCGACGGGTCGCGCAACGTCTTTGCCCTGCAACGGCTCAAGGACAAGCTGGGCAACCGGAGCAACGCCTCCGCGGAGGTGGAGCTCGACGGCACCTGGGGCGCGCTCGTGGGAGCGGAGGGTCGCGGCATACCGACCATCCTGGAGATGGTCCGCGCGACCCGGCTCGACTGCCTCCTCGGCTCGGCGGCCACCATGCGGGCAGCGCTCGCCCGGGCGGTCCACCACACCCGTCACCGGCGCGCCTTCGGCGCCCTCCTCGTCGACCAGCCGCTCATGCGCAACGTCCTGGCCGACCTGGCGCTGGAGTCCGAGGCGGCCTCCCTGCTCGGGATGCGGCTGGCCCGGGCCGTCGACGACGGCGACACCGAGCTGGCCCGGCTCGGGGTGGCACTGGGCAAGTTCTGGGTGTGCAAGCGCACCGCGCCGATGGTGGCCGAGGCGCTGGAGTGCCTGGGCGGCAACGGCTACATCGAGGAGAACGGACTGGCCCGGCTGTACCGGGAGGCTCCGCTCAACTCGATCTGGGAGGGGTCGGGCAACGTCAACGCCCTCGACGTCCTGCGCGCCATGACCCGCGAGCCCGCCTCGGTCGCCGCCCTCGCCACGGAGCTCGCCCTCGCCCGCGGGTCGTATGCCGCGCTCGACACGGTCATCGACTGGGCCGGCGGCGCGGCCAGGGACGGGGTGCCCCTTGCCGCGCAGGTGCACTCCGCCGACGCGCCCTGGTCGGCGCGTCGGGTACTCGAGCGACTCGCGACGGCCCTGCAGGCCAGCCTGCTCGTGCGCTTCGCACCGGCCGAGGTGGCCGACGCGTTCGTGGCCAGCCGGCTCGGCGGCGACCACGGCGCGACGTTCGGCACGCTGGGGACGGTTGCCCCCAGCGTCACCCAGCTCATCCTGGACCGGGCCCTCCCCGCCTGACCTCGTTCACAACTCCACAATTGCTGGCTTGTGAACGGGCCGCCGGCCGGCTCAGGTGGCCGCCAGGCGTGCCTTCTCGGCCGCGACGTCGTAGTGCACCTCGGGCCAGCCCAGGTCGAGCGACGTCAGGTGTTCCAGGACGAGGTTGGCCACGGCATGCCGCGCGTACCACTTGTGGTTGGCCGGGACGACGAACCACGGCGCGTCGTCGGTCGAGCACAGGGTGAGGGCAGCCTGGTAGGCCTCCTGGTAGGCGGGCCATCGCACGCGCTCGTCGATGTCACCGGGGTTGTACTTCCACTGCTTGTCGGCCCGCTCCAGCCGGGCGCCCAGGCGGGACTTCTGCTCCTCGGCGGAGATGTGCAGCATGACCTTGACGATGGTCGTCCCGCTCGCCGCGACCGTCGACTCGAACGCGTTGATCTGGTCGTAGCGCGTCGCCCACACGTCCTGCGGGACGAGATCGTGCACGCGGACGATGAGGACGTCCTCGTACTGGGAGCGGTCGAACACTCCGACCTGTCCCGGCTCGGGCAGGGCGTTGCCGATCCGCCACAGGAAGTCGTGCCGCTTCTCCTGCCTGCTGGGGGCCTTGAACGCTGTGTAGTGGACCCCCTGCGGGTCGAGCATGCCGACGACGTGGCGCATGATCCCGCCCTTGCCGGAGGTGTCCATGCCCTGCACGACGATCAGCAGTGCCCGGGTGCCGCCCTCACGGGACTGCGCGTACAGCCGCTCCTGGAGGTCGGCAAGGCGGGCCTGGTGGTCGGGGACCGCCTTCTTCGCCGCCTTCCTGCCCTTGTCGCTGCCGGGCGTGGAGTCCGGGTCGATGTCGGCGAGGCTGAAGCCCGGCCTGACCCGCAGGACGTCGGAGAAGCTCTTGGCCTGCGACTTGCTCTTCCTGCTCTTCTTGCCCATCTGCGCATCCTTGCACGGCGCATGGCAGCATCGAGGGCATGCGCCTGCTCTGGCACGCCGACTCCCGGCCACCGTCCGACCTCGACGAGGACGCCCTCGCCGACCTCTACCGGTTCGGCAGCGGCCCGATCCTGCGGGCCAACTTCGTCAGCACCCTCGACGGCGCCGGGACCGGGCCCGACCGCCGCAGCGGGTCGATCAACACCCCCGCCGACACCCACGTCTTCGGCCTCCAGCGGCGCCTCGCCGACGCCGTGCTCGTCGGCGCCGGGACCGCACGGGCCGAGGGCTACCGGCGCGCCACGCGGGTCGACGGCGACCCGCCCACCATGGTCGTCGTGTCCAACTCCGGCCGTCTCCCGGACGGCATACGGGACAAGCGCGACGGGGACGGACCGGCCGTGTTGATCACCTGCGCCGCGGCGTCGGGCGAGCGGCTGGACCAGGCCCGCGTCGCACTCGGCGAGGACAACGTGTGGACCATCGGCGAGACCGCCGTCGACCTCACCGCCTCGGTGGCGAGGCTGCGGGCGCAGGGTATCCGGCGGATCCTCGCAGAGGGCGGACCCACCCTGTTCTCCGGCCTGCTCGGGGCCGACGTCGTCGACGAGGTCGCCCTGACCCTCGTGCCCTCCCTCGTCGGCGGGGACCACACCCGGATCACCAACGGACCCGGGCTGGGCGTCGCCCTCACCGGCCGCCACCTGTGCGAGGCCGACGGCGCGCTGCTGGGCCTGTGGGCGGTGGACCGCTCCTGAAGGGGGCGCGGGTCAGCGGTCCGCGTGCAGCCCGCGGCCCGCGACGAACGCGCTGAGCTGAGCCTCCCAGCGGGCCGGGTCGGTGTTCCACTCCTTGGTATGCCGTGCCGTCGTCCACCGCGGCATGGTCACCAGGTCCGGACGGGCCAGAGCCAGCCGTTCGCTCGGGCCGGAGGGGACGAACTCGTCATCCACCGAGTGGACGATGAGCAGCGGGTGGGCGATCTCCTCGGCGCGGGCCACCCAGTCCGTGCGCGCGACGTCGAGCACGTCGTGGACCCCGACGATCCGCTTGCCCCAGCGACGGCCCATGAAGGTGCTGGCCAGCCGGCCGACCGAGGACGGGACATGGTTGAGCCGGGCGTGGTGACCGAGCACGTCCGCCCAGTCGATGACCGGCGCGTCGAGGAAGGCGGCCCGGACCAGGGCGGCGAACGGTGACTGGCTGAGGAACTGCAAGGTGATCGCCCCACCCATGGACCACCCGCCGACGACGGCGGCGCTCGCCCCTTCCCCGGCGGCGTACGCGACGGCACTCTCGACGTCGCGCCACTCCGACAGGCCGAGGTTGTAGCGTCCGTCGGGTCCCGCAGGGGCGTCGTCGTCGTTGCGGTAGGCGGGGATCAGCACGACGAACCCGTTGGCCAGCAACGGTTCGACGGCCCGCAGGCATTCGTGGCGGGTGGCTCCGCGCCCGTGGACGAGCACCGCCCACTCCCCCGTCGCGCCGTCGTCCGGATCCAGCCGCCAGGCCGGCATCGGCCCGAGGTCGGTGGGGAAGGTGACCTCCCGGAACGGCCGGCCGAGCGCGGCATACGGGTCGACGCCGTAGAAGTAGCCGTTCCACCTGGCCGGACCGGGACGCAACCGACCCCCGTCGATGCCCAGGACGGCGCGCCGGATGGTGCCGCCCACTGGTCCGTTGACCGGCTCACCCAGCCGGGCATGACCCCGGCTCCGGTCGAGCCACAGGCCGTAACGCCCGGGGACGACCGTCTCCGGCGTGCGGGTCAGCTCGACCCAGCCGTCCCCGACCTCGGTGACCAGGACGTCGTCGGGGCGGCGGCGGTCCGGCGTGAGGACCCGGCGCGCGAAGAACGCCGCGCCCGCGACAGCCCCGACCCCACTCACGGCGGCGGCGCCGCCGAGGGCGGCACCGGTCCCGACGGCGACCTTGCGACGCGCGGAGCTCATGGCGTGGAACCCTCCTGGGGGGCCAGGACGTCGGCCAGGTCGTAGGAGACCGGCTCCGCCAGCTGGTCATAGGTGCAGGAGCGCGGCGTCCGGTCCGCGCGCCAGCGGACGAACTGCGCGGTGTGCCGGAACCGTGTGCCCTCCATGTGGTCGTAGCGCACCTCGACCACACGCTCGGGTCGCAGCGGCGTGAAGGACAGGTCCTTGCCCGCGTTCCAACGGCTCCCGGCCCCACTCGTCGGCGTACGGGTCGCCTGCTCCTGGGCCGCCCAGGCCCAGGGATGGTCGGCGAAGTCGGTGACGAGGGGCTGCAGCTCCGTCAGGAGCTCCCTGCGCCGGGCCATCGGGAAGGCACCGATGACGCCGACGCTGTGCAGCTGGCCGTCCGCGGCATACAGCCCGAGCAGGATCGACCCGATCAGGTCCTCCCCGCTCTTGTGGGTCCGGTAGCCGGCGACGACGCAGTCCGCCGTGCGTTCGTGCTTGATCTTGAACATGACCCGCTTGTCCTGCTCGTAGACCCCGTCGAGCGGCTTGGCGACGACCCCGTCGAGCCCAGCCCCCTCGAACTCCTCGAACCAGCGCTGGGCGACGGCTCGCTCGCTCGTCGCCGGGGTGAGGTGGATGGGCGCCCGGACGCCGCGCAGCGCCTCCTCCAGCACGGCCCGGCGCTCGCGGAACGGCCGGCCGGTGAAGTCCTCGTCGCCGAGCGCCAGCAGGTCGAAGGCCACGAAGCTGGCCGGGGTCTCGGCGGCGAGCCGGGTGACCCGGCTCGCCGCAGGGTGGATCCGCTGCTGGAGCAGCTCGAAGTCGAGCCGGTCCTCCCCGGGGCGCACGAGGATGATCTCGCCGTCGAGGACGATCCGGTCGGGCAGCTCGGCCTTGACCGCATCGACGATCTCGGGGAAGTAGCGGGTCATCGGCTTCTCGTTGCGGCTGCCGATCTCGACCTGGTCGCCGGAGCGGAAGACGACCGAGCGGAAGCCGTCCCACTTGGGCTCGAAGGACACCTCGGTCGTCGGGAAGCCCTTGACCGCCTTGGCGAGCATCGGCGAGACCGGCGGCACGACCGGCAGGTTCCACGCCGCGTCGCGCTCCGTCTTGGGCGGCAGGTACTCCTCGTCGGTCTTGTCCGCTCGCCGCTTGCTCGGCTGCACGCGCGGCGGCTCCCCAGGCATCTTGGGGTAGTCGGGCGGGAAGTTGAGCTCGCCGAGGCCGCGCTCGCGGACGTCCTCGTCCCACAGTGCGACAGCCCCGGCCACGTCTCCGGCGGCCTCGTCGATCCCCTGCCACGCGTCCCCACGGTCGGCGACCAGCTCGGGCACGGTGAGGATGGTGAACCTCGTGGGATCGACGTCGCGCAGCTCCTCCCAGCTCACGGGGGTCGAGACGGGGGCGCCGGGCAGCGGGCGCGGGCTGTACGCGGAGGCGATGGTGCGGTCGCGGCAGGCCTGGTTGAAGTCGACGAACACCTTCTCACCGCGCTCCTCCTTCCACCACGCGGTGGTCACCAGGTCCGGCAACCGGCGCTCGAGCTCGCGGGCGATGCCGATCACCCCGTGCCGCACATCGAGGAACTCGTGGGTCGGCCGGACCCGGACGTAGACGTGCACGCCCCGGTTGCCGCTCGTCTTGGGCCAGCCGGTCAGGCCGATGTCGCTCAGCACCTCCCGGAGCCCGAACGCCGCCTCCACCGAGTCGGCGAAGCTGCGCCCGGGCTGGGGGTCCAGGTCGATACGCAGCTCGTCGGGGTTGTCGTTGTCGGCGGTCCGGACCGGCCAGGGGTGGAAGGTGATGGTGTTCATCTGGACGGCCCAGACGGCGCTGGCGACCTCGTCGACGACCAGCTGCGGGTGGCGGCGACCACTGGGGTACCGGCAGCTGACGGTCCGGACGAAGTCGGGCGCCCCCTTGGGCGGGTTCTTGGACCAGAACTCCTCGCCGTCGATCCCCTCGGGGAACCGCTGGAGGGTCACCGGCCGGTCGCCGATCGCCCGCAGGAGCGGCTCGCCGACCGTGACGACGTATGCCGCGAGGTCGCCCTTGGTGATCTCCGGGCCGGCATCAGTCGCCGGCCACAGCACCCGGTCCGGGCTGGACACCCGGACCGTCCTGTCGCCGTCCGGCCCGGGCACCTCGATCGTCAACGCGTCGGCCACCCCGGCAGGCTATCCCGCCGGCAACCCGGTACCCCGATGAACCGGTCGACAGCACGGGCAAGGGCAGGCACCGGCATACGCGTAAGAACTGCGTCACCGGGCGGGCGGGAATGAATCGCGGCCCGTGGACGATGATCAGTACATGAGCGACACCCAGTCCACGCCTGTGCCCAATGCCCCCCAGCTGAGCGACGCCGAGTGGCGCGAGCGGCTGTCCAAGGCCGAGTTCGACGTCCTGCGCAAGGGCGGGACCGAGCCCGCGTTCACCGGCGAGTACACCGACACGACCACCGCGGGCGTCTATGCCTGCAGGGCGTGCGGTGCCGAGCTGTTCACGTCCAGGGAGAAGTTCGGGAGCCACTGCGGCTGGCCCTCCTTCTATGCACCACTGGCCGGGGAGTCGGTGCGCTACATCGAGGACAGCAGCTTCGGCATGAAGCGGGTGGAGGTGCGCTGCGCCAGCTGCGACGGGCACCTGGGCCACGTCTTCGAGGGCGAGGGCTACGACACCCCGACCGACCAGCGCTACTGCATCAACTCGGTCAGCCTCACCCTGCGCCCCGAGCCCGCCTGACTCCCCCCGCGGTCTCTTGCGTTTATCGGGTGACCCGATAAACGCAAGAGATACCGGGTTGCGAAGCCTGTAGGGGTCGAGCTTGTCGGGTGGAGGCAGCGTCGCGCTCAGGCGGCTGCGTTGACGACGGCCCGGACGCGGGCCAGCAGGGCTGCCGGTTGCATGAGGTCGGCCCAGACGATCCTGATGACGACGTAGCCGAGGGCGCGCAGCCGGTCCTCGCGGCGCTTCTCGCGCCACAGCACGGATGGGTCGCCGCTGGCGAACTTGACCTTTCCGTCGAACTCAAGGACGACCATCCGGCCGCGCACCAGGAAGTCGACGCGACCGATGAGTCCTCGCGAGTCGTGGATGTCCACCTGTGGGACGAGGTCGATTCCCCCGAGGGCCAGGTGGACCCGCACCAGCGACTCCCCCGGTGACTCGCTGGAGCCGTCGACGAGCGGACACATCGCCCGGACCCGACCGGAGCCGGGCCAGCCGAGCACCTTGTCCGGCCAGGTCTTCACCTCATCGAGGGTGAGGCGTCCTTCGTGAACGGCAGCGTCGGCGGCGACGACGCCCGGGAGAACACCGAAGTCCAGGGTTGCCTGGATGATCGCCGAGTCGAGTCCGACGAGAGGGATCTGTCGCCACGTGGTCCCATGCTCGGACTGCGGCCACCGCAGGGGCCGGATACGCAGGCAGGAGGTCAGCACCTCCTGCCTCACAGGACGCTCGATGTCGACCCTCTTGAGGGACTCCTGCAGCACCGGTAGCCCATGCGCCAGCACGGCGCTGATGCCGGTCAGCACCGCGTCGGAATGGAGCAACCGGGCTGCCCTGCACATCAGCCGGTGCTCGTCTGCGGCCGTCGAGGCTGGATCTGCGGGCGTGCCGTAGACACCCCTCGTCAGGCGCCGAACGACCTTGCGCCGCACCGCGCGGTTCAGCTCGTAGCCGGTCAGCCCGGCGGTGCGAGCCGATGTGGTCGTGAACATCCCATCGCCGAGCTGAAGAAGGTCCGCCACGATCGTGTCCATGGGCACAGCCTGGAGCTGAAGCGCTGGGCCTGCACGCGGCATACGGCCGGCTGTGGACGAGCGGACTCGACCTGCACGGGTGTGGACAACCCGACCGATCCGGCTTCACCCGACTTCGTCGACGTGAACAGGGTTTCCTACTCCGTCGCGGTCGCACTTATCGGGTGACCCGATAAAGCGCGCGGGCGCGCGGCGAAGAGGTGCCGTCAGCGGAGGGCGGCCACCAGGGTGCGGAGGTCGACGCGAGGGCCGGTGAAGAACGGGATCTCCTCACGCACGTGCAGCCGGGCTCGCGAGGCCCGCAGGTCGCGCATCAGGTCGACGATCCGGTGCAGCTCCTGGGCCTCGAACGCCAGCACC
>JAICMC010000119.1 GCA_025929465.1 Nostocoides sp.
AGAACCGGCAGCCGCGGGTGCACCCGCGGAAGATCTCCACCGACATCCGTTCGTGCACCCACTCGGCGAGCGGGACGAGCGGCTGCGTCGGATAGGGCCCGGCGTCCAGGTCCATGACGGTGTGCTTGGCCACCCGCCACGGCACTCCCGACACCGACGGCGACGGGGCGACCCGCTGGATCCGCCCGTCGGGCAGGTAGGAGACGTCGTAGAAGGCCGGGACGTAGACCCCGCCGGTCCGCGCGAGGCGGAGCAGCAGCTCGTGCCGGCCACCCGGCATACCTTCGCGCTTCCACGCGACGATGTGGTCGGTGACCATGAGCACCGCCTCCTCGCCGTCGCCGATGATGGCGGCGTCGATGAAGTCGGCGATCGGTTCGGGGTTGAACGACGCGTGCCCGCCCGCGACGACGATCGGGTCCGCCTCGGTCCGGTCGGCGGCGTGCAGGGGGATCCCGCCGAGGTCGAGGGCGTTGAGCATGTTGGTGTAGCCCAGCTCGGTCGAGAAGGAGAAGCCGAACACGTCGAAGTCGCGCACCGGCCGGTGCCCGTCGACGGTGAACTGCGGCACCCCGTGCTCGCGCATCAGGCTCTCCAGGTCCGGCCACACGGCATACGACCGCTCGGCGAGAACGTCAGGCCGCTCGTTGAGCACCTCGTAGAGGATCATGACGCCCTGGTTGGGAACGCCGACCTCGTAGGCGTCGGGGTACATGAGCGCCCACCGCACCGTGCCTTCCCCGGCGACGTCCCAGGCCTTGACCGTCGAGTTGAGCTCGCCCCCGACGTACTGGATGGGCTTGCTCACCTTCTCGAGCAACGGCTCGAGGACAGCGAAGAGGGACTCACCGAGCATCCCCCAAGGGTATGCGCGCCGGTCCGCTCGACCGAATCCGGGCACACTGGGACCATGGGCGACAGTGCGGCCGAGGCACGGGTCCGCGTGGCCATGCAGTCGGTGCCGAGGGCGGGCTTCCTGCGCCACGAGGACCGGGACCGGGCCGACCACGACGGCCCGCTCCCCATCGGCCACGGCCAGACGAACTCCCAACCGCGAACCGTGGTCGACATGCTCGTCCTGCTGGACACCCGTCCAGGTCACCGGGTCCTGGACGTCGGCGCCGGCTCGGGTTGGACGACCGCCCTGCTCGCCCATCTCGTCGGGCCGGCCGGCCGGGTTCTCGGGGTGGAGCGGCTGCCCGACATCGCGGCATTCGGCGCGGCCAACCTGCAGGCTGCCCAGCTGCCCTGGGCCACGATCGTGACGGCCGACGAGAACCGTCTGGGCGCCCCGGACGCTGGCCCTTTCGACCGCATCCTGTGCTCCGCCGAGGCGCGCGAGCTGCCCAACGCACTCGTCGACCAGCTCCTCGTCGGTGGAGTCCTCGTCCTGCCGGTGCGGGGCCGGATGGTGCGGGTCACCCGCACGAGCACGGGGCATGAGGTGGAGCGGCACGGCTGGTACCGCTTCGTGCCGCTCGTCCAGGGCCCCTGACCGCTCCCAGACAGTGCCCAGCCGTGGTCCCTACGGTGTTCCGCGTGCGTCGACCCGCTGCCCGCCTCGGCCTGTGCCTCGGCGCCCTGACCCTCGCCGCCTGCTCGTCGGCCGCCGGCGCCGGCTCCGACCCCACGTCGGCGTCCCCGCCTGTGACGAGCGCGAGTAGCGCCCACCCGGCTCCGCGCCCGGTGACGCCAACCCCCGCGGCTCACCGGGTCGTGCTCGGGCTCGGCGACTCGGTGACGACCGGCCTGAACTGCGGGTGCACGGACTTCGTCACGGCGTATGCCGCGCGACTGCCCGCATCCCAGGGCGGACCGGCCCAGGCCGACAACCAGGGCGTCAACGGGCAGACGGCCGCCCAGCTCGCGGCCGCCCTCGATGCTGGCGGACTGCGCGCCGACCTCGCCCGCGCCACCACCGTCATCGTGACGATCGGCGCCAACGACCTCACCCCGCTCGTCTCCCGGTGGTCGGCAGGACGCTGCGACACCGCGTGCGGTACGGCCGCCGCCACCGCCGTGGGCCGTGCCGTCGGGCACGTCCTGGACGCCATCGGGGACGAGGGGGCGCCCGGTGGCATGGTCCTCGTCACCGGCTACTGGAACGTCTTCGAGGACGGTGACGTGGGTCGCCAGCGGCACGGCGACGCCTTCGGCGACTGGTCGGACCGGGTGACGCGGGCGCTGAACACGACCATCGCGGGCCAGGCTGCCGCACACCAGGACACCTACGTGGACCTGTACACCCCGTTCGAGGGGTCCGGGGACAAGGACCCGACCGGCCTGCTCGGCGCCGACGGTGACCATCCCAACGCCGCCGGGGAGGCGCTCATCACCCGCGTGCTGCTCGCCGCCACGCCCTGACCGGTCCGCCGACCCCGACGGGTCACGCGCGCAGGTGCAGCCAGAGGAAGGCCATCGCCCGCGGCAGGACGCGCGACCAGTCCGAGAAGTTGTGCCCGCCTCCGGCCACGACGACCTCCTGTGCGGTCATCGGCGCCCGGACGAGGGCAAGGAACCTGTGGGTGTCGACCACTCCCTCGGCGCCTCGCTCGTCCGACCCGATCGTCGCCAGGATCGCCACCGGTGGAGGCGGCTGGTGCTGCAGCAGCCAGTCGGGGCTGTTCAGGTCCTCCAGGACGGTGGAGCGACCCCACAACGAGCCGGTGGTCGCATCGGAGATCGCGTGGTAGTAGCCGGAGAGTGACACGACGGCACTGAACACGTTGGACGTCGTCAGGGCAATCTTGGTGGCGCAGTAGCCTCCGGTCGAGTCACCCATCGCACCCCAGCCCAGGGGCCGGATCCGGAAGAGCCCGGCGAGGTAGGTCGGCACGTCCTGGGCCAGGTAGGTGAGCGTCTGTGGACCGGCCGGGACGTTGGTGCACTCGGTGTCCCGCGGCGGAGCCACGGCCGGGTCGATCATGACCAGGATCATCGGCCCGGCCGTGTGAGCAGCCATGGCGTTCAGGAGCACCTGGGGGTCGTCGAGGCGGTTGACCAGACCGAGGGCGTAGCCCGGGTAGCCGGTGAGCACTTCCACCCCGGGGAAAAGACGGTGCTTGTTGATCCGCAGGAAGTACTGCGGAGGGAGGTAGACATAGGCGGGGGCCGTGATGGCCGCTCGCGGTCCGGGCACGACCACCCGCAACACCTCACCGCGCGTCGCATACTGCCCCGGGGTGGACCAGTTGATCGGGACAGCGTCCAGTCGGACTCGCGCGACGCCCTTGGAGGCAGCGGACGAACGAGGTCCATGGGCCGGCTCTGCCACCGCGGCGACGACGTTGTCCTGACGCGCCCCGTTGCCGAACAGGTCGCTCCAGGACCCGTAGAAGTACCCGTAGTTGTTCAACCCTGCCGCGACGAGCAGCAGCGTGCTGACCTGCACCATGGACAGCAGCCCGACCCGTTGGGCCACCCGCGAGGTCCGACCCCCGCGGACCCGGCCCCAGCCGGCGACCAGGCCGGCCATCGCGGTGACGAGCACGACCCCCAGGACCACCATGAGCGGCCAACCCAGCAACGGCATACACCGAGCATCACCCGCCTGTCTGCGCGTCGGCTGGGCGGTCGCTGGAAGGGTGCTGGAGGCCGCTCAGCCGGCGTAGTGCGCGTCCAGCAGGTCCTGGAACTTGTCTGAGACGACCTTGCGCTTGAGCTTCAGGCTGGGGGTCAGCTCACCGGCCTCGACGGTGAGCTCGTGGTCAAGGATGGTGAACTTCTTGATCGTCTCCCAGCGGTTGAGCGTCGCGTTGAGCTGGTCGATGTAGCCCGAGATGGCCTCGTGCATCGGCGCTGAGGTGGCGATCTCGGCATACGACCGCCCGGACATCCCGTGGGCAGCGGCCCAGGGCACGATCGCGTCCGGGTCGAGGGTGACCAGGGCCGAGACGAAGTTCCGGCCGTTGCCGTGGACGACCAGCTGGGACACGAGCGGGCACAGTCCCTTGAAGGTCGACTCGATCGCCGAGGGGGCAACGTACTTGCCGCCGCTGGTCTTGAACAGGTCCTTCTTCCGGTCGGTGATCCGCAGGAAGCCTCGCTCGTCGATCTCCCCGATGTCACCGGTGTGGAACCAGCCATCGGCGTCCAGCGCCTCAGCCGTCGCCTCCTCGTTGTTGTGGTAGCCGTCCATGACCCCCTCACCACGGATGAGGACCTCTCCGTCGTCGGCGATGTCGACCTCCAGACCGGGGATCGGCCAGCCCACCGTGCCGACCTTGAACGCCGTGACCCGGTTGACGCAGGCCGCCGAGCTGGACTCGGTGAGCCCGTACCCCTCCGCCACCGGCAGCCCCACCGCGTAGAACCAGCGGGCGATGTCCTGGTTGAGCGCCGCCGAGCCGGAGATGAAGAACCGGATCCGCCCCCCGAACCGCTCCCGGATCTTGGAGAGGACCAGCTTGTCGGCGACGGCGAACTGCAAGGCGAGCACGGCGGAGGGCTTCTTCCCCTGCTCGGCGAGCTCGGCGACCCGACCGCCCACCTTGGTGGCCCAGTGGAAGAGCGTGAGCTTGACGCCGCCCTCGGTCTGCATGAGCAGGTTCACGCCGGCATACGCCTTCTCGAAGATCCGCGGTGCGGCGCCCATGAAGGTGGGGCGGACCACGGCCAGGTTGGGGACGATCTTGTCGATCCGGCCGTCGATGGCCGTCGCGAAGCCGATGCCGAGGTTGATCGTGAGCAGCTGCTTGCCGAAGACGTGGGAGAGCGGCAGCCACAGGTACTGGAGGTCGTCCTCACGGATGATGTCGAGCAGGCCGTTGGAGACCGCCTGGTAGGTCCAGGTCCGGTGCAGCAGCCGCACTCCCTTGGGGCGCCCGGTCGTCCCGGAGGTGTAGATGAGGGTGGCCAGCTGCTCGGGCCGGATCGTGTCGATCCGGGTGTCGACCAGGGAGGCGTCCTGGGCCAGGGCCGCGCGACCCAGTGCCTCCAGGTCCGCGAGCGACATCACCCAGTCGCCGTCACCCTCACCCTCCAGGACGACGACCTTGGCGACGCCCGGGGCCTGGTCCTTGATCGCCCGGATCTTGGCCACCTGGGCGGCGTTCTCGGCGAAGACGAGCCGGGAGTCGGAGTCGCCGAGGATGAAGGCGACGTCCTCGGAGATGGTCGTCGGGTAGATGGTGGTGGTGGCGCCCCCGGCGCACATCGTCGCCAGGTCGGCCAGCGCCCACTCGTAGCGCGTGCCGGAGGCCAGGGCCACCCGCTGCTCGGGCTGGATGCCGAGGGTGATCAGGCCGGCGGCCAGCGCGTAGACGTGATCCTTGGCCTGGGCCCACGTCACGTCGTGCCAGGTGTCGCCGTCGGCAGCGACGGTGGCGTACCTGAAGGCCAGCTTGTCCGCGGACAGGGCGACCCGGTCGCGGAAGAGGTGGGCGACGCTCGGGGCCCGGTTGTCCAGGCGGCCGGCGTCGTAGGTCTCGGCGGAGCGGTCGTGGAGGGTGGACATCTGGAGCGGCATACCGGCATCCTCGGCGCTGGGGACGTGTTGCCGGTGATCGTGCCACACGTTCAGCGGACGGGGTAGCCGTTGTGGTGCTCAGGACGGGACGATCCTGGAGAGGATGTCGCGACACCGGTCGACGTCGCGCGCCATGGCTGCGCACAGCTCCTCGACCGACTCGAAGCGCAGGGTGGGCCGGATGTGCTCCACGAACTCCACCATGACCCGCTCGTCATACAGGTCCAGGTCGGTTCGGTCCAGCACGTAGGCCTCCACCGTCCGACGGTCGAGGGTGTCGAACGTCGGGTTGGTGCCGATCGACACCGCGGCGGGCAGGGTCCGGTCCATGGCCTCGTGGGGAAGGTCCAGCCGGGTCAGCCACCCGGCATACACCCCCTCGGTCGGGACCAGGCCCTGGGTGTCGGAGGACAGGTTCGCGGTCGGGTAGCCGAGCTCGCGGCCGCGGTGGTGGCCGTGGACGACGGTGCCCACGACCCGGTGCGGCCGGCCCAGGACGGCGGCTGCGGCGGCGACGTCCCCGGCGCGCAGCGCACCCCGTATGCCGCTGGAGGACCACCGCTGTCCCTCACCCACGTCGGCCAGCGCGACGACCTCGAAGCCGTACCGGTCGCCCAGCTCTCGCAGGGTGTCGACGTTGCCGGAGTTCCGGACGCCGAAGCGGGTGTCCTCGCCGACCACCACCGCCTTGGCGCCGAGCGCGTCGACGAAGACCTGCTGGACGAACTCCTCGGGCGTCAGGGCGGCGAACTCCCGGGTGAAGGCGAGGACGAGCAGCCCGTCGATGCCCGTCGTGGCGAGCAGGTCGTCACGAAGCGGCCCCGGCGCCAGGAGCTCCGGAGCGCGCTCGGGATGGAGCACGGCCACCGGGTGGGGTTCGAAGGTGACGGCCACGCTGGGCAGTCCGAGCGCGTGGCCGGCATCGAGCAGGGCGGTGAGGACGGCGCGGTGGCCCAGGTGCACCCCGTCGAAGTTGCCGAGGGTGACGACGCAGGGACGCAGGTCCTCGGGGGTCTCGGCGGGATCGGTCCAGCGGTGCACGTCGCACACTCTACGAACCTGCCGGGGTGAACACGACGGCAGTGCGTGCCGTGTCACCCGACTCGTCGAGGAGAGCGACCAGGGCGCCCGTCGGGCCGATGGCGGCGACGACGCCGGCACGGGGGGCCGCCTCGCGGGCGATCCGCCGCCCGTGGCCCAGTGCGACGGCCTCCTCCCGCGTGACCCGCCGCACCGGGAACGCCGCGGCCGCAGCGTCGGCGAGTGGGATGACCGGGGCGTCGGCGCCGGTCTCGGCGGCGTCCACGAGGTCCTGCAGGCGGTGGGCGTCGGTCAGGGTGAACCGGCCGACGCGGGTCCGGCGCAGGGCCGTGAGATGCCCCCCGACACCGAGCGCGTCGCCCAGGTCACGGGCCAGTGCCCGGACGTAGGTCCCCGAGGAGACGCTCACGACCACGTCGACGTCGAGCACGCGCGTCACGGCGTCGAGCTGGACCGCCGCGACCGCGACGACGTCGAAGGCGCTCACCGTGACCGGTCGGGCGGCCAGCTCGACCGGCTCGCCGGCGCGGACACGCGCGTAGGACCGCTCTCCGCCGACCTTGATCGCCGAGACGGCACTGGGTCGTTGCAGGATGTCGCCGGTGAGGGTGGCGACCACGGCGTCCAGCTGCTCCCGGGTGATCCCGCCGGCGTCGTGCGACGACGTCACCTCCCCCTCCCGGTCGTCGGTGACGGTGGACTGTCCGAGGCGGATGGTGGCCGTGTAGGTCTTGTCGCAGCCCACGAGGTGGGTCAGCAGGCGAGTGGCCCGGCCGACTCCGAGGACGAGCACACCGGTCGCCATCGGGTCCAGGGTCCCGGCGTGCCCGATCTTGCGGGTGCGGCAGATCCCTCGTGAGCGGGCCACCACGTCATGGCTGGTCCACCCGGCGGGTTTGTCGACGACGAGCAGACCGTCCTGGACCGGGGGCAACCGGGCGGCCCGACGATCCCCGGGTGTGGTCATCGCCGCGAGGCGTCGTCCGGTAGGTCGGCCGGCTCGTCCGCGCCCGGCTCGCCCGCGCCCGGCTCGCCGGCAGCCAGCTCGTCCGCATCGGGGTCCTCGGAGTGCTTGTACGGGTCGGCGTCCCCGGCATACGCCGCGCCGGAGGCGGTGGCCGCCACCTGCTCGTCGTGCTGACGCGCGACCTGGAGCAGCTCCTCGAGGTGGGCGGCCGTCTCCGGGATCGCGTCGGCGATGAACTCCAGGCTCGGGGTGAGCCGGATCTGGATCTGGCCGCCGACGAACGAGCGGAGCCGGCCCCGGTTCTTCTCCAGCAGCGCAGCGGTCCGCGCGCGCTGGGCCTCGTCGCCGAAGACCGTGTAGAAGACCGAGGCGTGTTGCAGGTCGCCGGTCACCCGGACGTCGGTGATCGTGACGAAGCCGAGGTCGGGGTCCTTGACGATCGGCTCGAGGTTCGCGGCGACGAGGACCTTGATCCGGTCGGCGACCTTGCGGGCACGGGCGGCGTCAGCCATGGCATCTCTCCGTCATTGGTTGGCGATCCTGCCCCCTGGCCTTTATCGGGTGACCCGATAAAGGCCGGGGATACAGAGTTGCAAACTCTGTACCCCCGCGCTTTCTCGGGTGACCCGATAAAGGCCGGGGATACAGAGTTGCAAACTCTGTACCCCCGCGCTTTCTCGGGTGACCCGATAAAGCGCGGCGGGGGGGTCAGGCGCGGGGCTTCTCCCGCATCTCGTAGGTGGCGATGAGGTCACCGAGCTGCAGGTCGTTGAACGACCCGAGGTTGATGCCGCACTCGAACCCGTCGCGGACCTCGGTGACATCGTCCTTGAACCGGCGCAGGCCGGCGATCTCGATGTTCTCGGCGACGACGACGCCCTCGCGGGTGATCCGGGCCCGGTTGCCGCGCCTGATCTCTCCGGAGCGGACGATCGATCCGGCGATGTTGCCGAACTTGGAGGAGCGGATGATCTCGCGGATCTCGGCGGTGCCGAGCTCCACCTCCTCGAACTCCGGCTTGAGCATGCCCTTGAGTGCCGCCTCGATCTCCTCGATGGCCTGGTAGATCACCGAGTAGTAGTTGATCTCGACGCCCTCACGCTCGGCGTAGTCGGCGTTCTGGCCCTCGGCGCGCACGTTGAAGCCGATGATGATCGCGTTGGACGCCACGGCGAGGTTGATGTTGTTCATCGTGATGGCGCCGACACCGCGGTCGATGATCCGCAGGTCCACGTCGTCGCCCACGTCGATCTGCAGGAGAGCATCCTCCAGGGCCTCGACCGAGCCGGACACGTCGCCCTTGAGGATGAGGTTGAGCGTCTCGACCTTGCCGGCCGCGAGCGCCTCGTTGAGGTCCTCCAGGGAGATCCGCTTGCGCGCCTTGGCCAGGCTGGCCTGGCGGTCCGCGGACTCACGGCGCTCGGCGATCTGGCGGGCCGTGCGGTCGTCCGGGGCCACCACGAAGGTGTCACCGGCGCGCGGCACCGAGGAGAGGCCGAGCACCTGCACCGGACGGGACGGGCCCGCCTCGGTGAGGTTGTTGCCGTGCTCGTCGAGCATCGCGCGGACACGGCCGTAAGCCGAGCCCGTGACGATGGCGTCACCGACGTGCAGCGTGCCGGTCTGGACCAGCACCGTGGCCGTGGCGCCGCGGCCACGGTCGAGGTTGGCCTC
>JAICMC010000106.1 GCA_025929465.1 Nostocoides sp.
GGCGCTGGCCACGGCGTGCAGAGCCACGGTCGTCTTGCCCGAGCTCTCCGGTCCGTAGATCTCCACGACACGGCCTCGGGGCAGACCACCGATGCCGAGGGCCACGTCGAGGGCGATCGAGCCGGTCGGGATCACCTCGATCGGCGGGCGGACGTCGTCGCCGAGGCGCATGACCGCGCCCTTGCCGTACTGCTTCTCGACCTGGCCCATGACCAGGGCGAGGGCCTTGTCCTTGTCGCCGGCGATGCGGCTGACGGGCGGTGCTGCTGCCATGTCCTGCTCCCTTTGCGTGTCGTGTCGTGAGCGCGCCCACCGGCGACCCTCGCGCGCTGTCGGACTTCTCGCGCACCTTGGGTCAGACGCTAGGACCGACCACCGACATCCGTGCGCCCCCTGCCGTGGAGTTGGGGACAACCTGGTGCCTGTCATCGACCTGTGGACAACCATATCCGGACAGCTGTTCGATGAGGCCCGCGCCGCGCCGACACGCCGACCGAGCCGCCGGCCGAGCCGCGAGGGATGTGCCGACCGAGCGTCGGTCTCACCGCAGGAGCAGGCCCTCGATCCGGCGGGCGGCGCCGAGGACGCCGACCAGACCGAGGGCCAGCAGGTAGCCGACGTGCCAGAGCAGCCCGGCACCGACCTCGCCGAGCAGCAGCCCCCGCTCCAGCGCCACCCCGTGGTAGAGCGGCGTGAGCCGGACGAGCCACTGGAGCAGGCCGGGATAGGTCGACAACGGGAAGAAGGTCGCCGAGAAGAGGAACATCGGCTGGATCGCCAGGGTCACGTACTCGAAGTGCACCCACGAGGTCATGAACGTCGTCGCGAACATCCCCACGGCCGCGAACGCGAAGGCGATGAAGACCGCGGCCGGCAGGCCCAGCAGCGACCACCACGAGTGGACCAGTCCGGCGAGCACGGCGACGAGGAGGAACAGGCCGCTGTAGATCCCGCCCCGCCCGAGCGACCACGCGATCTCCCCGACCGCCACGTCGCGCGGGCCGAGGGGTGTGGCGAGCATCCCGTCGTAGAGCTTGGCGTAGCGCAGCTTGAAGAACACGTTGAAGGTCGAGTCGAACACCGCCCCGTTCATCGCCGAGGCCGCCAGCAGCGCAGGGGCGACGAACGCGGCATACGTGACGACCGAGCCCCGGTCGGTGGTGACGCTCGGGACGAGCGCACCCACCCCCACCCCGAGGGAGAACAGGTAGAGAACCGGCTCGAAGAAGCCCGAGATGAGGGCGATCCACCCGTGCCGGAAGCTGGTCACGTTGCGCAGGACGACCATCCGGGCCAGACCGGCGCCCGCCGGGATCGGCAGCGCGCGGGTGACCCGGGACACGGCCGGCAGCGGCGGCGCGCTCACCGGACCAGCGCCTTGGTGTAGCCGCGCAGGGTGTAGACCCAGCCCGCCCCGACGAAGACGAGCAGCACGGCGAGGTGACCCAGGCACGGCCACAGGTCGGTCCGCCCGTATGCCGCGGCGCGGCTCAGCTCGACCCCGTGCCAGAGCGGCGTGGCCCACGCCACCGGCTGCAGCACGAGGGGCAGCTGGCTGACCGGGAAGAACGTGCCGGAGAACAGCATGAGCGGGGTGATGACGAGCCGGAAGAGGATGTTGAAGCCGTCGTCGCCGTCGCTGCGCGAGGAGAACCCGAAGATCGGGACGGCGAAGGCCAGACCGGTGAGCACCGCGACCGGGACGGCGAGCAGGACCGTCCACGAGGCGAACCCACCGAACAGGGCGGCGACGGCGACGAACACCACCGTGGCGACGGTGAGGTGCGCCGCCACGGTGAGCAGGTGACCGACGAGCACGTCGGTCACCGACAGCGGCGTGGCGAGCATGGCGTCGTACATGCGGTTGTACTTGAAGTAGCTGCGCACCTGGTAGGTCGACTCCCCCAGCGCCACCCACATCGCCTGGGTGGCGATGATGGCCGGAACGACGAAGTGCAGGTAGGTGTGCCCGTCGACGCCACCGGACGAGCGGTCGACGAGGGTGCCGAGGCCGAGCCCCATGGACAGCAGGAACATGAGCGGGGACAGGAACCGGCCGATGATCGACCCGCGCCAGACCCGCCGGTAGACGTCGACGAAGTAGGCCACGACCGAACCCATCCGCTCCCCGCGCGCGAGCGGGGGCCGCGGGCCGGGAGCCTCGCGCCCGGCATACGGGGTGCTCGTCGAGGTCATCTCAGTCGACGAGGGTACGGCCGGTGAGGTGGAGGAAGACGTCCTCGAGCGTGGACCGGCGCACGAGCGCGGACAGCGGTCGGATGCCGCGTGCGGACGCGGCGGAGAGCGCCGCGTCGCCGTCGTGGGCGTAGAGCAGCAGCCGGTCCGGTAGCACCTCGAGCCGCTCGCCGACGCCGGCCAGGGCCGCGGCGGGTGCGGCCTGGTCGTCGGCGTCGAAGCGCAGCTCGAGCACCTCCCGGGTGGAGTAGCGGGCGATCAGGTCGCGCGGGCTGCCCTCGGCGACGATCCGCCCGTGGTCCATGACGACGAGGCGGTCGCACAGCTGCTCGGCCTCGTCCATGTAGTGCGTCGTGATGACCAGGGTGACCCCGGAGCGCTTCAACCGGAACAGCCGGTCCCAGAGCACGTGCCGCGCCTGGGGGTCCAGACCCGTCGTGGGCTCGTCGAGGAGGAGCAGCTCGGGGTTGTTGATGAGCGAGCGGGCGATGGTGAGCCGGCGCTTCATGCCTCCGGACAGCGGCTCGACCTTGTCCCCGGCCCGGTCGGTCAGCTGGGCGAACTCGAGCAGCTCGGCGGCCCGCTCCCGGACCTGGGCCCTGCTCAGGCCGAAGTAGCGCCCGTAGATCCACAGGTTCTCCTCGACGGTGAGCTCGTCGTCGAGGTTGTCGGTCTGCGGGCAGACACCGAGCCGGGCCCGGATGGCCGGGCCGTCGCTGGCCGGGTCGAGGCCGAAGATGCGCAGCTCGCCACCGCTGACCGGGGAGACGGCGCCGACCATCCGCATCGTGGAGGACTTCCCGGCACCGTTGGGGCCGAGGAAGCCGAAGGACTCCCCCGCCTGCACCTCGACGTCGATCCCGTCGACGGCGGTGAACTCCCCGAACGTCTTGCGCAGCCCACGGGCCAGCAGGATCGGACCGCTCGTCGGTGCGGGCCGACGCCGGGTCGGGCGCTCAGCGGGCGTCGCTGAGCCGTTCGCGGTCACCCGGACGACGGTACCGAACGGCAGCGACCTCACCCCACCGGATTTCCCGAGCAGCGGCCAGCAGGGACTCGTGTGGGGGGCGGCCAGGTGGGGAGGCGGCCAGGTGGGAGAGACGCGCAGGTGGGAGGGACGCCGCGGTGGGGCGCGGTGTCAGACGAGGTCCGCCAGGAGCCCGCGGGCGATGTCGTATGCCGGGCCGCTGGGCACCCGGGCGTGCCCGGTCCCGGCCCACAGCGGGACGAGCTCGGGTTGCCCGCTGGCCCTGCCGAACGCCCGCAGCGGCGCGGTGACGTGGTGGACGTGCGGGTAGGCCGAGGGCGCCCGGTCGGAGTGCAGGTCGGTCCAGGAGGTGCGCAGGGCCCGCGCCGAACGGCCGGTGAAGGTACGCGTGACGACCGTGTCCGCCCGGTGGGTGAGCGCGTGCCGGTGCACGTCGGCCGTGCCGGCCTCCTCGGCCCGCAGGAACGCGGTGCCGCAGGCGACCGCGTCGGCACCCGCGCCGAGGAGGGCCTCGACGTCGGTCGCCGTCATCGCGCCGCCGGTCGCCACGAGGTGGGTCCCCGTGGCCCGCAGCACCTTGACCGCGTTGACGAGGTCACGGGTCGGCAGCCCGTGCCGGTTGTCCACCGGCCCGCCGCGGTGCCCACCGGCCTGCCAACCTTGGGCCACGATGCCGTCGACTCCCAGCTCGGTCGCCCAGGCGACCTCCCCCGGGTCGTTCAGCGTCACCCACACCTCGACGCCGGCCGCGTGCAGCCGACCGACGTCGTCCAGGGACGGCCAGCCGAAGGTGAACGAGACCACGCTGGGGCGCGCCTGGACGAGCAGGTCGACCTTGGCGGCGTACGCGTCGTCGTCCCACCGCGGCTGCCCCAGCTCGACACCCGCCAGCTCGGCCATCGGGGCGAGGCGGACGGCGTAGTCACGGGCAGCCTGCAGGATGGCGGGGCTGTCGGGTGAGGGGACGAAGACGTTGACACCGAAGGGTTCTGCGCTCACGGCTCGCAGTGCGTCGATGCGGCCGGCCAGGTCCTCCACGCCCAGGTACCCGGCCGCGAGGAAGCCGAAGCCGCCGGCCCGCGCGACCTCGGCGACGAGCGGGACCGTCGTCGGGCCGCCCGCCATGGGGGCCAGGACCAGCCGCGACCGGGGTGTGCTCACCGGTGCGGCCGGACGTCGTGCCCGAGGCGTCGCGACTCAGGGACGTCCATCGCGTCGCAGAGGGCCAGCCAGACGGTGCGCGGCGGGATGCCGGCCTCGATCGCCTCGTCGGCGGTCCGGCCGTCGAGGGAGGTGAGGTGCTGGGTACGGGTCAGCGTCGCGGCGTACCCCTCCCCGAACTCGTCCACGAGGAGGGTCCGAAACACACTGAGGCGCACGGGCAACGAGTCTAGATTGGCCGGAGCGAGCCGCCGACGCGGGTGGGCCCGGGAGCAAGGACGGTGGAGATGCGCAGCACGATGCAGGACATCCCCCTCACCATCGGCATGGTGATGCGCCACGGCACGACGGTGCACGGCGACTCCGAGGTGGTGACCGCCACCGCCGACGGCGTACGGAGCAGGTCGTATGCCGAGCTCGGCCAGCGGGCCGCACAGCTCGCGAACGCCCTGCGCGAGCTGGGGGTCGACGGCGACCAGCGGGTCGCCACCTTCCAGTGGAACAACGCCGAGCACCTCGAGGCCTACCTGGCCGTCCCGTCGATGGGCGCGGTCCTGCACACCCTGAACCTGCGTCTCGCGCCCGACCAGCTGACCTACATCGCGGGTCACGCCGACGACCGGGTGGTCATCGTCGACGACTCCCTCGTCCCCCTGTTCACCCCGCTCCTGCCGACCCTGACGACGGTCCGGCACGTCCTGGTGGCGGGCCCGGACGCCGCCGACGCCGACCTCGACGCGCTGCGGGCCTCCGGCAAGCGGGTCGGGCTCTACGAGGACGCGCTGGCCGGGCAGCCGACGACCTTCGACTGGCCCGAGCCGGACGAGCGGGACGCCGCCGCCATGTGCTACACGAGCGGCACGACCGGCAACCCGAAGGGCGTCGTCTACAGCCACCGCTCGGCCTACCTGCACTCGATGGCGGTCTGCATGGGCACCAATGCGAGCCTCACCTGGGACGACCGGGTGCTGCCGGTCGTCCCCATGTTCCACGCGAACGCCTGGGGGCTGCCGTATGCCGCGCTCATGGCGGGCGCGTCGCTCGTCATGCCCGACCGCTGGCTGCAGGCCGAGCCCCTCGTCCGGTTCATGACCGCCGCGCGGCCGACCGTGTCCGGCGGCGTGCCGACGGTCTGGAACGACGTCCTGGGCTACCTCGACGCGCACCCCACCGACCTGTCGTTCCTGCGCGCGGTGCTCTGCGGCGGCTCGGCGGTGCCGGTCTCGCTGCAGAAGGCGCTGCGGGAGCGGCACGGGCTCGACGTCATCCAGGCGTGGGGGATGACCGAGACCTCGCCCGTCGCCTCGACCGCCCGTCCCCCGCGGGGGGTCAGCGGCGATGACGTGTGGCACTACAAGGGGACCCAGGGCCGCCCGCTGCCCGGGGTGGAGGCGCGGATCGTCGGCGACAGCGGCCCACTCCCGACCGACGGTGCGGCCGTCGGCGAGCTGGAGGTCCGGGGCCCCTGGGTCACCGCGGCCTACTACAAGGACGACGACCCGGACCGGTTCGACGACGGCTGGCTGCGCACCGGCGACGTCGGCACCCTCGACCCGCTGCGGTACATCACCCTCACCGACCGGGCCAAGGACGTCATCAAGTCCGGGGGCGAGTGGATCTCCTCGGTCGAGCTGGAGGGCGCCCTGATGGGCCACCCCGACGTGGTCGAGGCCGCGGTCGTCGCGATCCCCGACGAGAAGTGGCAGGAACGGCCGCTGGCCCCCGTCGTGCTGCGCGAGGGCGCGACGACGACGGTCGAGCAGCTGCGCGAGCACCTCGCCAGCCAGTTCGCCAGGTGGCAGCTGCCCGACGCCTGGTCGTTCATCGAGGCGGTCCCGCGGACCTCGGTGGGCAAGTTCGACAAGAAGGTGATCCGGCGCCAGTTCGGCGACGGCGACCTGGACGTCGTTCGCGTCTCCCCGTGACGGTCGCCTGCGGGACCGGCCGGTGACCGCTCGCTCGGTGACCGGCACGGCCCACGCGGTCCGCGGGGCGGGCCCCGCTGTCGTCCTGCCGCAGTGCAACGTCGACTGGGCGGACTTCGGGCTCCGGGCGCTCGTCGAGCGGTTCACCGTCGTCGCGGTGGCCCCGCGCGGGTTCATGGGCAGTGACCGGCTCGCTCCCGCTGACTACTCCGCGGAGCAGCTCACCGGCGACATCGAGCGGGTCCTGGACGACCTCGGCATCGACTCCTACGCGGCGCTCGGCTACTCCCTCAACGGTGCCGTCGCGTCCTACCTCGCCATGGACAACCCGAGGGTTCGAGGCGTGGTGTGCGGCGGCTTCCCGACGACGACGTATGCCGCGCTCGCCGCCAGCCGCCGCGCCCAGCTCGCCGAGCGGCAGCGGGACCCGCAGGCGTGGGCCGAGACGACGGCAACGCTGGACCCGGCAGCGCTCGTCACGTTCTGGGAGGCGGTCGACAGGCTGCCGCCGGCTGCGCTCGTCGACCGGGTCGGCTGCCCGGTCTGGTCCTGGTGGGGCGGCGCCGACCCGCTGTTCGAGGAGTTCGGCGGCGTCGCCGCGCACAGGGCAGCGATCGAGGCACGCGGGCTCCCACACCGCGAGCTGCCCGGCCTCGACCACCACCAGGCGCTGACCGCGGTCGAGGAGGTCCTCCCCGAGGTGGCGGACTGGCTGGAGCCACACCTGCGGGCTGACCCGCAGCCGGCGCGTCGGCCTGCACCCGGCGGTGACCCGCAGCCGGCCGACGACGGTCGGTCACCGACCGATGCTGACCCCGCCGGGCCAGGGTCGTCGTCGAGCCGGACCTGAGCCGTCGTCGAGCGGGCAGCAGGTGCGCCTCGCCCGCGGGGATCTGGACCGGACGGCGATGCACGCCTGACCGACCGCGGCGCGGTGCGTCCGCAATACTGGCGCGATGCAGCTCATCACCGCCGATGGTGTCCCGGTCTCCCCCGCTCGCGTGGCCGAGCCGGCCGCGCCGCCGGTCCGCGTCGGTCTGGTCCAGCACGCGTGGGACGCCGATGCCGAGCGGCTGCGGGCGACGCTGCGGGACGGCATACGGACCGCCGCCGACGCAGGGGCCGCGGTCGTCTTCCTCCCCGAGCTGACCCTGTCCCGCTACCCCGCCGACACCCTCCCCTCCGGGACCCCGTCGGCGACCGCCGAGCCACTCGACGACGGACCGACGATGGCCTTCGCGCGCTCTGCCGCAACCGAGCTCGGCGTGCACGTCCACGCGTCGCTCTACGAACGGGCGGACTCCGGCGACGGCCTCGGGTTCAACACCGCCATCCTCGTCGGGCCGGACGGACGCCTCGTGGCCCGGACCCGCAAGACGCACATCCCGGTCACCGCGGGCTACTACGAGGACAGGTACTTCCGTCCCGGCCCCGCCGACGACGCCTACCCCGTCGTCTCCGTTACGGACCCGGCGATGCGGCTTGGGATGCCGACCTGTTGGGACGAATGGTTCCCCGAGGTCGCCCGGTCCTACGCGATCGGCGGGGCCCAGCTCCTCGTCTACCCCACGGCGATCGGCTCCGAGCCCGACCACCCCGACTTCGACACCCAGCCGTTGTGGGAGCACACGATCGTCGGGCACGCCATCGCCAACGGTCTGTTCGTCGTCGTCCCGAACCGTTGCGGCACCGAGGGACTGATCACGTTCTACGGGTCCTCGTTCATCGCCGACCCCTACGGCCGGGTGCTCGTGCGGGCGCCCCGCGAGGAGCAGGCCGTCCTCGTCGCCGACCTCGACCTGGCCCAGGGCGGGGACTGGACCGACCTGTTCCCGTTCCTCGCCACCCGGCGACCGGACTCGTATGCCGCACTGACCGCACCGGTGCGACCGGAGCACCGGCGCGTCGACCCCGATGCCGTGACCAAGGGGACCGAGGTCGAGGCGTGAGCATGGCGCCGTCCCCCGAGGACCCGGTCCCGAGCCCGACCCTGACGCCGGCCCCGGGCCGCTGGCGGATGCCGGCCGAGTGGGAGCCCCACGAGCGGACCTGGATGGCCTGGCCCAGCCAGGGCTACACCCTCGGCGACACGGTCGAGGAGGTCGAGTCGGCGCGCGGCGCCTGGGCGGCAGTGGCCGCGGCGGTGGCCCGCTTCGAGCCGGTCACCCTCGTCGTCGACCCCGGCGACGCCGACGTCGCCCGCAGCCACCTCGGCGACCACGACGCGGTCACCCTCCTGCAGGCGCCCCTCGACGACGCCTGGATGCGTGACATCGGCCCGAGCTTCGTGGTCTCCCGGGACGGGGCACTCGGGGCCGTCGACTGGGTGTTCAACGGGTGGGGCGGGCAGTCCTGGGCCAGCTGGGACAACGACGAGCGGATCGGCGCCTTCGTCGGCCGGCACGCGGGAGCCGAGGTGGTCGGCTCGCCGATGGTCAACGAGGGCGGCGGGATCCACGTCGACGGCCTCGGCACGGTGCTCCTCACCGACACCGTGCAGCTCGACCCCGGACGCAACCCCGGGCTGACCCGGTCCGACGTCGAGGCCGAGCTGGCCCGTACCCTCGGCACGACGACCCACCTGTGGCTGCCTCGTGGGCTGACCCGCGACTACGACGCGTTCGGCACCCGGGGGCACGTCGACATCGTCGCGACCTTCGCCGCACCCGGAGTCGTCCTGCTCCACTGGCAGGACGACCAGAGCCATCCCGACCACGCCGTGTGCCGAGAGCTGGAGGCGGTCCTGGAGGGCGCCCGGGACGCCCGTGGCGAGGAGCTGCGCGTCGTCAGGGTCCCGGCTCCCCGGACGACCCACGACGACGACGGCCCGGTCGACTGGTCCTACATCAACCACCTCGTCGTCAACGGCGGCGTCGTCGCCTGCACCTTCGCCGACGCGCAGGACGAGGAGTCCCTCGCCATCCTCGCCGCGGCATACGGCGGCCGGGACGTCGTCGGCGTCGACGCCCGGGTCCTGTTCGAGCGCGGCGGCGGCATCCACTGCATCACCCAGCAGCAGCCCCGACCGGCCTGACCTCGTTCGGGACCACGCGGTCGGCCAGCTGCCTGGCGGCATGCAGTCCAGCGGCGATGAGATCGTGTCCTTGCTGGCCGAGCACCACGCCGATCAGCGTGACGTTCCCGCTCGGGGTGAGCCGCTCGGAACGGAACATGAAGCAGCCACCGGCTGCGTCGTCCGACCCGGTCTTCATGCCGACGAACCCGTCCTGGCCGAGCAGGGTGTCGGTGTTTGTCACCACACCCGCGAACGGAAGCGCGTAGCTGCGGGTGGCCATCATGGCGGCCATCGTCTTGTCCTTGGCCACGCCCTGCGCCAGGCGCAGCTGGTCGAGGGCGGTCGAGACGGTGCCGGCGTCGTATCCGCTCGGGTCGGTGTAGGTCGTGTGAGCCATCCCGAGATCGCGGGCGGTGCGGTTCATCTCGGCGACGAAGGAGGCCACGCTGCCGTCGAGCTGTCGCGCGACGAGCACCGCGACGTTGTTCGCTGACGGCAACAGGATCGCCATGAGGGCCTCCCACTCGGTGAGCTGCTGGCCGGTACGGACACCGACGACCGACTGACCCTCACGCCGCATCGCCTCGGTGTCCGCGGCATCGCGCGGATCGACCACAAAACGGTGGCCGCTGCCGCCAGCGCCCAGCGGGTGGTGCCCGAGGACGAGGTAGGCCGTCATCACCTTTGCCAGGCTGGCGATGGGGACCGGCTGCTGGTTCGGGCTCACCGCCGGCCGGCCGCCGTCGAGCAGGTACGGTCCCTGACCGTCCTGGGGCCATCCATCCGTCGACAGGTAGGTGCTGTCCCGGTCATCGTGCAGGGAGTCGAGGACCACGAACGCGGTCGTGGCAGGAGCAGGGCGAGCAGCGCACCGAGCAGCGGGCGCCGGCCGGTGACGGTCTGGGTTGTCGGCGTCCTGTCGTGAGTCTGTTGCAACCTTCTGGTCATGCCGCAGTCAAGGCAGTCGGGCGTTGCCAGCTTGTATCACGTCTTGGATACGCCGACGACATGCTCCGGCTGGCAGCATCGGGAGCATGCGTGTGCTGGTCGTCGAGGACGAGCTGCCGAAGCCATCCGCGACGGCCTGCGCCTTGAGGCGATCGCAGCCGACATCGCCGGCGACGGTGATACCGCCCTAAAGCTGCTCAGCATCAACGCCAACGACCTGGCCGTCCTCGACCGGGACATCCCTGGCCCGAGCGGTGACCAGATCGCCGAGCACATCGTCGCCTCCGGCAGTGGTATGCCGATCCTCATGCTGACCGCTGCCGA
>JAICMC010000009.1 GCA_025929465.1 Nostocoides sp.
AGCTGCGACCGCTGTTGGGCCGATGTGAGAGCATCGGCGACCTCATTGAGCTCCCTCTGCAGCTTGATGATCGTCGAGGAGTGCGCACGGGTTACCACAGCGACAACCCAGTCAACAGCCTCGGTCCCGCCCGCCGACGGCACATATCCCGACCAGTACTCCGCGTCACTGGCGGACGCCCGCCGCTGCGCTTCCTGGGCTATGAGGTCGCCGACCCCCGCGGTGTCGTCAACCATGCAGGAGCCGAGTACGTCAAGATCGATGGTCGTCGGCACGCGGGCGACATGGTTTCGAATCACCCAACCCTGGCCACCCCAAGCCTTTGCAACCTGCAATGGTGGCCTCAGCCCACGCGACCGCGGTCGACTGTGGCGTGAGGTTTGCGACGCTGGAAGCGGCGTTCTCGATGGCGGCCAATCCTTGGAGCTCTCCCTGGACGCGCCTGATGCGAGAACGGCCCTGATCGTTTCCTCGCGGTCCCGGGAGGAGCCCGCGGGATGCGGCGAGGAGCCGGCCAAGGATCCCAACGTCGCTTGCGTCGTCCACCACGCGGGCCGCGGCTGGTCCGGGCGCAGTGGCGGATGCCGATCGATGGCTCACACGGGGGAGGACCTAACACGGCAGTACTCGATCTGGGGCGGCAGAGTCGGCTCGGCAGCTGCGCAGACAAGTGACTAGCGACGAGCTGGCGACGCTGCTTTTCACTTCTCGATACTGGGCTATCCACACCACCGAGTGGGGAGACGTCTCGGGTCGACACCGAGATGAACGACCGGCGCGACATCCTCGAGGAAGCCATTGCTGTCCTGGAAGAGGAGACCAGGCGCTGTCGCAGACCGGGACGGCCGTGGTCGCCGACACCAGCTTCCACGGCCAGCACCCTGACAAGCTGGAGTCCGTCGACCTCGCCGTCCTCCTCGAGCTGCGCGACGAGCCGGTCCACCTGGTCATCACGATCCTGGTCATCGACGAGCTGGACAACCTCAAGCGCAGCAGAGGGCAGGAGGTTCGGTGGCGGCCGGCCTACACGTTGGCCTACCTCGACCGCATCCTCAACGACCGCGGCGATGGGACCATCCGGCCGGCCGACACCTCGGCCCTGCACGGTGGCCCAGGCACACCGCGTGGCCAAGTCACCGTCGAGATCCTGCCTGACCCACCAGGACATCGACGGCTGCCGATCAACGACGACGAGCTCATCGACCGGGCCCTGGCTGTTCAGGCCCTGGCCGGGCGTTCCGTCACCGTCCTGACCTAGGACGCGACGCAACCCGTGCTGCCGATGGCGCTCACCGCAAGACCGTGAGCTGTGAGGCTCGAGCGTAGGACTCGTTGTGGAGTGAGCCAATCTCTGGTGTACCTATTCCGGTACGGTAGGGGCGTGACTTTCGCTGCGCAGGACTTGGTGTCGACGCTGGCTGCCGTCGATGAGGACAGCTATGTGCGGGTGGTGGCCCAGTGGCTGGTCCACGGCCGGGTCGACCCGGTCGACCCGGGCCGGTCGGGTCGTCCGGTGGTCGACGCGTTGGTGGCCGCGGCGACGGCGCACTTGGCCCGCCAACAGGGCGTCGACCCCCCACGGTGGACGGCAGGCCGGGCGCTGGATGCCTTTTGGCATCCAGGTGACGACCGATTCTTCGCCTACTCGCTGGCGCACGCGCCGGCCGAGTTCGCGGTCCGCGGAGTCATCGTGGAACGCGATTCCCTGGTGTCGGTGTGAACGAGATCAGCGGCGGCATGCTGTCGAGGGAGCAGATTGTCGATCTGCTGCGGGAGCTCGGATCCGATCTGGCGAGCGAGGGTGTCCACGCGCAGCTGTTCGTGGTGGGTGGTGCAGCAATGGCCTTGGCCTACAACACCCGCCGTGCCACCGCAGACGTGGATGGCGTGTTCGAGCCCAAGGTGAGGATCTACGAGGCGGCGCGGGCGGTCGCCGACCGTCACCCGGGCCTGCCTGCGGATTGGTTGAACGACGGCGTCAAGGGTCTCCTGCCCGCCGGGGCCGAGGCGGGCGTCATCGTGGTGCTCGACGAGCCGGGTATCACGGTCAGCGTTCCCTCGGCCGAGTACCTGCTGGCGCTGAAGGTGCAGGCGGCTCGCATTGACCGCGACCAGGACGACATTCGGGTACTAGCGCGCGAGGCGGGGGTGACGACGGCCGCGGAGGTGTTGGCGGTCGCGGAGCGGGTCATCGGGGCGAGCCGGCTCCTGCCGAAGGCGCAGTTCCTCGTCCAAGTGATGTTTCCTGGCGACGAGAAGCCGTTGGGACCGGGCGAGGCGCCGTCGTGAGCAGCGACGTGGCGGCCGACCTTGGTGCGGTCCCGGTGGGGAAGGCGATCAGCCGGGCGCGACGAGCTGCAGGGTTGACGGTGAGCGCCTTGGCCCAAGCGGCGGGCACGTCGCGGGCAGCGATCTACGCATACGAGAGTGGGGAGCGGGATCCGAGCGTGGCGACGGCGTTGAGGATCCTGGGTGTCGTCGGGTGCACCCTGCGGGTCGAAACGGACCGGAGTGGCAGTCTGAGCAACCGGCGTGGCGACGGTGGGTAGTGCTGGCTCGCCCTAGACGAACTCGTTGAGACGCGGAAGGGCGTCCAGGAGCTCGGCTACAGATGGGGCCACCCGCGGCGTAGCCAGATGATACGGCCGGCTCGAGTCCGGTGCCGGTGATGATGGCGCCTCTGCGTACTTGGTCGACGGCGTCGAGGATCTTGGACGGGGCGACGAAGTCCTCGGCGATGTATGAGTCAACCCAGATGCGCCCTCGTAGGGGCAGGCGCTGATCGGGGGACGCTCGAGGCCGTCGTCCGCGAGGCTGACGGTAGATGGTCTCGGCCCGCTCCAGCCAATGGCTGGTCACGGGTGTTGCCGTCTGTGTCCACTCGCCGAGTGCGAGGCGGGCTCGTCGTACGACGTCTCGGTCGGTGGTGATCAGGGCGGCTTCCTATAGAGCCTCGTTGGAGTGGCGGGACAGGTTCATGGACCCGACCAGCAGGTGGGGCCTGACCCGACCTGTGGTGTCCTCGACGAGCAGGATCTTGGCGTGCAGGCCGGCCAGGCTGTACAGCTGCACTCCCGCGTCGTGCCACCGACGGAGAGCCGCCGGACTGGACAGACCGCCGCGGAGTGCCTCATCGGAGCCGTCGAAGACCACGCTGTCCCCGACGCCCAGGAGCAGTAGCTCGTCAGCGGACCGACCGACGTAGGAGATGGCGGCGGCGATGCGGTCGGTTTCCGTGACGGGGCGCACTGACTGGATCTGTCGCCAAAACCGGGCCGTAGAACAACTGGGTCATGGGGGGTGACCCTAAGCGATCCGCTGGGTCGCTCGTCTGGGGGTGGGCCGTGCAGAGGGTGGGCCTTCCTAGCGTCGTCGTTGTCAGCAAAGGTAGCGTGCGACTCGGCGGGGCCGAGGGCGTCAGGTCGCGGAATGGAGGTGCCCTCATGGGCCAGTACCACCACATCGTCAACCTCGATCAGCGGTGTTTCATCGACCCTGGGGAGATGGGGAACGGCCTGAAGCTGATGGAATTCGGCCAGGATGGCATCGGCGCCATGGCGGGCCTGTGGCTGCTTCTTGGGTCGGAGGCGTGGGCGGGGGACCGCATCGCCATCCTGGGTGACTATGCAGAGCCTGGTGACCTTCCTGCTGAGGTCATTGCGGCCACGGGTGTTGACCCCGTCGAGGCGTATGGGGGTGTGGGGTTGGAGGATGCGTCCACACAGCGACGGCATGACTTCGATGCCCAGGCATCGCCAAGGCCACGCGTATGGAACGGGCCCGGGTCGACACCAGCGACATTTCGTGGCCGCGGCCGGTGGGTGGGGAGCAGGCCCGGCCCGGGCGGGTTGCTCAAGACGTTCACCACCCACCGTGCTGGAGGCCGCTGTGGAATGGGGGTCATCCCGCTTGCGGGGGTGGGGCGACCAGGTCGTTACGACGACCCCAGTCGCGTACCGCGGAGCCGACCGAGAGGGCAAACAGCCCGAGGAAGCCCACGCCCATCACCCATGTCAGCGGACGGTCGATGAAGAACTCGTGCCGGGCTCGGGCGACAGCGACGAGGATGAGAGCGAACATCACCAGCTGCACCTGTCTCATCAGGCGCACCGACTCCCAACGGTCGTCGGCCAACACCCCGAGCCCGGCCGCGCCGAGACAGAACGTTGCGCCGACGACGCGGCAGGTCAGCGGGGTGAGCGGCCAAGGCCAGAGAGTGATCGCCTGGGCGGGTGCGACGAACATCGCCGCACCGGTGAGGACCGACAGGGCAGCCACGTCGGCCACGAACCGCCGAGGCCCCCGCCCCAGGCGAGGTTGGTCGGCAGACGGCCGTCCGGCATACCGCTGGTTGAGGACCCACGCCGCGATCACAAGGAAGGGAGCTGTGAAGTAAAGGCCGGCCCACAGCCAGAAGGCGACCTTGTCGTGGGCGAACTTGTCCCAGTGCAGGACGGTCGCAACCCCGAGCAGCGTCGCGAACAGGGCCACCGAGACCAAGCCCGCCCGAACCGCCGCCCAGCGCCGCTCGACGAGGAGCACGCGGACGAAGAAGTAGCAGCCACCGAGGTAGGCGGAAGCCAGGAGCATCGACGTCATGTGCGACTGGATCGGCCACGCCCAAAGCCGGGCCGTGTCGCTGGGGAAGCCGTAGAGCAAGGCGAACGCCACGAGCAGGAAGGGCGCGATGAACGCCGAAAGGGCGCGGGTGCCGGCGAGCACCCGGTCGTCGCGGTCGTTGCTCGGGTCGTTCGCGCCCGGATCGGTCGTCCCGGAGCCGTCCAGGCCGAGGCGCGTCATGCCCGGATCCGGGAAACCGCGTCGAGCAGGGCGCAGTAGGCCGCCACCAGCGCGCGCCGCTGGGCGGCCAGTCGCGGGTCGGCGAGGTCGCACCCGCCGCTCACCCAGGCATCCGACAAGTCCATGGCCTTGGCCCGCCAATGAGCGGCCTCGTACATCGTCTCCCGGGGCGCGGAGTAGACGTAGGAGTACAGGTCCACCAGAGCACGCTCCAGGTCGCCCCGGGTGGTCAGGTCGTCGCGCTGATGCATCCGGTGCAGCCGCCACCACTCGACCTCCAGCTCCGAAGCCCGGCGGGGGTCGAAAGTCAGGTCCGAGTGTGCCAGGACCAGCCGATAGAACCGCATCATCGAGGCCCGCGCGGCGTCGGGGTCGTTGTCGGGGACAGGCGCCCAGGCCTTGTTGGCGCGCAGGACGTGCCACGCCCCGAGAAGGGTGAGCCGCGGCCCGAGACCGAAGCCCTCGTCGATCATCGCGACAAAGGCCCGCAACGCCCGTCCCCAGTCGCGTCGGTAGTAGCTGGCCCACGCCTGTGTCTCCAGACGCCCGAGGGCGACGGGGTCAAAGTCGCAAGGGCTGTGGCGACTCAGCACGGCGCACCTGACTTCCCGGCCGGTGGCGTTGGCCGGCGGGCTGACATCCGACGACCCGGGCGCTGGCAACAGCCAGCGCTGAACTCCATACTAGAGCGCGCAGGCCCACCAGGTCAGGGGGTTCAGATGCCTACTCGCGACATCGCCGAAGTCGTTGCGGCCATGAATGTCCGGCTCCTGCGGATACCACCGGAACGGACCGCCCAGCGGCTGTTCCTGGAGACCTACCGCCGGACCACGTTGGCGGTCGGTAGGGCTATCGAGGACGCCCAGTTCGAAGACCCGGAGTGGGTCCAGCGCTGGGACGTGGCGTTCGCTGACCTCTACCTGACGGCGCTGGACCTCGATCTCGCGGACAGTCCCGACGTGCCGCGACCGTGGCGGCTGGCCTTCGACGCGCCAGCCTCGCTACCGGCCCTACGTCACGTGCTTTTGGGCGTCAATGCGCACATCAACTATGACCTGCCGCAGGCTCTGCTGGCCGTGATCAGCGACGACGAGTTCGCCGACCCAGTCGTGGTGGGGCGCCGAGCACGTGACCACCAGCGGATCGACGCAGTGCTGTCAGGCCGCGTCGGCGCCGAAGACAACGAGCTCGGTGCAGTGTCGGCGCGGGGCATGGTCGACCGCCTGCTGCAACCGCTGAATCGCCTCAGCTCCAAGCGATTCCTGCGGGAGGCCCGACAGAAGGTGTGGCACAACACCGCCGAACTCCAGCAGGCGCGGGTCGCCGGAGAGCAGGAGTATGCCGCGCGGCTGGCCGAGCTCGGAGTGCTCAGCGCCGCCCGCATCGCCGACCTGCTGGCGCCGGGACAGGTGCTGCTGCGGCTGGCCGTGGCGGGGTTCGGCGTGACCCTCCCGCCCCCGGTCCAGGGTCGGTGGGTTGACAGCTCCGCCGTATAGAAGCGCTGTGATTCGCCGATCGGCCGCGAGAAGACTCGCCTGCGACGTCGGCGTCGTCGACCGGAGCCACCCGGACGCTATCCGCGCGCCAGCCACCCACGGCGCCAAGACCGGGCAACAGGCCGCGTGAAGCGTGCTCGTGCGCCCCGTGGACGCACGTCCCCTCCGCGGGTCCGACGACCCATCGACCGGACACGGCACGGCGTCGCAGACAGCGCACCGTTGGTTCGAGTTCTGGGCAACCACCGCGTCACTCCACCGAAGTGACGTCTCGATCGTGCAGACCCTCACCGGGGGTGGGCCAGTGTCCGCGACGACACACCCACCCCGAGGACCGAGCCGCCGCGGCCCTCGGGATGAGCCGAAATCTGTGACGATCAGCGGTCTACCCGCGGCTGAAGAAGGTCAACACACCCCTCACTGGGTCTGAGAAACGCTGTCGAGGCGATGGCGCAGTCTCGCGCGCGTCCTGCGCGGCCTGCACCTGACCTGCGACGAAGAAGCCTGAAGAACGTCGGTGAGCGCCATCAGCCGATCGGCCTAAAGTTCTTTCGCTCCGCAGATGCCTGTTTTGTTCGGTGCTAGCGTTCTGTCGTCCCGAAGGCGGGACTGCCCTGACACCGCCCCCGGGTCGTTCGGCCGGGCGAGGGCCCCCTGGCCGGTCGAGCGCCGTGAGGTCGGGGCGGCTAGGGACATACCGATGAAGGATGCCAGTCGACGGAGTTTCCTGAGGGTCAGCGGCGTGGGAGCCACCACGGTGGGGGTGGGGCTGTTCGCGCCCGACGTCGCCGCCGCTGCCGTAACCAGGCCAAGCCATCAGCGGGGTCCGGTGGTCGCCTACGTCAGTGATGTCTCCACCGGGGAGGTTCTGGTCATGGCCGGTGAACGGGAGATTAAGGTCCTGGACCCCCTCCTCGCCGCCCGTCTGGTCCGCGCAGCCGGCTCGGGGCGGTGACCTGATGTCCTCTCACCGCGAAGCTCCCGAGATCGCCAAGGATCCGGTGGCCGACAACACCGATGTGTACGCGTTTGTGAGCCCCGACCGGCCCGACGCGGTCACTCTGATCGCCAGTTTCATCCCGGCGCAGAACCCGGCCGGTGGACCAAACTTCTATGAGTTCGGTGACGACGTCCTCTATGAGATCCACATCGCCAACCGCGGCACCGCCCAGGACGACATCACCTACCAGTTCCGGTTCACCACGACCGTGCGCAACCCCGAGACGTTCCTGTACAACACCGGACCCATCTCAAGCATCGACGACCCTGCCTTCAACCGGCCACAGGCCTACTCGGTCACCCGGGTCGTGCCCGGTCGCCCGCCGCACGTTCTGGGACGGCGGCTCAGCGTGCCACCGGTCAACGTGGGCGTGCGAAGCACCCCGAACTACGCCCACTTCACCGCCGAAGCCACCCACGAGCTGCCCGGAGGGCGCAGGGTCTTCGCGGGTCAACGCGCCGACAGCTTCCACGTCGACCTGGGCAGCATCTTCGATCTGGGCGCACTGCGCCCGTTCGAGCACCTGCACCTGATTCCGTCCGCCGACGCGGCCGGTGTCAACGCCACCCAAGCCACCAACGTGCACACGATCGCCCTGCAGGTCCCCAAGACCGATCTGACACGAGGCGGCATGGCACCCACCGACCCGATGAGCTCGACCTCGGTGATCGGCGTCTACGCCAGCGCCAGCCGGCAGAAGACCAGGATCTTCGACCCCCACTCCGGCACCACCACCGGGCACGGCCCGTTCCGACAGGTCTCACGCCAGGCCAACCCCCTGTTCAACGAGGTCATCGTCCCGATGGGCGACAAAGACCGGTGGAACGCCGTCGACCCCGACCAGGACGACAGGTTCGCCAAGTACGTGGCCCACCCCGAGCTCGCCCGGCTCCTGCCGGTCCTATACCCCGGCGTCTTCACCCAGCTGGCGGCCTACCACAAACGGCGCGAGGACCTCCTGGCGATCCTGCTCACCGGCATCCCGGCCGGGGTCGTCCCCGGCTTCCAGAACTACACCGGCACCACCCAGGCCGACCTTCTACGTCTCAACCTGGCCGTACCTCCAGCCGCCACCCCCAACCCGCTCGGTCTGGTCGCCGGCGATGCCGCCGGCTACCCCAACGGTCGACGGCTGGACGACGACGTGGTCACCATCGAACTGCGAGCCATCGCCGGCCTCACCATCCCACTGGTCGACCCCAGCTACACCCCAGACCCAGCCACCACCGCCATCAAGGACGGCACCACCAACACCAACCCTCCCTTCCTGGACCACTTCCCCTACCTGGGAACCCCCTCCGGCGGATACCAGACCACCCCCGGCACACCCCACACCTAGTCAGCACCGTCGTGACCTCCCAAGGCCGGTGCCAGCAGCACGTTCACCTCCGATCGGCCCCGGCTGCCCCCGCGGCGAATGGCTGCTGTTGTCCGCTCCGGGGAAACAAGCAGGCTGACCCGATCAGCACCGAGGGTCTCAGCAATGCGGTGGAGTGAGGCATGGGTGCGAGGCCGCGCCTCCCCATGGTTCCATCGGGAGATGCGCTGACCGCCAGCTGGCCGGGTTCGACTGGTCAGTTCCCCTCATGGCCAACGGGCGCCAGACCTCACGGCGAGCGCCGAAGGGTCCGTCCCCATTCCCTGATCTGAAAGAGCTCGTGGACCTCTGCGGCGGCCGCCTCCACGTCCTGCGCCCAGCGCATGCCCCGATCCTGGAGAAGTTGGCGCGTGGCGACGTTGTCGCGGTACTCGGAGCGGGTTCGGCGATGGCCGCCCTTTGCGAAGCTCGCCGCCGTGCCTGTGGCCACGCCGGCCAGAGCCAAAGCGTGCAGATGGCGACGTTCGTCACGGCCCGGTCCAGCCGCCGCTCGGGCCGTCTCGACTTCCAACGCCCAGACAAACCACATCATGTCCCCCTCGATCGTGTGCCGACCAGCCGTTCGCTGCCGCGGGTCGCCTGGTGGGACCCGTGCTGCGCGCTCAGTCGCTGCCGGCAACGTATCGGTGGCGCAGCCGTAGATCGCCCGAAGGTAGTCGGCGCGGACGGACGCCTCGGCGGGGTCGCCGAAGTGGGACCGCACGGCACGGCATACGAGATCGTCGAGCTCGAGGGCCGCCGAGGCGACCGGCTCCTCGGCGGCAAGGCGCGAGAAGTCGCCACCCGGATCCAGCCCCAACGCGCGCCGCTTCCACGCCTCGAAGATCGGGGGCGGACCAGCCGGACCGGGAACGAAGAGGGTCAGCAGACCTCGCTCACCCGCCCCACCCCGGTAGAAATGACCGTGGGTCTCGGGATGGTAGATGTCCCAGTACTCGGTCCAGGCATCCAGCTCGTGGAAGAACGCGGCGTACCGGCGCCCGTCGTCATCAGGTGTCACAGGAGGCAGCGGGTTTGTTGCGGCCGTGCCTAGCCGGGCATCGCTTCGTTCAGGTACGTCGACATCTCGGCGTGCACGAAACGGCCAAGCTCGGATCCGACGGAGTCCAGGATCGTGGGGTTCTTGATCCTCGCTACGCCGTTGAGCGCGGAGACGGCGGCCTGCAGGTCATTGAAGCGTTCCACCTCCCAGCCGGGATGCCACTCGAGCTTGCCCGTGGCCGGGTTGAAATACCAGCCGCCAGCGTCGCTCCCGCTGACGCCGAACAGGGCTTCTTTGGAGTAGATGAGCAGACCCATGCTGGGCTCCCTCGGTCAGGGCCGAGACCCTGCCCGTCTCGGCCAGTCGGGCCGGGCTGCTGCCCAACCCTTCTTGCAACGCTACGCCGGCGCCACCTGGTAGACCATCGGTCGAGGGCCAAGTCGGCCGAACGGTGTAGCCCTGGTGCCTATCGGTCGAGCAGGTCCCACTCGTGTGCGGGGAGGAGTTGGAGGTCTGTGCATCCTTCTTGGTGAGGTTGGGACGACGTGGCGCCCGAGATGGCTCCTAGGGTTCACGGCCCTACTGCCTTGAGTAGCGGGGGTTTGCGTACGTCGATCGTGCAAGTGGGCCGACCTGAGGCTGGGCGGCCAAGGTCGCGCTCCGCGGTCGGCGTCCGGTCTCGCGGTTCTACCCCGGCGATCCCGGCTGGTGCTCATAATCGGCTACCAGCACGGCCTCGCGCAGGAGTCGGCGGACGATGACGAGTCCGTCTGCGGCGTCCAGGCCCGGTAGGTGGCCGGGCTGCTGTGGGACCCCTGACAGCAGCGCAGCGACTGCCTCGCCGGTGCCGAGCGGAAAGGTGATCGCTCGATCCGCGAGGGTGAGCCTCACGCCGTCGTCGGAGTGGTCCAGCCGAGCAGACAGTGCCACTCGCCGCCGTACCCAGGTGTGGACGTCCAGGGAAGCCATCGTCGCGGCCTGGGCGAGCGGGCGGATCGGAATCGGACGGGAACGCGGCAGGGTGCGACGTCGCAGTTCTTCGGCCACTGCGGCCAGATCCACGGTCTCGAGTGACGTGCGCATCTGGTCACGGACCGCGGCCACCCGCGATGCCTCGATGAGGTCGGTTGACAAGGGTGCGGGAAGCGACCGCCGCAGTTCGGGATCGTCGGCCAGTACGGTCGCGATTGCTTGAACGACGTCGAAACGAGTGACGGGGTGGACGCCCAGTGTCACATGCACGGAGGTCTCGCCGAGCGCCTGCGCGCTATGGATCCACCCGCGCGGAAGGTAGAGCGCATCGCCTGGGTTCAGAATCACCTGCAACGTGGCCGGACCGTCGGTGCCGAGCGCCTCGGGGTGGGGCTGTCGCCATTGGGCCGCGGGCAACGGCGCGTCAACGACGGGTTGCCAGATGTGCCAGTTCTTGCGGCCCTCCACCTGGAGGACGAATACGTCGTGAAGGTCGTAATGGGCAGCGAAGCCGCGCGACTGGGCCGGAGTCACGTAGGCGTTCGCCTGGACGGGGTGGCCAAGTTCCGCTGCGAGCCGTGCAACCAAGTCGATGAGGGGAGGCCAAGTTCGGTGCAGCGCCTGCAGAATCAACGTTGCGCCGGTCGTCATTTCGGCGAACACCCGGTCGGAGGAGAGCTGGTCGTCGATCTCGGCGCCAGCTCCTGCGGGACCTGTGAACCGTCGCCGCGGCAGGACGACCCCGTCTTTGACCATGCGCACGAACGGGTACCGAAGTCCGCGCACGGCGACGATTTGGTCGACGTCATCAAGACTCAAGAGGTCCTCGAAGCTACGCGGCAATTCGGCTGCTCGTGACAGCCATACCCGTTTGCCCCAGATCTCCGAGCTGAACGTGGGACGCGGCAACGCGATCAAGCGCCCCAGCGCGGACGACGTCATCGATCTCCCGGACGGGCGAGCGTTAGCGACCCTCCTCCGGGTCCGGACGCGGCTCAGCCCCGCTGTCCGAACCCCCGTCCTGCTGGCCGGCCTGTTCCTGCTCGAACGCGCCGACGTCACCGGGCCCTTGCGTGCTAACCGGCGGGTCGACGCCTGCATCAGCGCCGACGTCTCCACCGTGTTCGTGCGGGTCTCCGCTGGCGTGGCCGTCGAGGTCGAACGGAAGGGCCTTGCCATCCCCGTCCGTCTCACCCCCCACAGGTACAGACGACTCTGCGCTGGCGAGGTCCTCGGAGTAGGTGGTCTCGATGTCGTCGTCCTTGATCGCCATGAGCTCAGAGTAGCCGCGCTGAATCAACTGCGGAAGCGCTGGAACAGCCGCACTCACTCGGCTCAGACATGACCTCGGCGCGCGCCGCGCAGCACATGGCCGCGGATCGCAGGGACGAGGCCGAGCGCTGGTCGGTCAGACCTGCTCCACTTCGCCGCCTGACGCCCCGATCGCGACGCGCTCGCACGCGCGGTCTCGACTGGATTCGGGCTATCTCGCCTGCGACACCCAGACCCGCTGTCTCCTGCAGGCCCCCGTTCGGAGCTTCCTAAGACCCCTGCGGCTGTATCTGGCTCCTCAGTGCGCCCAGATCCATCGACGTCCAGTGCTCGATGAGCAGTCCGGCTGCGACTCGGAAGATGTCGATGAACTCGAACTCGACACGGTTCCCGGTCGGCGCAAGACCCCACAGCTCGCCCGTGTGCGTACCCCGCAACGTCTTTCGCGTGCTGACCAGATCACGCTCTGCGATCTGGTCGTTGATCTGCATGCGCGCGTCCGGGAACCCACGCAACAGCTCTCCGTAGAAGGACTGAAACCCGCTAGCAGGCCGCTCCGTACTCGGAATGAGCCGGCCCTCGGGTCGATAGTGATTCACGAATCGGGGATGGAACACCTCGTCCGCGTAAGCCAGGTCATGCTGATCCTGACAACGTCGGACGAACTCCGATACGACCATCTTGTTGTCGTCGGTAGACATCGGCACCATCCGAGACCGGCAGTCAGGACCCGGCCAATCTACTCCGAAATGAGCACACAGCACCGGGTCGAGGGGCAACCAAACCGCCGGTCGCAGCCGAGCCCGCGCACCTCCTCGGCTGGCTGGGCCGGCGAAGTCCGTGATCATTCGCTCCCGTTCCCGCTGCCCGTCCCCCTTCGGCCGCTTGGTTCGACACGGCCAGCGGTGCTCGGCCGCACATCAGGTTGCGCTGCGTCACTCCGCCGGGAGCAGGGCACCGTTGGGCCGGATCCGGTCGCTCACCTAGTGCACCGAGGCGGGCTGCGCAAACGTGTCGCAAACGGGGCAATCCCCGCGCGCGGGGGTTGCACGTAGCATGGCCCTGACGGGCACACTGCCTGATCAGGGCCGCACCGTCTGGAGCCGCCTGTCGGAATCGAACCGACGACCTATTCATTACGAGTGAATCGCTCTGGCCGACTGAGCTAAGGCGGCGTGCGCCAAGGCGCGGGGCACGAGTATACGGACGGCCCAGCCGATCGCCGAATCAGCCTCAGCCCTGGCGCCGACGCTCCAGGCGGGTGGCCGGGCGGGCCTTGAAGCGTCCCGCGCCTACGTTGCCGTGCGCGATGAACACCGGGCAGCCCGGTGCCGGCTCGCGGGGGACCTTGACCACGACCGCACCGATCCCCTTGCCGAGCCGGTCGGTGTTCACCGCCCAGCCGTCGGGCAGCACGAGCAGGACCGGTGACAACCCGGGCTGGACGGCCAGGTCGATGACCTTCGCCGCAGCCGTCGCCTGCAGGCAGTCGACCCGGACGCTGGCTCCGACGGCGTGGGCCCGGATGAACGGCGGCACCACCCAGACCCCGTCCCGACGCTCCCGGCTGAACCCGCCGGTCAGCACGAGCGGGTCGTCGGGCCGGTAGCCGGCCGCGCCGAGCGCCGCCGCCCCGGCCAGGGGTTCGGGCCGGAGGTTGACGAGGACCGCACTCAGCTCGGACGCGCTGCGAGCCAGCCGTGCGGCGGCCACCCGCTGGTCGAGCTCGTGCGGGCCGAGCCGTCCCTCCTCGGCCGCGCGGCGCAGCTGGGCGATGACGCGCTGGCGGTCCACGTCGTCCACCGGATCAGGAAGCGTGGCTGGCACGGAGGGTCAGCACCTGAGGTCGGCAGGGGGTGGGGTCCCCTTGACGTAGTAGGCGTCGATCCTGTCGTCGACGCAGGAGTTGGAGCGCGTGTATGCCGTGTGCCCGTCGCCGTCGAAGGTGATCAGGGTCGAGTTGGCCAGCTCCTTGTTGAGCATCACCGACCACTCGTACGGCGTCGCCGGGTCGCGCGTGGTGCCGACGACGACGATGAGCCCGGAGCCCGCTGCCGAGATCTTCTCCGGAGGCGCGGCCGGCTTGTCCGGCCAGAACGCGCACGGAAGCGAGCTCCACATGAGGAACGCACCCCAGGTGGGCGCCACCTTCTCGGCCTCGGCGGCCTGCCGCTCGTGGTCGGCCAGGCTCGCCGTGTCGGGCCGGTCGAGGCAGTTCACGGCGTAGATCACCTGCATGATGTTGTCGGTGTAGCCACCGCCCTTCTTGCGGTCGGCGTAGCTGTCGGCCATCGACATGAGCCCCGAACCGTCCTTGTGCTCCACGAGGACGCGCAGGGCGTCGTCGAGCTGCGGCCACAGGCTCTGGTCGTACATCGCGTAGGCGACACCGGTCGAGGCCCACCCCTCGGTCAGCTCGGGCACCGAGGAGTCGCCCGTGTCCGAGACGGGCGACTGGTCGATCGTCCGGAAGAGGTCGCGCAAACCCTGCATCACCTCGTCGACCGACGAGCCGAGCACGCACTCGCCGGTGTCGACACAGGACTGGGCCCAGGCTCGGGTGGCGCGTTCGAACCCCTCGGCCTGGCCCAGGTTGAGCTGCTCGTTGGTGAGCTCGGGCGGGACGACCCCGTCCAGGACGAAGCGGCCGACGTTCTTGGGGAAGAGACCGGCATACGTCGAACCGAGGAAGGTGCCGTAGGACTTGCCGAGGTAGTTCAGCTTGGTCTGCCCCAGCGCCGCCCGCAGGACGTCCATGTCCTTGGCCGCGTCGACGGTCGAGACGTTTGCCAGGAGCGGACCGGCGTTCTTGGCGCAGGCGGACGCGAAGGACTTGGCGTTGTCGGCGAAGGCCTGCTCCTCGGCGGCGTCGTCGGGCGTCGGGTCGAAGGCGAGGAACGCGTCGAGCTGGGAGGCGGTGACGCAGGTGATCGGGGCCGACCGGCCCACCCCGCGCGGGTCGAAGCCGACGATGTCATAGGCCTTGCGCACCGGCTTGCCGACGATGAAGTCGGCCGCCAGCGCGTAGTCGACGCCCGAGCCCCCCGGCCCGCCGGGGTTGACGACGAGCGCACCCTTGGACGTCCCCTTCGCCGGGACCTTGATGACGGCGAGCTGGATGGTGGCGCCGGCCGGCCGGGCATAGTCGACGGGGACGAGCAGCTTGGTGCACTCGTTGCTGCCGCAGCTCTTCCAGACCAGGTGCTGGCTGTAGAAACGGTCGCTGCCGGGCATGTTCGGTGGCGGCGGCTGCGCCGCCGGGGACGCCGTCGAGGTCGTGGTCGTGCGCGGACCCGACGTCGTGCAGGCGGTCGCGGCCAGTGCGAGGGCGCTCAGGAGGGCGACGAGGGCGATACGGGACGTTGTCACACGCACGAGGCTAGGCGAGGGGTCTGCCGGCCGCGCGCCCCACCCCGTAACGATGGGGTCGCGGCGGTCGGGAGCGTCGTCTCCCGTGCCTGGATCGCGCGCTGGGCCAGCGCTGGACTAGCCCGCGGCCCCGGGGAGCCGGTAGCCGATGCCGTCCATCGGCGTGGTCACCGCGATGCCCATCGTCCGCAGGATGGTGGGCATGATGTCGACGGAGCGGATGGGAGCCGCCAGGTCGGTCCTGGGCAGGTCCGCTCCGGCGAACACGATCGGGATCTGCTGGGCCCGTCGCTGGATCCCGCCGTGGTCGCCGGCCACCGAGTACGTGGTGTCGTCGACGAGCGTGGCGATGACCTCGGGACCGTATGCCGCGGCCTCGGTGTCGACCAGCTCCTGGGCGTGCGCACCGAACCAGGACTTCTCCCCGTCGTTGTGCATCCGGTCCCACCGGATCGGGGACACCCGGCCGTAGCGGTCGCCGGCGCGGACCCAGGTCGCCGAGACACCGGGCATCTGGCTGATCACCGCGGCGGCCTGCTTGACCTTGTCCGCCGAGCTGTCCTTGAGCCAGGCCCGCAGCATCGAGTCGCTGTAGGTGAGCCCGACGTTGCCGGTGGCCACCAGTGGCTGGAGGGCCTCCTGCGGCTGGAGGTAGGAGCCGTTGAGGGACTCGCCGTAGTACCAGTTGTAGTAGCCGTCGTCGAGCCCGGTGCCCGGGGTCCCGTAGAAGTTGCGCCCGGGAACCGAGCCGTGGTCGGCGGTGAGCACGACGAGGGTGTTGTCGAACTCCCCAGAGTCCTTGAGCTGCTTGATGATCCGGCCGACCTGGTAGTCGGCGACCTTCGCGGCGTCCCGCAGATGGGTCGCCGGGACGGCGCCGCCCTTGTCGTCGATGCTGCCCCACATGTGCGCGGCCTTGTCGACACCCGGCATGGTGACGAACAGGCCCGACCAGGTGGGGTCGTGCTTCATGATCTGGATGGCGGCGTTGGCGGCCCAGACGTCCCCACCGGGGTGGGCCGGGTCCTCGCCCCTGGTGTAGCGGTCGCCGTCGAGCGGGTAGAGGCTGGCCGGGTAGGTGCTCGTGTCGTAGGCACCGGAGCCGAGCTGGTGGACGTAGAACTGGCCGCACGGCTTGGACAGGTAGTCCGGCACGTTGACGCCGTCGACCGCCCGGTAGAGCTGGCCGTCCGGGCAGGTCACCGTGGAGCCGAAGGTGAGGATGGTGTCCGATCCCGCGCCGCCGAAGGCCCACGCGGCATACGCCTTGGGGCTGACCGTGTAGACCTTCGACCCGGGCTTGGCAGCGTGCAGGTAGTCGGCCAGCTTGGGGTACTCAGCGGCCTTCTGGACGGCGAACATCTCATCCTTGCCCCAGTCGCTCGGCGTCCAGAACCCGCCGACCGGACCGAGGACGCCGTCGACGTCGCGATAGCCGTCGTCGGTCCAGCCCATGTGCTTGGGCAGCTGGCCGCTGGTGATCACGTTGTGCGTGACCACGGTGACCGAGCCGAGGTGCCCCAGGTAGGCGTTGGGCGAGTTGACCTGGTCGCGCATGAGCGCCTTGACGTTCTTCATGTCGTACTTCTCGACGATCTCCCGGGAGAGCGCGTCGACGACCACGATGACGACCTTGCTCGGTCTGGCGGTGCCGTGGCCGCCCGCGGCTGTGGCCGCCTCGGCCGCCGGAGCCGCCTGGGCCGCCGGGGCAGCCGCCGCCGCCACCCCGGTGGCGACGGCAACGGCCGCAGCGACCGCTACGCGGGAAAACATGGACATGCTGCGAGTGCTCATGACGCCTCCGGCCGTTGCTGCCCTCAACCTGCGCAGGAGTGTGCTGATGACTCCTGCCCGGAGCCTAGAGCCGCGAGGGGTTCGCGACAAGAGCCTTCAGCGCGGCAGCCGCAGGCCCAGCGCCATCGCCTCGAGGGCGAGCAGCGGCGCCACGTTGGCCTCGATCCGCTCCCTCGCGGTCCCGATCGCGTCCATCGCCGCGAGGAGCTGGTCGGGGCCGAGCAGTCCGGCCAGCTCGTCCACGAGCGGTGTGTTGTCCTGGTTGACCATCGCGACGGGCGCACCGGTGTGCCGCACGAGTGCGTCGCGATAGACCGACAGCAGGTCGGTGAGCGACCGGTCGATGACGTCACGACCGACCCGCGTCGCCCGGGTCTTCTGCTCCTTCTCCAGCGCGGCGACCTGGGAGCGGACATGAGGGGGCTGGGTGCGCGCGGTCGGGTCCGCGCCGAGGGTCTCCAGCAGCCTGGCGCGCTCGCGGGTGTTGCGTTCGGTCAGGGAGTTCTCCTTCTCCTCCTCGGCGATCTTGACCAGGTCGGCGGCCGCGTCGACCGCGTCGCCGACCCCCCGGATCCGGACGGCGAGGCGGAGCGCGTCGCGGCGCCGGATCCGGGCACCCTCGTCGGTGGCCAGCCGGCGGGCCAGGCCGACGTGGGACTGGGCGGCGCGGGCGGCATACAGGGCCATCTGGGGGTCGATGCCGTCGCGCCGGACGAGCAGCTCGGCGACCGCCTCGGCCGGCGGGGTCCGTAGCCGGACGTGACGGGAACGGCTGCGCAAGGTGATGAGCACGTCCTCCAGCGAGGGCGCGCAGAGCATCCAGACGGTCCGTGAGGTCGGCTCCTCGATCGCCTTGAGCAGCGCGTTGGCCGGGGCTTCGGAGTATGCCGTGAGCCGGTCGGCGTCCTCGATGACGATCACCCGCCACCGCCCGACGGAGGGCCGACGCGCGGCGAGCTCGACGAGGGTGCGGATGTCGCTGACCTTGATCGACAGGCCCTCGGTCGAGACGAGGTCGACGTCGGCATGGGTCCCGTCGAGCGCTGTCCGGCACTCGCGGCACTCGCCGCAGCCGCCCGTGGGGCACTGCAGCGCGGCGGCGAACGCCCGCGCCGCAACGGATCTGCCCGACCCGGGCGGGCCGGTGAACAGCCACGCGTGGGTCATCGCCTCCGGATCGGCGACAGCTCGCTGCAGCACGGCGAGCGCCGGCTCCTGGCCCACGACGTCGCGCCAGACGGTCACCGGAGCACTCCCAGGCTGCGGACCCGGTCGACGACGGCCGCCTGGATCTGCTCGGGGGCCAGGGTGCCGTCGACGACGAGGTAACGATCCGGGTGGCCGGCCGCCATGGCCAGGAAGTGCTGCCGGATCGCGTCGTGGAAGTCGTCGGCCTCCGCCTCCAGGCGGTCGTGCACTGCGCCGCGTCGGCGCCGCCCCTCGTCGGCTGGGACGTCGACGACGACGGTGAGGTCGGGCACGAGGTGGTCGACGGCCCACATCTGCAGCTCGTGCACCTCGACCGCACCGAGCGACCGTCCGGCACCCTGGTAGGCGACCGAGGAGTCGGTGTAGCGGTCGGTGAGCACGGCCTGTCCCGCGGCGAGCGCGGGCCGGATGACGGCGTCGACGTGCTGGGCCTTGTCGGCGGCGAAGATGAGCGCTTCGGCTCGCGCGGACATCGGACCGCCGTGCAGGACGAGGTCGCGCAGCTGCTGCCCGAGCGGCGTTCCCCCCGGTTGCCGGGTCACCAGGACCTGCCGACCGGCCGCTTCCAGCGTCGCTGCCAGGAGCCGGACCTGGGTCGACTTGCCCGCGCCGTCACCGCCCTCGAACGCGACGAGGAAGCCCTCGGCGGCCGCGGCCGAGGACGCCTCGGCCAGCGACCCGGCATACGGCTCGGTCACGCCCCGAGCCTAGGCCAGCCCGCCCACAGGCCAGGTCTCCCGCCCTCCCTTCTTCCACCGGACACCGGACACGCCGCGTTCGCGCACCGGCCTGGGCGGCGAACACGGCGTGTCCGGTGTTCGGTCGCGGAGGGGCCGGGGGGCGGAGGCGCGGCGGTCGGGGGGTCAGCTGTGCCGGTCGGCGTTGGCGTGGATCGCCTCGCGGACGTAGGCCGCGAGGCCCGGTTCGCCGAGCGACTCGTCATACGTGGCCGTGAACCGCGGGTCCTGGACGTAGAGGTCGCCCAGGTTGCGGTGGAAGGCGTGGTCCAGCGCGTAGAACCACTGGTCGATGTGCAGCCGGTGCGCCTCGGCGGCGTCCATCGCTACCTCGGACGTCGGCGGCAGGCCAGCCCGCTTCGCATCGACGAACGCCTGCTGCAGCGCGTCGGCCTCGCCCTTGATCGCCGCCCAGTCGGCTCGGGTGTAGTCCTTGGTACGACGCTTGGACTCCTTCCAGGCGGCGCTGTCACCCCACTTCTGCTCGGCCTCGGTGTCGGCGTCCTCCCATGCCTCGCCGAACAGCTCCACCATGTCTGCGGTCGTTGCGGGCTCGTTGCTCATCTGCTTCTCCAGTGCCTTGTCGATCGCTGCGAGGAGGTCCTGCACCTCGTGCAGCCTGGTGGTGACCGCGTCGCGCTGGCGGCACAGGTGTGTCGTGAGGTCCTCCCCGTCGCCGTCGACGAGGGCGGCGACGTCCTCCAGGGAGAACCCGAGCCGGCGGTAGACGACGATCGACTGCAACCGCTCCAGGTCTGCCGTCGTGTACTGGCGGTAGCCAGCGTACGAACGCTCACTGGGCGCGAGCAGCCCGATCTGGTCGTAGTGGTGCAGGGTGCGCACCGTCACGCCGAACTGCGCGGCCACCTGGCCCACGGTCCACAGCCGGTCCACCAGCGTTCCTTCGGTCATGACGACAACCCTGTTGCCTCACGCCGGGTGAGGGTCAAGCCCATTGTCCCCGTATGCCGCGTATGCCGGGTGGCCGGCATACGGGGACGACGGCGGTCGCCCCCGCGACGCCTTACTTGGCGGCCTCGGCGAACTGGGTCGTGTAGGTCTTGGACAGGTCGATCGAGTCCTTCTTCGGCTTGACCGTGGGCGAGAACGACCCGAGGACCTCCAGCGCGTTCTTGGCACCGTCCGCGTCCATCACACCGGTCGCCGTGAACATCGCCTTGGAGTTGTCGAGCGCGGCAACGTAGAGCGTCGGGTCGCTGCCCTTGTAGTCGTTCGGCATCTTGGCCGAGATCGTCTGGGCGTCGTTGGCCTTGATGTACGTCAACGTCTTGACGAAGGCGTTGGCGAGCTTCTGGACCGTCTCCTTGTGGGCCGCGACGTAGTCGCACGACATGTACAGGGAGCTGGCCGGGTAGAGGCCGCCGAGGGCCGCCTTGGTGCCCTCCTCGGTGCGCATGTCGAGGAGCACCTTGCCCTCGCCGCTCTTGAGCAGCCTGGTCACCGTCGGGTCGGTCGTCATGCCCGCGTCGATGCCGTTGGACTGCATCGCGGCGATGAACGTGGCATCCGCTCCGGCCTTGACCGTCGTGTACTGCGCCGTCGTGACGCCGGCCTTGCCCGCGAGGTACTGGGTGAGGAAGTCGGTGGACGAACCCTGGCTGGTCACACCGAGCTTGGCGCCCTTGAAGCTGACCGGCGAGGTGATCGTCCCGGCCTGCTTCTTGGACACCATCTCGACCTCGCCCGGGACGTTGGCGAACTGGACGACCGACTCCAGGCACTTGCCCTTGGACTGCATGTCGATGGTGTGGTCGTAGAAGCCGACGACGCCCTGGGCCTGGTTGGCGATGAGCGCCGTCTCGGCGGTCACGCCGGCCGGGGTGTCGACGAGCTGCACGTCGAGGCCCTGGTCCTTGAAGTAGCCCAGCTGCTGGGTCAGCATCGCGGGCAGGTAGATGATCTTGCTCGCGCCGCCGACCATGATGGTGACCTTGTCGCTGCCGCCACCGGACCCGCCGGCCGGGGACGCGCCGTCCTTCTTGGTGGCGCAGCCGGTCAGGGCGAGGGCGGCGGACAGGGCCACGGCGGATGCGGCATACGTGCGCTTGTTCATGATGGAGCTCCTTGTGTCATAACGAGGTTGGGTGGGTTGGCGAGGGTCAGACGGGGACGGCGTTGTTGTGCGCGGGGGGCCGCCACTTGAGCAGGCGACGCTCCAGCAGACCGAGGATGAGCTCGGCGCCGAGCGCCAGCACGGTCGAGATGACCATCCCGGCGTAGATCCCGGCGGAGTCGAACGACGCCTGCGCGGTGCTGATCAGCAGCCCGACACCGTGGGTGGCGCCGGCATACTCACCGACGATGGCGCCGATGAGGGCGAAGCCGAACGCGGTGTGCAGCGAGGCGAGGATCCACGAGGTCGCGCTCGGGACGACGATCGAGCGGAGCACCTGGCTGCGGCTCGCACCGAGGATGCGGGCGTTGTTGACCAGGTTGCGGTCGACCTCCCGGGCCCCCTGGAAGGCGTTGAAGAAGACCGGGAAGAAGACGAGGACGAACGCGGTGGCCACCTTGGAGGACATCCCCAGCCCGAACCAGATGATGAACAGGGCCGACAGCACGATGCGCGGCACGGCGTTGGCCGCCTGGATGTAGGGCTGGAGCACCTCGGCGAGCAGTCGGGCCCGCCCGAGCAGGATGCCGAGAAGGATGCCGACGATGGCACCGAGGATGAACCCGAGGACCGCCTCCTGGAGGGTGTAGCGGATCTGCTGCCAGATCGGGCCCTGAGCGGTCCCGTCGGAGAACCAGACGACCAGCTTGTGCCAGATCAGGCTGGGCTTGGAGTAGAAGAACGGGTCGAACCACAGGTTGACGGAGGCCTCCCAGAAGGCGAGGACCGCGACGAGCAGCAGTGCCCTCAGCCCGTAGATGGTGACCCGGTGGCGGCGGACTCTGGCCCGCACGTTGGCCAGGGCGGCCGCGTCCGCGGTCGAGCTCGGGTTCTGCTGGGGGGTGGAGACGTCAAGCGACATTGCCGACACCTGTCTTTCGGGCGATGGCGACCTCGCTGGACAGCGAGGACCAGATCTGGGAGTACGTACGGACGAAGTCGGGGTCCATCCGGAGCTCCTCGACGTTGCGGGGGCGCGGCAGGTGGACCGGGAACACGTCCTTGATCCGGGCCGGGCTGGCCGTCATGACGACGACCCGGTCGGCGAGGACGATCGCCTCCTCCAGGTCGTGCGTGACGAAGATGACCGCCGCCCTGCTGCCGGACCAGAGGTCCAGCAGCTCGGTCTGCATGAGGGCACGGGTCTGGACGTCCAGCGCCGAGAACGGCTCGTCCATGAGCAGGATGCTCGGCTCGGTGACCAGCGTCTGGGCCAGGGCGACCCGTTTGCGCATCCCGCCGGACAGCTGGTGCATGTAGTAGCCCTCGAAGCCGCCGAGACCGACCCGCTCGATCCAGTCGTGCGCCTGGGCCCGGGCCTGCTCGGCCGGCACCCCGCGCCAGACCGGCCCCGCGGCGACATTGGCGAGCACCGTCCGCCACGGCAGCATCGCGTCGGCCTGGAACATGTACCCCACGCCTTCGGGTATGCCGGTCACCGGCCGGCCGCTGACCCGCACCGTGCCCTCGGACGGCGGCTCCAGCCCGGACACGAGGGAGAGGGTCGTGGACTTGCCGCACCCGGTCGGACCGACGACGGCGACGAACTCTCCCGCCTCGACGTCCAGGGTGATGTCGGAGACGGCGGTGTGCGTGCCGCCCTTGCTGTTGAGAAACCGCTTGGTGGCGTGGCTCAGCTCGACCAGGCTCATGGGACCTCCGGATGGGTGTGGGTCCACCGGTCCTCCCCAGGAAGGGGGCACCGCGGTGGGCGTTGCCGGAACGTTAGGAGCCCGCCCCGGTCGCCGTCGCGCTTGTGATCGTTACCCGGGTTCTGCCCACTCCCCCCGTTCTGCGCATTGTGCTCACCGGGCCGGGCGGGCCCTCCCGGCCTATCGTTCGGGCATGGACCGGCCCACGACGGCGCGTATGCCGTTCACCAGGCAGCTGCTCCTGCTCCAGGTGAGCGTCATCCTCGGGCTGGGCATCCTCAGCCTGCTCGCCGTGACGCTCCTGCTCCGGTCCACGCTGTCCGCGCAGTACGAGCAACGGGCGCTCGGGGTGGCGCGGGCCGTGGCGGCGGACCGCGACCTCGGCGACCTCGTGCGGGAGGAGGACCAGCCGGCGGTCGGCCGGATCGCCGCCGCCCAGCAGAAGGCCACCGGAGCCCTGTTCGTCGTCGTGACGGACCGCTCCGGCGTCCGGTTTGCCCACCCGAACCCCGACGAGATCGGCAAGCCGGTGAGCACCGACCCGGGCGAGGCGCTGGCCGGCCACGAGGTGACGAGCATCGAGCGCGGGACGCTGGGCCTCTCCGCGCGCGGCAAGGTACCGCTCCGGGACTCCGGCGGCTCCATCGTGGGCGAGGTGAGCGTCGGCTTCGCCGCATCCGAGGTCAACGACTCTTTGCGTGCTCTGCTCCTCATCGCGGTGCCGGCCGGGTTCGGGGCGGTGGCCCTCGGGGCGGCCCTGTCTGGGGGTCTGGCCCGTCGACTGAAGCGGCTCACCTTCGGTCTCGAGCCGGACGAGGTCGCCAACCTCGTCCGCGAGCGCGAGGCCGTCCTGCACGGCATCGGCGAGGGGGTCCTCGCCGTCGACGCGGACCACCGGGTCACGATGGTCAACGCCGAGGCCCGCCGGTTGCTCGGGGACGTCCGCGAAGGTGTGCCCCTGGACGACCTCGTCCTGCCCGACCGGCTCCGCGCGGTCTTCGACACCGACGAGGAGCGGGTCATCGCCGTCTCCGGGCGGCGGGTGCTCGTCGGGACCCATCGCGCCGTCCGTCTGGACGGGGCCGACCTCGGCGGTGTGCTGACGATCCGTGACCGCACCGACCTGGAGTCCCTGACCGACGAGCTGGCCGCGGTACGCAGCATGACGACGGCACTGCGGGCCCAACGGCACGAGTTCGCCAACCGGTTGCACACCTTGGCCGGACTCCTCCACAACGACGCCGTCGTCGACGCGGTGGACTACCTTGACGCGGTCCTTGACGGCGCCTCGTCGGGCCACCTCACGAGCCCGACCACGGTCCACTCCAACACGATCCGGTCCTTCATGGCGGCCAAGTCCGCCCAGGCCGCCGAGCGCGGCATCGTCCTGGACCTCGCCGACGGCAGCTGGCTGCCGCACCGGCTGGTCGCCCCCGTGGAGGTGGTCACGGTCCTCGGCAACCTCGTCGACAACGCCCTGGACGCGGCCGCCGCATCCACGCACCGGCCGGCCCGGGTCGAGGTGCTGCTCCTGGCCGACGGGGACGACCTGGTCATGTCCGTCGCCGACACCGGCGACGGGATCGACCCTGACCGCGTCGAGTCGGTCTTCGTGGAGGGGGTGAGCAGCCACGGTCCGCACCGCGGCCTGGGGCTGGCCATCTCCCGGCGCACGGCACGCGACCTCGGTGGCGACATCGAGGTGACGGCCCACGGACAGAACGGCTCCGAGACCGTCCTGGTCGCCCGCCTCCCTCACGTCCTCGACGCTGAGGCGTCGGCGCCCGAGGACGAGGACGAGGACGACGGATGATCCGCGTGCTCGTCGTCGATGACGACTTCCGGGTCGCCGGCATCCACGCCGCCTTCGTCACCGCGGTGCCGGGCTTCGAGGTGGTCGGCCACGCGCACACCGCAGCCGAGGCGGTCAGCGCCTGCGCCACGCTTCGGCCGGACCTCGTGCTGCTGGACAACTACCTCCCCGACCGCACCGGCCTGTCCGTGTGCGCCGAGCTGGCGAGCGAACCGTGCGACGTCGTCATGGTCACCGCCGACGCGGAGGCCGACACGGTCCGGTCCGCGCTCGGCGCGGGCGCCCTCAACTTCCTCGTCAAGCCGTTCGGGCGTGACCAGCTGGCCAGCCGGCTCAGGGCATACGCCAAGTACCGCCAGCGGGTGGCCCGCGGGTCGCTCACCCAGGAGCAGATCGACGCCGCCATGGCGCTGCTCCACGAAGCCGACCGCCCGCCGACCCCCAAGGGCCAGTCTCCGGTCACGGCGCGCCTGGTCCGGGACGCGTTGGAGGAGTCCACCGGCCCGGTCACCGCGGCCGGACTGGCCACCGACCTCGGCATCGCGCGAGCCACCGCCCACCGCTACCTCTCCGCCCTCGTCGAGGAGGGTCGCGCCCTCATGCGACTGCGCTACGGATCCACCGGCCGGCCCGAGCACGAGTACGTCTGGCGTCGCTGACCGCACGCCCGACCTGCCGACCCGAGCGGGCCGCATACGGCTAGTTTGGCCGTATGCCGTCCGTCGCCTTCTCCCCCACGACCGCCGCCGCCCTCGACGCCCTCGCCGTCTCCAAGCAGGTGGCCGACCGGGTACCCGCCCTCACCGCGGGGGTGGCCCGCCGGGGTGTGCTCGCGTGGTCGGCGGGAATCGGCTCGGCGCGGCTGGACGAACCCGGGACGCCGCCGGACGCGGACACCCAGTACGACATCGCCAGCAACACCAAGACCTTCGTCGCCGTCACCGTCATGGCGCTGCGCGACGAGGGTCGCCTGTCGCTCGACGACACCGTCGACCGGCACATCCCGGAGTCGACCCACCCCGGCGTGACGGTTCGCGAGCTGCTCGCCCACGTGAGCGGCATGCAGCGCGAGCCGGTCGGCGACGTGTGGGACACCCTGGAGTTCCCGGACCGCACCCAGCTGGTCGCCGGGTGGAACGCGGCGGAGCGGATCCTGCCGCCGCACAACGTCCATCACTACTCCAACCTCTGCTATGCGATGCTCGGGGAGATCATCGGCCGGATCGACGGCGGCACCTGGTTCGACAGCGTGCAGCGCCGGATCCTCGACCCGTTGGAGATGCGGCGCACCTCCCTGGGCAAGAGCGGTCGCGCTGCCGGCGCGTACTACGTGCCGCCATGGACCGACGTTCCGGTCGAGGAGCCGACCCTGGACTGTCTGGCGGTCGCCGCCGCAGGCGGGATGTCCAGCACCCTGGCGGACATGGCGCGATGGGGTGGGTTCATCGCCGACCCGGTGGCGGAGGTGCTGAGTCCGGACACCGTGGAGGAGATGTGCCAGCCGATCGTCATCTCCCAGGCGCAGTGGAAGGAGGCGTGGGGCCTCGGGCTCATCCTGCTGCGGCGCGACGAGCGCACCTGGGTCGGCCACACCGGCGCCCACCCGGGCACGATCAGCGGGTGCTTCACCCACCGCGAGTCGGCGACGACGGGGGTCGCGCTGATGAACAACTCCGCCGCCACCGCCCCTGCCGCGTTCGCCGTGGACCTCGGGTCGTACGCCGTGGAGCACGAGCCGCTCCTCACCGAGCCGTGGACGCCGGGAACCGTCGTGCCGCAGGAGATCCAGCCACTGCTGGGCCACTGGTTCAGCGAGGGTCGGCTGTTCGTCCTCTCGTGTCGCCAGGGCAGGCTGGAGGCGGTCGTCGACGGCCAGCCGTCCTGGATGGGTCCGTCGGTGTTCGAGCAGGTCGACGCCGAGACGTTCCGGACGGTCGAGGGACGCGAACGCGGCGAGCTGCTGCGGGTCCGTCGGGACTCCGCCGGCGAGGTGACGGCCTTCAACTGGGC
>JAICMC010000172.1 GCA_025929465.1 Nostocoides sp.
CGAGGACGTCCACGCGATCATGGACGAGGTCGGCCTCCGGCTGCCGGTCATCGCCAAGATCGAGAAGCCTCAGGCCGTGGAGAACCTCGGTGAGATCATCCAGGCCTTCGACGGGATCATGGTGGCCCGCGGCGACCTCGGCGTGGAGCTGCCGCTGGAGGAGGTCCCGCTCGTCCAGAAGCTGGCCATCGAGATGTGCCGCGACCAGGCCAAGCCGGTCATCGTCGCCACCCAGGTCCTGGAGTCGATGATCGAGAACTCCCGGCCTACCCGGGCCGAGGCGTCCGACGCGGCGAACGCGGTCCTGGACGGTGCCGACGCGCTCATGCTGTCCGGCGAGACGAGCGTGGGGGCCCACCCGATCGCCGCCGTCCACACGATGGCCAGGATCATCGAGAACACCGAGGAGCACGGGCTCGACCGGATCCCGGCCATCAAGCATGCCCCGCACACGATGGGTGGCGCCGTGGTCAAGGCGTCCGCCGACATCGGCACCGTGCTCGGAGCGCGCTTCCTGGTGACCTTCACCCAGTCCGGCGACTCCGCGCGCCGGATGTCCCGCCTGCGCTCCCGGCTGCCGATGCTCGCCTTCACCCCATTGCAGGCCACGCGGTCCCAGCTGGCGCTCACCTGGGGGATCGAGACCTATCTGGTGCCCCCGCAGCGGCACACCGACCAGATGGCGATGCTCGTCGACGAGATCCTGCTCGCCGACGCCCGCGTGGAGGAGGGTGACATCGTCGTCATCGCCGCCGGTTCGCCACCCGGGATCCCCGGATCGACCAACGCGCTGCGGGTGCACCGGATCGGTGACGCCAAGAACCGGGTGGCGCCGGCATACGAGGATCTCGAGACGTCCTAGGCCCGACGCGCCGGTATGCTGTGCGCCGCACCCGGCCGGGGTGGTGGAATGGCAGACACGGAGCACTCAAAATGCTCTGCCCGCGAGGGCGTGCGGGTTCGAGTCCCGCTCCCGGCACCACCCGGAGCACCGATGACATGGAGAGGCGCTGGCGATGAGCGAGGGGACGGCAAAGGCTCCGCAGGGGACGGGCGGGCCCAGACGCGTGCTCGTCGCCGAGGACGAGGCGCTCATCCGCCTCGACCTCGCCGAGATGCTCACCGACGCGGGCTATGACGTCGTCGGTCAGGCCAGTGACGGCAAGCAGGCCGTCGAGCTGGCGACCGAGCTCACGCCGGACCTGGTCATCATGGACGTCAAGATGCCGGTCCTGGACGGTCTGGGTGCGGCCGAGCAGATCGGCGGGCTGCGGCTCTGCCCGGTCATCATGCTGACGGCGTTCAGCCAGGCCGAGCTCGTCGAGCGGGCCAACGAGGCGGGGGTGATGACCTATCTGGTCAAGCCGTTCACCTCCGCCCAGCTGCTCCCGGCGATCGAGATCGCGCTGTCCCGCTGGGCCCAGCTCACCACGCTCGAGGCCGAGGTGGCCGATCTGGGCGAGCGGCTGGAGACGCGCAAGGCCGTCGAGCGCGCCAAGGGCGTGCTGATGAAGAAGCTGAAGATCAGCGAGGCCGACGCCTTCCGCTGGATCCAGAAGACCGCCATGGACCGGCGGATGGGCATGCGCGAGGTGGCCGACGCGGTCGTCGAGCAGATGGGCAACGCCTGAGCTGTCCGTTGCTCAGCGCAGTGCGACGACGAGCTGGGTGAGCCACGGCGCGACGACGAGGGCGGGCAGCATGTCGCCGACCGGGATCTCCCGGATGCGCAGCAACCGCAGGCCGATCCCGGCGAGCAGGAGGCCACCGGTGGCAGTCAGGGCCGCGACGTGAGCGTCCGGCAGCACCGAGCCGAGGACGACGCCGACGACGGTGAGGCTGCCCTGGACGACAAGCACTGAGAAGGCCGAGAGGAGCACGCCGACGCCGAAGGACGAGGCGAACGCCATCGCGGCGAAGCCGTCGAGGACGGACTTGAGGGTGAGCTGGTCGATCCCGCGGCCCATCCCGTCGGACAGCGAGCCGAGGATGGTGAGCGGGCCGACGCAGAACAGCAGCGAGGAGGACAACCAGCCCTCGATGAACCGTTCGCGGGCCGCCGGGTCGGGACCGCCCGTCGCGTCCCCGCGGCGGGCCAGGCGGGTCTGCAGCCTGCCGGCCACGCCCTCCAGCCGCGCCTCGATCCGCAGCAGGGAGCCGGCGATGGAGCCGATGAGCAGCGAGCCGAGGACGACGAGCACCGGCGCACCGTTGCCCACCGCGGCCTTGAACGAGGGGTCGGTGACGCTGGCCGCGGACAGGGCGGCGATGAGCAGGGTGGTCAGCCCGAGGACGTCGGTGACGACGTGCCGGACACGCTCGGGGAACCGGTTGCCGACGGCGATGCCGGCGAGCGCCCCGACGAGGACGGTGGCGACGTTGAGGGCTGTTCCCAGGCCCGGGAGTCCGGCAGACACGACCGCCACCCTAGAGCGGACCAGCTGAACCGGCGGCCCCCCTTCCACCGGCTGGGTCCGGAGCCCTATTGTCGGCAGTGCGGCGACCCCCTGCGCCGCAGTCGAGGCGTCGTCCTCGCTCCATCAGCGAGTTGTGAAGGATGCTGCCGTGTCCCGTGGCCCGATCGTCGTGCATCCGGTCTCACCCGACCGGCCGGACGCCCTGGTGGGATTGTGGCTGGCGGGCCGCGTCGACCAGGGCGCGAGCCTGGAGGCGGCCAGCCGGTATGCCGCAGACGGCCGGGTGTCCGCAGCCCTGGCCAGGCCCGAGGTGCACGCCTACGTCGCCACCCGCGACGACAAGCCGCTCGGCTACGTCGTGCTGATCGACCGGATCTTCGGCCTCTCAGACACGACCGATCTGGCCATCGACCAGCTGTACGTCATCAAGGAGGCTCGTCGACAGGGTGTGGCCCGCCAGCTGCTCGCCGCGGTCGTGGCCCATGCCGAGCGCGCCGGGAGCGAGCGGATCGTCAGCAACGTCCCGGCCCAGGACCGCGAGGCCAACCGCTACTTCGCCCGGCTGGGCTTCGGCTCGGCGGTGACCCGCCGGGTGACCACGACGGCACACCTGCGGCGCAAGGTTCTCGGTGGCGCCGACGTGTCGACCTTCGAGAGCGTCCTGCGGCGCCGGCGCACCCTGCGCGCACAGGGCCGCACCCGGTCCGCCAGCGCCTGAGCCGTCAGGTCCCGGGCGTCCGGTCGCGGATGAGGCAGGTGATCCGCGACGTGCAGACCCGTCGGCCGTCCTCGTCGCTGATCACGATCTCCCAGCAGGCGAGGGTGTTGCCGAGGCTGATGGGCGTGGCCACGCCGGTGACCCAGCCGCCCCGGCCGGCCCGGTGGTGGGTCGCGTTGATGTCCAGCCCGACGGTGACCCGGTCGGGACCTGCGTGGATGGCCGACCCGATCGAGCCCAACGTCTCGGCGAGCACGACCGACGCCCCACCGTGGAGCAGCCCGTGGGGCTGGGTGTTGCCGGCGACCGGCATCCGGGCCACGACCCGCTCGGTGGAGGCCTCGACGAACTCGATCCCCATCCGCTCACCCAGCGTCCCCTGGTTCAGGGTGGTCAGCTCTTCGGGGGTCATGCCTGCCATCGTGGTCCCTTCGGTCGCGTCGGCGCTCTCGCCTAGGCTGCCATGCGTGAGCCGACTCCTGCTGCTCGACGGGCACTCCCTGGCCTATCGCGCCTTCTTCGCCCTGCCCGCCGAGAACTTCTCCACGAGCACCGGGCAGCACACCAACGGTGTCTACGGGTTCACGGCGATGCTCATCAACGTGCTGCGCGACGAGCAGCCGACGCACGTCGCGGTCGCTTTCGACGTGTCCCGGCAGACCTTCCGGAGCGAGGTGTATGCCGACTACAAGGCGGGGCGCTCGACCACACCGACCGAGTTCTCCGGCCAGATCCCGCTGCTCAAGGAGGTCCTGGACGCCCTGCGTATCCGGCACGTCGAGGTCGACGGCATGGAGGCCGACGACGTCATCGCGACCCTGACCACCCGGGGGGAGGAGGCCGGCATGGAGGTGCTCATCTGCTCCGGCGACCGCGACACCTTCCAGCTGGTCAGCGACAGGGTGACGGTCCTCTACCCGATGCGCGGGGTGTCCGAGATGGCCCGGATGACGCCGGATGCGGTGCAGGCCCGCTACGGCGTCCGGCCCGAGCGGTACAGCGACCTGGCGGCACTGGTGGGGGAGAGCAGCGACAACCTGCCCGGCGTACCAGGGGTCGGCCCCAAGACGGCCGCCAAGTGGATCGGTCAGTACGGCGACCTCACCGGCCTGGTCGCCCGGATCGGGGAGGTCAAGGGCAAGGCCGGCGACTCGGTGCGGGAGCATCTCGACGGCGTCCTGCGCAACCGCCGGCTCAACCAGCTGGTCAAGGACGTCGACACCGGCGTCACCCTTGATGACCTGGAGCGGGTCAACTGGGACCGCGAGCAGGTCCACACCGTGTTCGACGGCCTGGAGTTCCGGGTCCTTCGCGACCGCCTCTTCGAGTACCTCTCACCGGTGCAGGAGGAGGCTGCCGAGGGCGGCTTCGAGCTCGACGGCAACATCCTCCTGAGCGAGGACGTGCCGGGATGGCTGGCCCACCACGCCCCGGCAGGCGAGACTGTCGGCGTCCACGTCATCGGCAGCTGGGGCGGCGGTCGGGGCGACACGTCGGCGCTCGCCCTCGCCACGGCGGCCGGCTCCGCGGCATACCTCGACGCGACGGACCTGGACGCCCAGGCCGACGCAGCCGTGGCCGACTGGCTGGCCGATCCCGGCCGGCCCAAGGTCCTGCACGACGCCAAGGGACCGATGCACGCCATCGCCGCGCGCGGCTGGTCGCTGCAGGGCGTCGCGACCGACACGGCCCTCGCGGCATACCTCGTGCGACCCGACCAGCGCTCCTACGACCTGGCCGACCTCGTCCTGCGCCATCTGGGTCGCGAGCTGCGGGCCGAGACCGAGGCGACCGGGCAGGGCCTGCTCCAGTTCGACGACGGGGCGGATGCCGCGGCCGACGACGCCATGGTGCGGGCCCGTGCGGTCCTCGACCTCGGCGGCGCCCTGGCCGACCAGCTGGAGGCGACCGGAGGCACCGAGCTGATGCGTGCGGTCGAGCTGCCGCTGGAGCGGGTCCTGTTCGAGATGGAGAGCACCGGCATCGCCGCCGACCTGGACGGGCTCGTCGAGCTGGAGAAGGACTTCGCCGCCAAGATGGCCCGGGCCCAGGCCGACGCGTATGCGGCCATCGACGGGGAGCAGATCAACCTGGGCTCGCCCAAGCAGCTCCAGGTCGTCCTGTTCGAGACCCTCGGGATGCCCAAGACCAAGCGGACCAAGACCGGCTACACGACCGACGCCGACGCGCTGACCGACCTGTTCGCCAAGACCGAGCACCCCTTCCTCGAGGCGCTGCTGCGGCACCGCGACAACGCCCGGTTGCGGGTGACGGTCGAGGGGCTGGTCAAGTCGGTGGCCGACGACGCACGGATCCACACGACCTACATCCAGACCATCGCCGCCACCGGCCGGCTCTCCTCCACCGACCCCAACCTGCAGAACGTCCCGATCCGCACCGAGGAGGGCCGCCGGATCCGTGAGGC
>JAICMC010000168.1 GCA_025929465.1 Nostocoides sp.
CGAATCATCGTGCCGTGCCCACTCATCGAGCGTGACTCGCTCGGGCCCCCTCCCCGACCCCTCCGCAGCTGATCCAGCTCGGGGACCGAGCCGAGCAGCTGCGTCACTTCGTCGTCGAGGACCTGGCCATGCCGCAGCAGCCGATCGCCTGATGAGGCCACCGCGGCAGACCCGCCGCACGCCTGAACCATGAGCCCACGGATCCCGGCCTCTTCGGTGAGCCTCACCCGCACCGTCCGGATTGTGACCTAGCGTTCTCAGCGACATCCGCACGACGTCCGTCTGGAGGGTCGGCACCCGTGATCGTCAAGCAGGACTCCGTCTTCGTCCGACGACGCCGACTGGCCGCCGTGGCCCTGGCCGCCGCGCTCGGCCTCGGCGCGCTGGGCCTCAGCAACCTGTTCGCGGGCCCGAGCGCACCGCCCCCGTCGGCCCTCAGGACGGCGAGCGCCATCGCAGCCGACCCGGTGGGCGACCGCCCGTCCGCCGGGCGGCAGACCCCGGACGGCAAGGGAGCCACCACCCCCAGACCCTCGCCCACGGACGCGCAGGGAAGAGCCGCACCCTCGGCACAGACCCGGCTCGTGCCGATCCTGCACCTGACCGGCAACCTGTCGGCCAAGTCGGTCGTCGCCTCCGGCCACGGCCAGGTCTTCGCCCAGAACATGATGTACCAGCACACGATGACCGCCTTCAGCGCCGACGGCGCGCGCCTGGCCACGATCCCCGACGCCGTCGACCTCGCGGCATACGGCGTGGCCGGTCACGCAGGCACGAGCAAGGGTGCACCCGTCGAGGCGGCCTTCAGCCCTGACGGCCGCACCGCCTGGGTGTCCAACTACTCGATGTACGGCAAGGGCTTCCTGCCCGAGGGCCACGACGCCTGCACCGGTCCGGGCGGCGCCTCCCGCAGCTACCTGTATGCCGTCGACACCCGCAGCTACGCGGTGCGTGCCGTCGTGGAGGTCGGCACCGTCCCCAAGTACGTCGCCGTCACACCCGACGGCAAGCAGGTGCTCGTCACCAACTGGTGCTCGATGGACCTCACCGTCGTCGACGCGGCGAGGGCCGAGGTGGTCGCCACCATCCCGGTCGGCGGAGCCCACCCGCGCGGGATCGCCGTCTCCCCTGACAGCCGGACCGCCTACGTGGCGGTCATGGGATCGGACAGGATCGTGTCGGTCGACCTGCGGACCAGAGCGGTTCGCATCTTCGCGCACACCGGTGACGGGCCCCGGCACATCGTCATCTCGCCCGACGGCCGCGTCCTCTACGTCACCAACAACGGCTCCGGCACGGTGAGCGAGGTCGACCGGGTCAGCGGCCGGGTGCTGCGCAGCGTCAAGGTCGGCGCGCAACCGCGCTCGATGGCGGTCAGCAGCGACGGGGGCGCCCTCTACGTCGTCAACTACGCGTCCTCGACGATGACGAAGATCCGGTCGAGCGACCTGAAGATCCTGCAGACCGTCCGCACCGACGCCCTGCCCATCGGCATCACCTACGAGCCGACCCGCAGGGCCGTCTGGGTGTCCGCCTACAGCGGCTCGGTCACCGTGTTCGACGACTCACGCCTGGCACCCGCGACCTGAGCCGGATAACGGCTGCCGGCGGATGCTGGGCCGCCGGCGTCAGGAGTAGAACGGACGGTCGTCGTCGGACGGTTCCGGGTGGGGGGAGACTGCGTCGGCGTCCGCATCGACGGTGTCGGGGGTGCCCTCGGCAAACAGCTCGCGGCCGTCGTCGGTCGAGATCCGCAGCCCCTGGCCGTTCGCGCGGGACAGCGCCTCGGCCATCCGACGGACCTCCACCTCGTGGACCTGGACACCATGGCTCTCGAAGCGGCGAGCCAGGTCCGGCGCCAGGTCGGCCGAGTTCCCCTCAGGGTTGGCGTGGACGGTCTCGACGATGGCCTCGATGTAGGCCCGCAGGCCCTCAGGCCCCACGGCATCCTCGAAGCTGCGGTTGACGACGACCTGGCTGACTCCGCGGGTGCTCATGGTGCTCCTAGGTGTGCGACGAGCGACGGCCGACGGGGAGCCGGCTTCCGCCACCATCTGACCGGACCCGACGCCGCAGGGCGCGACGCAGGAGAGGACGAGCCCGACCCTACGGGCCGCTGACCTGCGTCGTCAAAGCTCGGCGAGGCGAATGCCTGCGCACGGACCGGTGCCCCGCCCCGGCTTCACGGGCTGCCTGCGACGACGCCGGGATCGGGAGTAGCGTCGCTGCACGGGCCCGATCCCGAGCCCGGACACGCGACACGAGTGGGTGGTCCGCCATGGCCGGAGGTCCGAACAACGACGGGGTCGATCAGGCCCGGGTCCGAAATGTCGTCCTCGTCGGACCCCGGGCATCAGGCAAGACCGCGCTGACCGAGGCCGTCCTGCTGGAGAACGGGGCCATCACCCGCCTCGGGCGCGTCGAGGACGGCTCCACGGTCTCGGACCACACCGAGGTCGAGAAGCGACTGGGACACTCGGTGCACCTCGCCGTCGCGACGACCGAGGTCACCGATGCCGAGGTCACCGGCGGCGCCCGGGTCCGTCTCACCGTGCTGGACACCCCCGGGATGCCGGACTTCGTCGGCGAGCTGCGTGCGGGCCTGCGCGCCGCCGACGCCGCGCTGTTCGTCATCTCGGCCACCGACGGTGTCGACGCGGGTACCCGCATCCTGTGGCGCGAGTGCGCTGCGGTCGGTATGCCGCGCGCGGTCGTCGTCACCCACCTGGACCAGCCGCGCGCCGACTTCGCCACCGCCCTCGCCGACCTCCAGTCCGCGTTCGGCGCCGGCGTCCAGCCGCTCTACCTGCCCCGGGGCGACGGGATCGTGGCGCTGCTGTCCCAGACCCTCCGGACCGGGTCCGCCGGTGCCCGCACCGTGACCGCGCTCGACGCGAGCGACTCAGCGGCCACGGCTGACGCCCGGGCGAACCTGGTCGAGGCGGTCATCACCGAGAGCGAGGACGAGGGGCTCCTCGAGCGCTACCTCGAGGGGGAGGAGGTGACCTTCGAGACGATCGTCGCCGACCTGGAGAAGGCCGTCGCGCGAGGGGTGTTCCACCCTGTGGTGCCGGTGAGCCCGCTGGACGGTTCGGGCACCGCAGAGCTGCTCGAGCTGGTCTGCCGCGCCTTCCCGAGCCCGGCCGCCGGGGCGACCCCCTCGGCATACGGCACCAACGGCGGCACCCGTCCGGCCCTGGACCCCTCCCCCGACGCGCCCCTCGTCGCCGAGGTGGTCAAGACGACCAGCGACGCCTATGTCGGCCGGATCTCGGTGGTCCGCGTCTTCGCCGGCACCCTTCGTCCGGACAGCACGGTCCACGTGAGCGGTCACCTCGCCCAGTTCAGCGGTCGCGACGAGGACGCCGTCTGGCACGCCGACCACGACGAGGACGAACGGTCCGGCGCCATCTCGACCATGCTCGGAGCCGGGCTCACGACCGTCGGCGAGGCTCGGGCCGGTGACATCGTCGCGGTTGCCCACCTGGCCCACGCCGAGACGGGCGACACCATCTCCGATGCCGCGCAACCCGTCGTCGTCGAGCCCTGGGACTTCCCGCACCCGCTGCTGCCCGTCGCGATCCGGGCCAGGAGCAGCATCGACGAGGACAAGCTGGTCAAGGGCCTGGCCCGGTTGCAGGCCGAGAACCCCTCCGCCATGGTCCTGGTCGACCCCGAGACCCACCAGCTCGTGCTCTGGACGATGGGGGACCAACAGCTCGAGCTGCTCCTGGACGGCCTGCGCACCCGCGCCGGGATCGACGTGGACATCGAGCCGGTCAAGGTGGCCGTCCATGAGACCGTCCGCGCCATCGCCAAGGGCACCGGCCGGCACGTCAAGCAGTCCGGTGGCCACGGCCAGTTCGCCATCTGCCACATCGTCGTGGAGCCGCTGGGGGTCGGCGAGGGATTCGAGTTCGTCGACGAGGTGGTGGGCGGGTCAGTGCCGCGCCAGTTCATCCCCAGCGTCGAGAAGGGCGTACGAGCCCAGCTCGACAAGGGCGTCACGGGCTATCCCATGGTCGACGTCCGGGTCCGGCTCGTCGACGGCAAGTCCCACTCCGTCGACTCCTCGGACGCGGCCTTCCAGACAGCCGGAGCACTGGCTCTGCGCGAGGCGGCGGCCGCCGCCGGTGTCCAGCTGCTCGAACCGGTCGACGAGGTCGAGATCGTCGTCGGCGACGACTTCGTGGGGGCGGTCCTGTCCGACCTCGCGTCCCGCCGTGGCCGGGTCCGGGGCACCGAGAGCGCAGGGAGCGAGGGCCTGACCAAGGTCCTCGCCGAGGTCCCCGCCCTTGAGCTGGTGCGTTACACCACGGCCCTGCGCTCCCTCGGGCACGGGTCGGGCTCGTTCACCCGTACACCCCTGCGGTATGCCGCGGTGCCGGTCCACGTGCAGGACCGGCTCACCGGGGCGGTGGCTGCGAGCGACTGAAGACCCGGTGCCGGGCGCCCCTGTGGAGAACCCCGCGGCGGATCGGCCGGTTCGGCGTAGCGTCCGCCGCCATGGACCTTCGGCTCACCATCACCCGCGTCGGCGACGGCCGGTCCGAGGACGTGACCGTCACGGCCACGGACCGGCATACGGCCGCTGACCTGCTGGCCGGCCTGCTCGAGGTCCTCGGCGGCGAGGGTGTCGCACTGCACAGTGGTGGTCGTCCGATCGAGGCGAGCCAGCCGGTCGGCGTCCCGCCCCTCGTGGACGGGGCGAGCGTGACCATCAGCTCCCTCGCACCGGCCCCGGCGCCCCCACAGCGCGAGCGGGCCCGCGCTGCGCTCGTCCTGGACGTCGTGTCCGGCCCCGACTGCGGCCACACCCTCGCCCTCACCCCCGGTCGGCACACCATCGGCCGCGACCCGAGCTGCTCGCTCGTCATCGCCGACTCCTCGATCTCCCGGGAGCACGCCGCGGTCGAGGTCTCCTCCGCGGGGGTCCGCCTCAGCGACCTCGGCGCCACCAACCCTGCCCGCAGGCTCGACACCGGCGCGACGGACGGCCCGCTCGCGCCGCACGACGAGATCCAGGTCGGCGCCACCCGGCTGCGGGCGCGCCCGGTCGCCACGAGGCCGCTGTCCAGCCGCTCGCGCGGCGACGGCAGCATCCTGGTGCATCGCAGCCCGCACGTGCCCGGTCCGCCGATCGGTTCCCGTCTGGAGCTGCCGGCCCGTCCCTCGAGCCCGGTCCCACCCCGCGTCCCCTGGCTCGCGCTGCTCCTGCCCATCCCCGTCTGTGCGGTTCTCGCGCTCCTCTGGGGCCCCCAGCTGCTCGCCTTCGCCCTGCTCGGGCCACTCGTGGGCGGCTCGTCGGCGCTGGCCGAGCGCCGTTCTGGACGCCGGCGGTATGCCGCCCAGCTGGCCGAGCACGCCGGCCTGCGCGCCGCGGTGGCCGCCACCGCAGGGCAGGTTCTGGCGGCCGACCTCGCAGCCCGGCACCGCGCCCACCCCGACCCCGCGGAGCTGGCCCGGGCCGCCCGGGAGCCGAGCAGCAGGCTGTGGGAGCGCCGGGCCACCGACCCACCCGTCGTTCGGCTCGGCGTGGGACCGGTCACCTCACGGGTCCTGCTCATCGACCCCGACCGTGCCGGCGCCGACGTGCCGGAGCTGCTGGCTGACGCGCCGGTGACCGTCGACCTGTCCCAGACGGCGGTGCTCGGTATCGCCGGTCCCGTCCCTCGTGCCGAGTCAGTCGCTCGTTGCCTGCTGACCCAGCTCGTGACGCTGCACAGTCCGGACGACGTACAGGTGCGGGTGCTCACCGAGCCGGAGGGGGA
>JAICMC010000187.1 GCA_025929465.1 Nostocoides sp.
CCGCCGGGCGGCGCGCACCGGTCCGGGCAAGGGCAGCGGGCTCGCGGCATACGCCGCCTGGTGCGGCTTCGCGACCGTGCTGTCCGCAGCCATCGCCCGCCGCAACCGCCAGCAGCCGCGTGGAGGTCTGGGCCGGCTCGGCTGATCCGGACCGTCGGCACTCGGGACCGCCGCAAAGGGCGGCCAGGTCGCGGGCGGAGCAAGGGCCTGCGACCAGCGCCGTTGTGACAAGGTGAACCCGTGGACACCTCGGACCTCACCGACTCGGCCCGTCGCGCCGGCGACTCGCGGCCGGTGGAGTGGGGCGCTCGGCTTGGCTTCGCGGTGACCGGCCTGCTCCACCTGCTCATCGGGTGGATCGCGCTGCGGGTGGCTTGGGGTGGTGGGGGGGCGACCGCCGACCAGTCCGGTGCTCTCGGCACCCTGGCCAAGGAGCCCGGGGGTGCGCTCGTGCTCTGGGTCGCGGTCGCCGGCTTCGCCCTGCTGGCGGTCTGGCAGCTGACCGAGGCGGTCGGCGCGGGCCGTGAGGCGTCGGACCGGGCCAAGGCCGCGTCGAAGCTGGTCGTGTATGCCGCCCTCGCCTGGACCGCCCTGAAGTTCGCCGCGGGCACGGGCAGCTCGAGCAAGCAGCAGTCGGTCGACTTCACCGCGCGCGTGATGCAGCACTCCGGCGGGCGCCTGGCTGTCGGTGCCGTCGGCGTGGCCGTCGTGGCGGTCGGCGGCTACCACGTCTACAAGGGGTGGGCCCGCACCTTCCTGCAGGACCTGCAGAGCCACCCGGCAGCCTGGACGACACGCGCCGGGCGGATCGGCTACGTCGCCAAGGGGATCGCCCTCGGTGTCGTCGGCGTCCTGTTCGTCGTGGCAGCCGCCCGCAAGCAGCCCGGCAGGGCGACAGGCCTTGATGGCGCCCTACGCACCCTGCGCGAGGGCCCCCTGGGCACCTGGCTGCTCAGCGCGGTCGCCCTGGGCATCGCGGCCTACGGGATCTACTGCTTCGGCCGCTCGCGCTACGCCAAGGTCTGACCCCGGCGACGCCCTTGGTCAGCGGTCGCGGGTGGACAGGACGCAGAACTCGTTGCCCTCCGGGTCGGCCAGGACGGTCCAGCTCACGCCCTGCTGGTCGCTCTGACCCACCTCCACGCTGGTCGCTCCTCGTGCGATCAGGGCCGCGATCTCGGCGTCGCGGTCCTGACTGGTGTGCGGGGCCAGGTCGATGTGCAACCGGTTCTTGACCGCCTTGCCCTCCGGCACCGGGACGAAGACGAGCCCCGGACCGCCCGCGGCGAACGCGTCGGGGTCGCTGATCGGGTCCTCGCTCACCCCCCGGGCAATGATCGCCACCTCGTCGTCGTCCTCGTAGACGATCCGGTAGTCCAGGGTCTCGGCCCACCATCGCGCCTGGGCGGCGATGTCGTGGCAGTCGACGACGACGGAGTACCAGCGAAGGCTCATGGTTGCACCGTATGCCGGCCCACCGACAGGGCGGCGTACGTGTCGGCCAGCCGCTCGTGCCACCAGCCCACCCGGTCGGGCGGGGCTGCGTAGCGCTCCAGCAGCTCCGCGTCGACCTCCAGCCGGTCGGCGTCGACGCGGCGCAGCATCCCCCCGGCCGGGACGAGCGGACGCCGGGCCACGTCACCCTCCAGCAGGGCGACCGTGCCGAGGCCGCAGGCGTGCGGCAGGTCGGGCAGCGCCGAGGCGAGCGCCACACCCGCCGCCATCCCGACGCTCGTGTCCAGGGCCGAGGACACCACGGCGGGCAGCCCGCACTCCGCGACGACGCGCAGCGCCGCGCGCACGCCCCCGAGGGGGGCGACCTTGACGACGATGAGGTCAGCCGCCTCCCGGCGAGCCACCTCCACCGGGTCGGAGGCCTTGCGGATCGACTCGTCGGCCGCGACGAGCACGTCCACTCCCCGCCGAGCCAGCCTGATCCGCACCTCGCGCAGCTCCTCGACGGTCGGGCACGGCTGCTCGGCGTACTCCAGCCCGTAGACCGCCAGCGCGGCGAGCGCGGCGACGGCCTCCTTCACCGACCAGCCGCCGTTGGCGTCGACCCGGATCCGGGCCGCGGGTCCCATGACGTCGCGTACGGCGGCCACCCGGTCGAGGTCGTCGGCGAGGGCCTGACCGCGCTCGGCGACCTTCACCTTGGCCGTGGCGCACCCGTCGAACCGGGCCACCACGGAGGCGACCTCGGCCCCGGGCACGGCCGGGACGGTCGCGTTGACCGGGATCGTGTCGCGCACGGGTGCCGGCCATCCGGCATACGCGCTCTCCACCGCCGCAGCCAGCCACCGGGCCGCTTCGTCGGGCCGGTACTCCAGGAACGGCCCGAACTCCCCGCAGCCGGCCGGCCCCCGGATCACACCCACCTCGCGCACCGTGATCCCTCGGAACCGGACCCTCATCGGGATCGAGACCACACGCAAGGACTCCGACAGGTCCGCCAGGGACGGCAACACGAGCGCACGGGTCACCCTCGCAGGCTACCCAGCGTCCCCCCGAGGGCACCGGCCCCGGACGGCCGACCACGGCTAGGGCACCCGCCGGGGCTCTGCCCGGGTCCCGTCCGCCGCGGCCTCGGCCAGGGCCACGTCTCGGGCAGTGACCAGCTCCCGACGGAAGGAATGTACGAGCAGACCCGGATCGCCCAGGACCGGGACGTCGGGGGCACCCCTGGGACGGGCGTCGTACCACCACGCCCGACCCCCGAGGACGCCCACGATGCTGCTCGCGCGTCCGGTCGGCGGTGACCTGAGCTCGAAGGCCTCGGTGACCGACCGACCCAGAATGAGCCGGCCAGGGCCGACGAGGTCGTTGGCGCGCCCGACGGCGAGAAACAGTCCACCGGCGATGAGGTCGTCGCGCTCGCTGCGCGCCAGGTAGAAGCGGTCGGCGCTGAGCAGCCGCACCATGAGCCGCCGGATGGCGGTGCGCAGCTCGGTCGCCAGCGGGCCGGAGACGAGCCGGTCGACGGTCGCGCTGATCCGCCGGTCGAGGTCAGTCAGGCGCGCGCGGTCACCGGTGCGGAATGCGGCCAGGTCCAGCTCCTCCGCCGGGAGCGGCACGACGTCGAGGTGAAGGAGTGCGTCCCGCCCACCGACGACCCGGTCCAGCCAGGCCAGCATCGGCTCGTGGTGCGGGGGCGAGGGTGTCTGCACGTAGGTCACCCTGGGCGCCGGTCGGCGGGTCTCCCGCAGCTCACTGGCGATGGCCTCGTACGGCGTGCCCCGGGCCGGCCGCCGACGCGTGTCGACGAGCTGGCCCTCGACGAAGACCACCTCGGTGAGCATGACGGAGTCGTCGTCGGGGTCGCCCTCCGCCACACCCCACCCCTCGTCCCAGGATGACGGGGGATACCCCTCGTCGTCCGAGGGCATCCCCGCCCATGCCTCGTCACCGAGTGAGTACGGCGATGGCGGCACGGCATACGGCCTGGACGGATCCCTCATGAGTGGCTCCCTTCCGGCCCGCCCTGGGCCGATGCGACCACCGTCGCACTCCCACCCGACACGGCATGGGCCTCGGCCCGCGGCCTGTGGACGACCGTCCCGGTGTCATGGGTCTGTGGACCGACCCGACCCGTCGCAGGCCGCGTTCCCGAGGCAGCGACCGCGACCAGCCGGGCCCGCCCGCGTTAGTCTCCCCAGCGTGAGTGCACTGGCCGGCGTGAGCGAGACCTTCGACCCCGACGCGTGGCAGGAGGTGGCCGGGTTCGAGGACCTCAGCGACGTCACCTACCACCGGGCTCGCGACATGGGCTGCGTCCGGGTCGCCTTCGACCGGCCCGAGGTGCTCAACGCGTTCCGCCCGCACACCGTCGACGAGCTGTACCGAGTCCTCGACCATGCTCGCCGCACCCCCGACGTCGGCGTGGTCCTGCTGACCGGCAACGGCCCCACCCCTCGCGCCGGCCAGTCGGCCACGACGAGCGGCTGGGCGTTCTGCACGGGCGGCGACCAGCGGATCCGCGGCCGGTCGGGCTACCAGTACGCCTCGGGTGAAGGGGCCGAAACCGTCGACGAGCGGCGGGTCAAGGCCGAGGGCGGGCGACTGCACATCCTGGAGGTGCAGCGCCTCATCCGGACCATGCCCAAGGTCGTCGTCGCGGTCGTGGGCGGCTGGGCGGCGGGAGGCGGGCACTCCCTCCACGTCGTCTGCGACCTGAGCATCGCCAGCCGCGAGCACGCCCGGTTCAAGCAGACCGACGCCGACGTGGGCTCCTTCGACGCCGGCTACGGCAGCGCCTACCTCGCCAAGATGGTCGGCCAGAAGTTCGCCCGCGAGATCTTCTTCCTCGGCCGGGCCTACAGCGCCGAGGACATGCACCGGATGGGTGCGGTCAACCTCGTCGCCGACCACGCCGACCTGGAGACCGAGGCACTCCAGGTCGCCCGCGAGGTCATGGGCAAGTCCCCGCAGGCGCAGCGGATGCTGAAGTTCGCGTTCAACCTGCTCGACGACGGCCTGATGGGCCAGCAGGTCTTTGCCGGCGAGGCGACCCGCCTGGCCTACATGACCGACGAAGCCGTGGAGGGCCGGGACCAGTTCCTCCAGAAGCGCGAGCCCGACTGGTCGCCGTTCCCCTGGTACTTCTA
>JAICMC010000028.1 GCA_025929465.1 Nostocoides sp.
GGCCGGCACCGAACACCCGACATGCGGCATACCGTCCCGCCCCGCCACGCGGAACACGGCGTGTCCGGTGCTCAGTCCAAACCGGCCGGCACCGAACACCCGACATGCGGCATACCGTCCCGCCCCGCCCCGCGGAACACGGCGTGTCCGGTGCTCAGTCCAAACCGGCCCGGGCACCGAACACCCGACACGCGGCAAACCGTCCCACCCCGCCCCGCAGAACACGGCAGGTCCGGTGCTCACTCCGGGGCGCGGAGTAGCAGTCAGTCGAAGATGGGCCCGTCGGTGCGACTGCGTTTGAGCTCGTAGAAGCCGGACACGCCGGCGACGAGCACGCACCCGTCCCAGAGCCGGCCGGCCTCCTCGCCCTTGGGTGCCGGAGTGACGACGGGGCCGAAGAAGGCCTGCCCGTTGACCGAGATGACAGGCGTCCCCACGTCGTCGCCGACGAGGTCGATCGCACGCTGGTGGGAGGCCCGCAGGAGGTCGTCGACCTCATCGGAGTCGGCGAACCGGATGAGGTCGGCCGGCAGGCCCACGTCGGCGAGCCCTCCCACGGTCGCGTCGAGGAACTCCTCCTTGCCCAGGTGGATCCGGGTGCCGATCGCGTCGTAGAGCGGCTTGACGACCTCCTCGCCGTGGTCGCGACGGGCGGCGACGACGACGCGGACCGGGGCCCACGCCTTGTCCATCGTCTCCCGGTAGTCCTGGGGCAGGTCCCGGCCCTCGTTGAGCACGGCCAGGCTCATGACCGACCAGGTGATGTCCACCGGGCGGATCTTCTCCACCTCCAGCATCCAGCGGGAGGTCATCCAGGCCCACGGGCACAGCGGGTCGAACCAGAACTCGGCTTGACTGCGGATCTGCGGGCCGGCAGACGGGGCGTCATCGGTCGAGGTGTCGAGGATCGAGGTGTCGGTTGTCATACCCAAGGCAAGTGCCTGGCGGCCCACATCATTCCCGGGGCACCGGGGCGGCCGTGGGAGGATGTCGCGTCGCCTGCCACAACCGGACGCCACGCACCCCACCCGAAGCCACCGCCAAGGAGACCACCGTGCCGGGAAAGAACCTCACTCGCGCCGAGGCGCGGGACCGCGCCGCCCTCGTCGACGTCGACCGCTACGACATCGCGCTCGACCTGACGACGTCAGACACGACGTTCCGGTCCAGCACGACGATCACCTTCTCGGCGACGCAAGGGGCCAGCACCTTCGTCGACTTCATCGCCGAGTCGGTCCAGTCCCTCACGCTCAACGGCGCCGTCCTGGACCCGGCAACCCACTTCGACGGCGTCCGGATCTCCGTCCCGGGCCTGGCGGAACAGAACACCCTCGTCGTCGACGGCACCGCGCGCTACATGAACACCGGCGAGGGCCTGCACCGGTTCGTCGACCCGGTCGACGGCGAGGTCTACCTGTACACCCAGTTCGAGGTCGCCGACTCACGCCGCATGTATGCCGTGTTCGAGCAGCCTGACCTCAAGGCCACCTTCGCCTTCACCGTCACCGCGCCGGCGCACTGGCAGGTCGTCTCCGTCTCGCCCACCCCCGAGCCCACGCCCGAGCCCACGCCCGAGTCCACCCCCGAGTCGGCCCCCGTCGAGGGCGACGACACCAGGGCGACGTGGGTCTTCGAGCCGACCCCCCGGATGTCGTCCTACATCACCGCCCTCGTGGCCGGACCCTACGACGTGGTCCGCGACACCGCGACCAGCCGCAAGGGTGAGATCCCGCTCGGGATCTTCTGCCGCCGGTCGCTGACCGAGTACCTCGACGCCGACAACATCTTCGCGCTCACCAAGACCGGGTTCGCCTGGTTCGAGGAGGAGTTCGACTGCGAGTACCCGTTCGCCAAGTACGACCAGCTCTTCACCCCGGAGTACAACATGGGGGCGATGGAGAACGCCGGCGCGGTCACCATCAACGAGATCTACATCTTCCGCGCCAAGGTCACCGACGCGGTCGTCGAACGCCGGGCACTGACCATCCTGCACGAGCTGGCCCACATGTGGTTCGGCAACCTGGTGACGATGCGCTGGTGGGACGACCTGTGGCTCAACGAGTCGTTCGCCGAGTGGGCCTCGACGACCTGTCAGGCCGAGGCGACCCAGTGGTCGACGGCGTGGACCACGTTCGGCACCCACGAGAAGGACTGGGCCTACCGGCAGGACCAGCTGTCCTCCACCCACCCCATCGTCGCCCCGATCAACGACCTCGCCGACGTGGAGGTCAACTTCGACGGCATCACCTACGCCAAGGGCGCCAGCGTGCTCAAGCAGCTCGTCGCCCATGTGGGCCGCGAACCGTTCGTCGCCGGTCTGCGGCACTACTTCAAGAAGTACGCGTGGGGCAACACGACCCTTCCGGACCTGCTCGGTGAGCTGTCCGCGACGAGCGGCCGGGACCTCACCGCGTGGTCCCGTCTCTGGCTGGAGACGGCCGGCGTCAACACGCTGCGACCGGTCGTGGAGACCGACGACCGGGGCCGGATCAGCAGCGCCGTCATCGAGCAGCTGTGCGCACCGGGGTACCAGACGATCCGGCCGCACACCATCGGCATCGGCTCGTATGCCGTGCAGGAGGACCGGCTGGTCCGCACCGGCCGGATCGAGATCGACGTGACCGCCGAGCGCACCGAGGTCCCTGCCCTCGTGGGCACCATCGCTCCGGACCTGCTCCTCGTCAACGAGGACGACCTGGCCTACGCCAAGATCCGGCTCGACGAGCGCTCGCTGGCCACCGCGCTGGCCTACCCGCGCGGGTTCGTCGACTCCCTCCCCCGCTCCCTTGTCATGGCTGCCCTCTGGGACATGACCCGCGACGCCCAGATGCGTGCGAGTGACTTCGTCGACGTCGTCCTGGCCAGCATCCCGGGCGAGTCGGACTCCACGCTGCTGCGCACGATGCTCACCCAGCTCCAGACGGCGGTCGGCTCCTACCTCGACCCGTCCCACCGCGAGGAGGTCCGCTCCTCGGTGCTCGGCCGGGTCCACGACCTGGCCGGGTCGGCCGAGCCCGGCAGCGACGCGCAGCTCCAGCTCGTCACGGCGTATGCCGCCCTGCTGCGGCCCGCCGACGACACGGCATACGCCAGGGAGCTGCTCCAGGGCAGCGCCGCCCTGGCGGGCCTCGCCGTCGACACCGAGATGCGGTGGACGCTGCTCACCGCGCTGGCCGCCGCGGGGGCGGCGACCGAGGCGGAGATCGACGCCGAGCAGGAGCGCGACAACACGGCCACCGGCCGCGAGCGCGCCGCCCGCGCCCTCGGGGCGATGCCCACGGCGGAGCGCAAGGCGGCTGCGTGGCGTGAGGCGATCGAGAACGACGGCCTGCCGAACTCGGTCGTCGAGGCCGTCGGCATGGGCTTCGGCAGGGCCTCGGACCCCGACCTGCTGCGGCCCTACGTCGCCCGCTACCACGACATGCTGGAGTCGATGTGGTCGAGCCGGACGCACGCCATCGGCGAGGCCATCGTCCTGTGGTTCTATCCGCGGGCGCTGGCCGACCAGGACCTGCTGACCGCGACCCAGGCCTGGCTGGACGGGCACGCCGACGCCGAGCCGGCACTCGTCCGCCTCGTGGCCGAGAACCGCGACGGGGTCGCGCGCGCCCTGGCCGCCCAGGAACGCGACGCCCGGGTCTGACCGGTGAGTGCCGAGCTCGACCTGCTGCACCAGCTGACCTGGCACGACGTCGGCAGCTGGTTCCTCGGCGACGGCCTGCGCATCCTGCTCACCCTCCTCATCGCCGTCGTCGTCCGCTTCCTCGGCCACCGGGCGATCAGCCGCGTGGTCCGGGCGGCCACGTCCAAGAGCCTCACCTCCGTGGTCACCTCGACCCGGGCCGGGCACATCCTGCAGGCCGCCACCGAGCAGTCCCGCCAGCGACACGTCGCCCGCACCCGCACGATGGGTGCCGTGCTGCGCAGCGTGGTCACCGTTCTCGTCGGGACGATCACCCTGCTGACCGTGCTCGCCCTCATCGGGATCCCGCTGGCCCCACTCCTCGCCTCGGCCGGGGTGGGTGGGGTCGCGCTCGGCTTCGGGGCGCAGAGCCTGGTCAAGGACTTCCTCTCCGGGGTCTTCATGATCCTCGAGGACCAGTACGGGGTCGGCGACGTCATCGACACCGGCGAGGTCGTGGGAACCGTCGAGGACGTCACCCTGCGGGTGACCCAGGTCCGGGACGCCACCGGCGTCACGTGGTACATCCGCAACGGCGAGATCGTCCGGATCGGCAACCGGTCGCAGGGCTGGTCCACGGCCATCGTCGACATCGAGGTCGCCTACGCAGAGTCCGTGGAGCGGGTCATCCCGGTCATCCAGGATGCCGCCCAGGCGCTGGACGCCGAGCCGGAGTGGGGGGACAAGATGATCGAGCCACCCCAGGTGGTCGGTGTCGAGTCGGTGACCGGGTACTCGGTGACGATCCGGACCATCGCCAAGTGCCTGGCGGGGGAGAACTTCGCCGTCCAGCGGGAGCTGCGTGGTCGGATCAAGGCGGCCCTGGACGTCGCCGGGGTGAAGGCGCCACCCGCTGTGGCCCCGTCCGCTGCGCCACGACCCTGACCATCGCCCGGCCTGAGAGACTGGGTCGTGTGAGCGACCCGACGACTGCCGCCGACACGTTCTACGACCAGGTCGGTGGCCAGGACACCTTCGAACGCCTCGTGCACGAGTTCTACCTCGGTGTCGCGGGCGACCCGGTCCTGCGCGCCCTGTACCCGGAGGCCGACCTCGGCCCCGCCGAGCGCCGGCTCCGCATGTTCCTCGAGCAGTACTGGGGCGGGCCCACGACCTACTCCCGGGAGCGGGGCCACCCGCGGCTGCGGATGCGGCACGTGCCGTATGCCGTGACGCCCGACCAGCGCGACCGCTGGCTTCGGCACATGATGGCGGCGGTCGACACCCTCGGTCTGGAGTCCTCCCACGACCTCGTGCTGCGCGACTACCTCCAGCGTGCAGCCTTCAGCCTGGTCAACTCCCCCGGCTGACCCGGGGGGAGCCGACCAGGCTGCGTGACCCATCCAGCTCTCGGGGTCGTTCGCCGGGGTCGCCGGGGGGCCTGGGTGGCGCCCCCGGCTGCTGGGCTCAGCCGAGCAGGTGCTCGCCCAGGATGAAGGCCGCGCCGTTCGGGGTACCGAGGCCGGTCGTGTCGTCATAGCCCCTGGTGGAGGTCAGCGACGTGTCCTGGCCGAGGGTGAGCAGCGAGTGGCCCGAGACGGTGACGATGGCCACCGGCGAGGTCGGCGCCTTGACGTCGTGGAACACTCCGGGCACGAGGCCGAGGAGGTACAGCGAGGGGTTGGCGAAACCGAGCGGGTACCGCCGTCCCTGGCTGGCCACGCCCTGCACCGCCGCGAAGACCGGGCAGGCCAGGCTGGTCCCTCCGTAGGTGAAGGGCACACCGTCGACCACGATCGCCAGGCCCGTCTCCGGGTCGGCGACCGCCGCGACGTCCGGCACGACGCGCATCGGCGTGCTGCCGTTGAGCGTGGCAAGGCCTCGGGGCACGTCGAGGCGCTGGTAGGCCGGTTCGGTGAACAGCGCACTCACGCCGCCACCCCCGCCGAAGAAGAACGACCCAGGAGGCGTCGAGGCGTAGCTGGACGGGGAGGTCGAGAAGTCCACACTCGCCAGGTCGTCGCCCCACGAGGTCTCGAACTTGTAGCCGTTGCTCGCCGTCACGGCCAGCGACGTCCCGCCGACGGCGGTGACCCACGGGTCGGTCGCCGGGAAGTCCGGCTCCGGGTGCGGCGTGCCTTGTGTCACGTTGTCCCCGTCGTCACCGGTGGAGAAGTAGAAGCCGATGCCCTCGGCGCTCGCCTGGACGAACTCCGAGTCCTCCAGTGCGACCTCGCTACCGAGACCGTCCTCGCCCAGGAACCCGTAGGAGTTGCTCACGATGTCGGCGACGTGGTTCTGCAGGACGTAGTTGACGGCGTCGTCGATGCCTGTGTCGCAGTTGGCGGCACCGATGTAGTGAATCGTCGCGCCGGGCGCGACACCGTGGACCGCCTGGACGTCCAGGCTCTCTTCGTCGTTCCAGCTGGCCGGGTCGCACTCGTCCTGCAGGGTGAACGGGCCGAGCTGGGTCTCCAGGTACTGGCCGGCCGCGAGCTCGGGCTCACCCTGGGAGTCAGCCAGGGTGTTGGTGTCCGTGACGATCGTCGGCGAGGCGTACGCGTCGATGATCGCGACGGTGACCCCCTTGCCGGTGTCGCCCTTCCTCTCCAAAGCCGTCAGGCCATAGGCGCCTCGCACCTGGGCCGCCGTGTAGCCGCAGTTGGTGGTCGGGAACGACGTCTTGCCGTAGGCCGCGGGAGCCACCTGCTCGTGCTGGTCCCAGTAGGTCGAACACGTCGACGGCGGCGGCGGCGCATCCGCCGGTTGGCGCAACGAGCCGTTCTGGGTGACGCCGACGACGCCGGCGACCACGCTGGAGAGGTTCGTCGGTACCGACAGGGCGCTGGTCGAGGCGCGCAGGGTGCGCCCCTTGTAGCTATAGGTCCGCAGCGTGGAGTCGAAGGCCTTCTCCACCTGCCGGGTCGTCGCGCTCGCGGTGACCCAGCGGTTGCCAGCGGCGACGCCGGTGACCGTGATGCCCTGGCCGGAGAGGTAGGCACTGACCTCGTGGACCGCGGCCGATGTCGGGGCGAACCGGGCGTTGAACTGCGCCGGCGTCAGGTAGTGACCGTAGGACGCGCTGTGCGGGTCCGAGACCGCTCGAGCGACGGCCGCCGCGCCGGCGGCGTCGCGCAGGGAGAGCACCACTTGGAACGACATGCGACTGGTGGCGCCCGGCACGCCCACCTCGTGGGCTCGGCTGGTCCACGTCGGCGCGGTGCCCGGAACATCGGCGCGATCCGGGCCGGTGCCGGCGACGGCGTTGGGCAGGCACAAGGCCAGCGGCAGCGCAGCCGCAGCGAGGACGATCGCCGTCCGGCGAGTGAACGTCGCCGGACTCAGGGCAGCATGCATGAGCCCTCATTTCTGGGGTTGGTGAGATGAGTCGGCACCGGATGGCGCCGATCGCGGTGGCCGGACAACGGGCCGCGTCAAAGGGCTCCGAGACCGCCACGGACCGTTATAGACCCTCGGACGGGCGGTCGTCCATGGCTCGGTCACGGTCGCCGCAGCCGCACGCGGGAAGCCCGCGAGGGTGCACCCCTGCCTGGAGGGCTGCTGACCCCCGCCTGGACGGAACCCGCACAGAACCTGCCTGTCCGGCCGTCGGGTGCGACTTGGCCGGGGCCCCCGGCATACGGAAGGATCGTCCCTCGTGACCGACCTGCAGACCGCACCTGACACGACCCTCCTCCACGCCGCCGACGGGCCCGATGCCGCCTGGTGGCGCACCGCCGTGGTCTACCAGATCTATCCCCGGTCCTGGGCCGACAGCAACGGCGACGGCGTCGGCGACCTGCCGGGCATCACGGCCCGGCTGCCCTACCTGCGCGACCTGGGGGTCGATGCCGTCTGGCTCTCGCCGTTCTACACCTCGCCCATGAACGACGCCGGGTACGACGTCGCCGACTACCGCGACGTCGACCCCGTCTTCGGCGCCCTCGACGACGCCGACACCCTCCTGACCACGGCGCACGGCCTCGGGCTCAAGGTACTGGTCGACCTCGTCCCCAACCACTCCAGCTCCGAGCACCCGTGGTTCAAGGCGGCGCTGGCCGCCGGCCCCGGGAGTCCGGAGCGAGCCCGCTACATGTTCCGGGACGGCAAGGGCGACCGTGGCCAGCTGCCCCCGAACAACTGGCGGTCGGTGTTCGGCGGACCGGGCTGGAGCCGGGTCACCGAGGCCGACGGGCGTCCCGGCCAGTGGTACCTGCACATCTTCGACGTCACCCAGCCCGACTTCGACTGGTCCAACGCCGAGGTGCGTTCGGAGTTCCACGCCGTCCTGCGGTTCTGGCTCGACCGCGGCGTCGACGGCTTCCGGGTCGACGTCGCCCACGGGCTGGTCAAGGAGGAGGGGCTGCCGGACTGGAACGCCCCCATGCACCTGTTCGACGCCGAGGGGGCCGACGAGGCCGCCCAGCTGGACCACCACGGCAACGAGCGTCGGCCGCCGATGTGGGACCAGGACGGTGTCCACGAGATCTACCGCGGCTGGCGTCAGGTCCTGGACGAGTACGCCAAGCCGCGGCGGATCCTCTGCGCCGAGGCGTGGGTCCAGCCCGTGGCCCGGCTGGCCCGGTACCTCCGTGCCGACGAGATGCACCAGGCCTTCAACTTCGAGTTCCTCGACGCGCCGTGGTCGGCGAGTGCCTGGGCCACGGTCATCGCGTCGAGCTACGCCGCCAACGACGCGGTCCACGCGCCGACCTCCTGGGTGCTGTCCAACCACGACGTCGTCCGTCACGCGAGCCGTCTCGGGCTGGACCAGGACGGCCTGCGCCCGAACGGGATCGGCGCCGATGACCCCCAGCCTGACGCCGAGCTCGGGCTTCGCCGCGCACGTGCCGCCACGACGTTCATGCTCGCCCTGCCGGGGTCGTCGTACCTCTACCAGGGCGAGGAGCTCGGCCTTCCCGAGTCCACGGACCTGCCGGACGAGGTGCGCCAGGACCCGACCTACCTGCGGACCGGGCACAAGGTGCTCGGCCGGGACGGGTGCCGCGTACCGATGCCGTGGGTCAAGGACGCGCCCTCGCACGGCTTCGGACCCAGCCACCGGACCTGGCTGCCGCAGCCCGCGAGCTATGGCTCGTACGCCGTCGACCAACAGCAGGGGGTCGAGGGCTCGACGCTGGAGCTGTACCGGCGGGTCCTCGCCGCCCGGCGCGAGCTCGGTGTGGGCGGGGGCGGCGTCAGCCTCGTGCCCGACCTCGGTCCGGACCTCGTCGCCGTCGAGGTCGAAGGCACCTCCGGCCGGGTGGTGGCGGTGCTCAACACCGGTGACCTGCCGGCGACCCTGCCGGCTCGGCTGGGCACGGTGCTGCTCGCCTCTGGACCGCTCACCGACGACGGCGCGCTGCCGACGGACACCACCGTCTGGCTCACCTGACCGGAGCGGCGATCGGCACGTGCGCGCGCGGGACTTCGCCTACCTCGACGGACCGACCCCGGTGGGCCTGGCCCACCGGGGCGGCGCGACATACGGCCCCAACGTCGGGGTCGAGAACACCATGGCCGCGTTCCGCGTGGCGGTCGAGATGGGTTACCGCTACCTGGAGACCGACGTCCACGCCACGAGGGACGGGGTGCTCCTCGCGTTCCACGACGACCGGCTGGACCGGGTCACCGATGGCGCCGGCGTCATCGCGTCGATGCCGTATGCCGCTGTGCAGGACGTGCTCGTCGGCGGCCGCGAGCCGATCCCCCGGCTGAGCGACCTGCTGGAGGAGTTCCCCAAGACCCGGATCAACATCGACGTCAAAGCTCCTGCCGCGGTCGCGCCCCTCGTGCGGGTCCTGCGCGAGCACGACGCGGTCGACCGGGTCTGTGTCGGCTCGTTCTCCGAGAGCCGACTGCGGGCGGTCCGCAGCCGGCTCGGCCCGGGCCTGGCCACGGCCGCCGGTCAGGTCGGGACCGGGCACCTGCGCTTCGCGCCCGGTTTCACCCTTCGGTGGCTGGTCACGCCGGCGCCGGTCCTGCAGATCCCCGAGGTCCACGTCCTCGGTGGTCGCACGATCCGGCTGGTGACCCCGGCCCTCGTCGACCGGGTGCACCGTCTCGGCAAGCACCTCCACGTCTGGACGGTCGACGACCGCGGCGACATGGAGCGGTTGCTCGACTGGGGCGTCGACGGAATCGTCAGCGACCGGATCGACACCCTGGCCGACGTCCTGGCCTCACGCGGTGCGCCGCTCCGTTGAGGGGCCGCCGGGTCAGCGCATCAGGGCGTGGCCGACCCGGCTGGACAGGCGCGTCCACCGGCCGTGGCTGAACAGGCGCAGCGGCTCGTCCTCGACGACGAAGCCCAGCCCGTATGCCGCGAGCGCCAGACCGGCGGGCAGGGACGGGTCGGTTCCACTCATCGCCGTCCAGACCCGGTGCCGCAAGGCCGCCACTGCAGCAGCACCCGCGCCAGTCGGCGAGCCCTCAGCCACCTCGGCTATGCCCTGGCGCGCAACGGAGCTCACCTGGTCCGCGGACACCTCGGCGACGGGCTCCCAGCCGGCGCGGGGTGGGGCAAGGGCAGCCCACGGCGGGTGGACCGTCACCGGCGGCAGGGTGAACACGGCCGGTCCGGCGACGGCGTGGAGACGGGCGGTCCGGTCGGACACGGCCGCGAGCGGAACGGTGACGTCGACGTCGGCAGGCTCCGCGAGGGCAACGACACGCAGCCCGAGCACCGCGCCCTGGCCCATCAGCCCTCGACCCGGGAGCACCCCGACATAGGCCGCCAACGTCGAGCCGGAGGCCTGCAACCGCATGGCGCCGTCGTCGACGAGGACCTTCGCGCGAGCGGCATACGAGCCGAGGTCGGTGAGGGAGTCACCATCGGGGAACAGGAGGTTCACCGGCGCCGCCACCGGAACGGGACCGACGCGCCCTCGTGGGCCACGAGGACGGCGCGCTCCACAGGGGTGAGCCGCCGGGGCGCGGCCGAGGAGAAGTTGTAGGCCACGAGGGTCGTCTCAGCCCGGGCGTACAGGGCAGTGCCGATCCCCTCGGGGTCGCACACCTCGTAGGACAGGTCGAACCCCGCGCCGCCGATCTTGGTCGCCCACATGTCGACCGCGATGGGGGCGTGCCGGAAGGTCAGCGGCGCGAGGTACTCGATCTCGTGGCGGGCGACGAGGACACCGGAGTCGAGCATGGTCCGCTCCTCGCCGAACCACTCCCGGAAGCCGATGACGCGCGCGTCCTCCAACAGGCGCAGGAACTGGACGTTGTTGACGTGGCCGTAGGCGTCCATGTCGCTCCAGCGCAATGGGACGAGGAACCGGGCGGTGGTGTGCGGCATGCGACCATCCTCCACCAGGCTCGGCGGGCGGTGGACGGGCGGTCGGCGCGGTCGGCGCGAACGCCTACCGTGGGGCGATGCAGACGACCACCGACTTCGACACCGCTGCCCTCTCCGCCCTGCGTGCGCTGGTGGGTCGCGACGACGTGGCGTTCCGCGACGGGCAGCTCGACGCGGTCAGGCACCTGGTCCGCGACCGGCAGCGGGTGCTCGTCGTGCAGCGCACCGGGTGGGGCAAGTCGGCGGTCTACTTCGTCGCGAGCGCACTGCGTCGAGCGCAGGGAGCCGGGCCGACCGTCATCGTGTCCCCGCTCCTCGCCCTCATGCGCGACCAGATCGCCGCGGCCGAGCGGGCCGGCATCCGTGCCGTGACGATGAACTCCGGCAACGCCGAGGAGTGGGGAGCGGTGGCGCGCGCGCTCGCCGACGACGCCGTCGACGTCCTGCTCGTCTCCCCCGAGCGGCTCAACAACCCGCGGTTCCGCGACGAGCAGCTGCCCGACCTCACCCGGCGCTGCGGTCTGCTCGTCGTCGACGAGGCCCACTGCATCAGCGACTGGGGCCACGACTTCCGGCCCGACTACCGCCGGATCAAGGACCTCCTGCTCGACCTTCCCGACGACGTCCCGGTACTGGCGACGACGGCGACGGCCAACGCCCGCGTCGTCGCCGACGTCGTGGAGCAGCTGGGTGTCGGTGGCCACGAGGTGCTCACCGTGCGTGGCGGCCTGGCACGAGCCTCGCTCCGGCTGGGTGTGATGCCGCTCGCCGCACCCGAGCAGCGCCTGGGCTGGCTGCTCGCCCACCTGGCCGACCTGCCCGGCAGCGGGATCGTCTATACCCTCACGGTGTCGCAGGCAGAGGACGTGGCCCGCGCCCTCGCCGAGGCCGGTCACGCGGTGCGGGCCTACACCGGCCGCACCGACCCGGCCGAGCGTGAGCTGCTCGAGACCGCCCTGCGCGGCAACGGGGTCAAGGCGCTCGTGGCCACCTCGGCCCTGGGGATGGGGTTCGACAAGCCCGACCTCGGGTTCGTCGTCCACCTCGGCGCGCCGTCGTCTCCCGTCGCCTACTACCAGCAGGTCGGCCGTGCGGGCCGCGCCACCGAGAGCGCCGACGTGCTCCTGCTGCCCGGGCCGGAGGACAAGGACATCTGGACCTGGTTCGCGTCGGCGAGCATGCCGCGCGAGGAGCAGGCCACGGCGGTGCTGCAGGCCCTCGCCGAGGCGGGCAAGCCGCTCTCGACCGCCGCGCTGGAGACGATCGTCGACATCCGCCGTACCCGGCTCGAGCTGCTCCTGAAGGTCCTCGACGTCGACGGTGCGGTATGCCGGGTCAGCGGCGGATGGTCTTCGACGGGCCAGCCGTGGACCTACGACGCACAGCGCTACGCCACCGTCGCCGGCACCCGTCGGGCCGAGCAGCAGCACATGCTCGACTACGAGTCGACGACCGGCTGCCGGATGGCCTTCCTCCAGGTCGCCCTCGACGACGAGACCGCCGCGCCGTGCGGCCGCTGCGACAACTGCGCCGGGCCCTGGTTCTCCACCGAGCTGCCGCCGGCCGCGGTCGGGCTGGCCAGGGCACGGCTGGAGCGGGTCGGCGTCCCGGTGGAGCCGCGGGCCATGTGGCCCACCGGCATGAGCCGGCTCGGGGTGCCGGTCAAGGGTCGGATCGCTGCCGGGGAGCAGGCCGAGGAGGGGCGCGCCCTGGCACGGCTCTCCGACCTCGGCTGGGGGCAGCGGCTGCGGGAGGTGCTGCGCACCGACGTCCCCGCCTCGCCCGCGCTGCTCCAGGCCTGCGTGGCGGTGCTGGCCGGCTGGGGCTGGGCGCAGCGACCCGTCGGGGTGGTCGCCATGCCGTCCCGCAGTCACCCGGCTCTCGTCGACTCGGTGGCCCGGGGGCTGGCCGAGATCGGGCGGCTGCCCTACCTCGGCGCCCTGGACCTGGCCCACGGCGGCCCGAGCGGCGACGCGGGCGGCAACAGCGCGTTCCGGCTGGCCGGTGTCTGGGAGCGGCTCGACGTCGGCTCGGACCTGCGTGCGGCGCTCGCCGACCGGGCCGGGTCCGGGCCGGTGCTCCTCGTCGACGACCTGGTCAGCTCACGATGGTCCCTCACCGTGGCGGCCCGCGAGCTCCTCCTCGCCGGTGCCGACGGTGTCCTCCCGTTCACGCTGGCCGTCGACGGCTGAGGCAGGTGCCGTCGACCGGGAGTTCGTCGAGCTCTCCGCCGTGACCGCGGGTGTCCGCGCGACCGGCGGTTCCAGCCGCACGGTCAGGATCGGCAGGAAGAGCTGGATGCTCGGGCCGATGAGCAGCGCGTAGACGACCGTGCCCAGCCCGACGACGCCACCGAGCAGCCAGCCGACGAGCAGGACGGCGACCTCCAGACTGGTCCGGACCAGCCGGATCGAGTGCCCGGTGCGCCGCGCGATGCCGGTCATCAGCCCGTCCCGTGGGCCGGGCCCGAACTGGGCCCCGATGTACATCGCCCCACCGATGCCGTTGACCACGATGCCGCCGAGCAGGAGCGCCCACCGCTGGAGTCCACCGTGCGGAGCGCCCAGCACGGACAGGGTGACGTCGACGGCGACACCGATGACGATGGAGTTGAGGATCGTCCCCAGGCCCGGCCACTGGCGCAGCGGGATCCAGAGGAGCAGGACCAGCGCCCCGACGACCATGACGATCGTGCCGAGACTGAGGTGGACGTGCTGCATCACCCCGTAGTGGAAGACGTCCCACGGGTCCAGTCCAAGGGTGGCCCGGACGAACATCGCCGAAGCCGTCCCGTACAGCCACAGGCCGACCAGCAGCTGCCCGAGGCGCAACGGAAGGCGCCCGGCGCGCAACTGCTCGACCGGCGTCATCGCCAGCAGGCCGACGCGCCGCCGAGAAGCGGTGCGGGCGAGGGAGAGCGGCGTCATGACGGCAAGCATCCACCAGGTGGTCTCGGAATCCCTAGCCACGTACAACAGTGCACTGGATGACGCGCCCCCGTCCCCGTCCCCTGTTCACAACTGCACAATTGCTTGGGTGTGAACGGTAGCAACTGTCCAGTTGTGAACGCATCGAGCCGTTCGGCCGGGTAGGTCAGCGCCAGACGGGGGTCCGCCACCGTGGCCACCCTGCCGAGTGCGCACGCCTGCCGACGGTAGGGTTCGGTCCGTGACCGACGATGCCGCGCCTGACCAGCGTCCGGATCGCGACGACGCGGCGGCGTTGCAGGTGCTGCTGGACCTGCTCGACCTGCGCGAGGTCGGCACGGCCCAGATCCGGATCGCCGACGCGCCCGAGGCCGACGTCCTGCTCGCCGACTCCTCCGCCCAGGTCTTCATCGGTCAGAGCCAGAAGATGGCGCACAACCGGGTGTTCGGTGGTCAGGTCCTTGCCCAGGGCGTGATGGCCGCTGGTCGGACCCTGGACCTGGCTCCCGGCGCTCCGCCACGGCCGATCCACTCCCTGCACGCCTACTTCATGCGCCCGGGCGACGACACCCAGCCGATCAGGTTCGCCGTCGAGCGGATGATGGACGGGCGCTCGTTCACCACCCGCCGAGTGCACGCGATCCAGCACGGCCGTCCGATCCTGTCGATGTCGGCGTCGTTCCAGGAGGATGCGCCGGGTCTGGACCACCAGGACCCGATGCCCTCCGTCGCCGGACCGGACGGCATCGCCAGCCTGGCCGAGCTCTTCCGCGGGCAGGACCACCCCGCTGCCCGTCAGCTGGCGCACCGGCCGATCGAGCAGCGGCACGTCGAGGGGCACCTCTACGTCACCGACTCCGAGGCCACCGCCTCGGCGGACCAGCACGTCTGGATGCGCGCCGTCGGCCCGCTGCCTGCGGACCCGCTGCTGCACGCGGCCGTGCTGGCCTATGCCTCGGACTACTCCCTGCTGGAGCCCGCACTGCGGCACCACCACGTCCGCTACGGCGACCAGCGGCTGCGGATCGCCAGCCTCGACCACGCCATGTGGTTCCACCGGCCGGTCCGGATGGATGAGTGGATGCTCTACGCGGAGCACTCGCCGTCGGCGCAGGGCGGTCGGGGGCTGGGCCTGGGCACGATCTTCCAGGACGGCCGGCTGGTGGCCACCGTCGCCCAGGAGGGCATGATCAGGGTCAGGCCAGCTCAGCCCTGACGTCACGTCCGACCGCCTCGACGAAACCTGCCAGGTCCGGCTCGTCGGCCGTCGGCTGGAGGACGACGGTCGTCGCGCCCTGGGCGGCATACGCGCGGACCACCTGCGCCACCTGCTCGACGGAACCGCCGACGCCGACCTCGGCATCCGGCGCCAGCCCCCAGCGTCGGCGCTCGCCGGCCAGCCGGTCCGCGGCGCCGGTGCCGATCGCGGCCATCACCGTGACGACCACCTCCAGCTCCCGCTCCGGAGCCGCGGTGCGGGCCGTCCGCAGGCTCACCCCGAAGTCGGCCGGTCCGAGCGCCGCCGCCATGAGCAGACCGTCGGACTCGCGCGCCGACAGCTCGAGGGTCCGGGGGCCGAACCCACCGGCCATCACCTTCTCGCCCGGTGCCGGCGGCCAGCCGAGGCGGACCCGGTCCAGACGGACGTAGCGGCCCGTGGTCGTGACCTCCGCACCGCTCAACAGCGCGCGCAGGGCCGCCAGCTGCTCCGCCAGCAGCGTCATCGGCGAGTCGGCCCGGACGCCGGACTGGCCCATCCAGTCCTGGACCCCGTGCCCGAGGCCGGGCACGAACCGGCCGGGGAACATCCGCTGGACGGTGGCCACCTCCATCGCCGTCAGCGCGACGGCGCGCAGCGGGGCCGGCATCAGCCCCAGGCCCACCCGCACCGACGAGGTCCAGGCCAGGGCAGCCGTTGCCGAGGCCAGGCCGCTCTGCCGGAAGCAGTCCTCCCAGACCCACAGGTCGTCCAGGTGGTCATCGGCGGCGAGCGCGAGGGCCCGCAGCCCCTCCGGTGGGACGTCGGGAATGTAGGCCACCCCGAGGCGGGGCGTGCTCGGGTCGCTCATGGCCCCACCCTGCCACTGCCGGCCGACAGCCGACCTGCCCGGACCCGAGCAGCGGGCGGGGTCCGGTCAGCCCGTCGCCGGGGGTGCGGGCGAGTGGCCGTCGAGCCGGACCACCGCGACGTCGTGGGCCTGCAGCCGTATGCCGTGCGCCCCGGAGTCGGGCTGGGCCTCCTCCCAGGCGAGGAGCACCTCCCGGACGGCTGCCGAGAGCGGGACGACCTGGCGGGTGGCCGACAGGTTGGCGACGGTGGCGAGCGACCCCCGGGTCATGACCAGCCACTCCGCCTCGGGGTCGTGGCTCACCCGGACCTGCTGGAGGTCGCCGGACCGCAGGGAGGCCTCCCGGTGCCGCAGGGCCACGAGCGCGGCATACCACTGGACCATCTCGGCGTGCCCCGGCCGGTCCGCCTCCTCCCACCGCAGGACCGAACGCTCCATCGTGGACGGGTCCTGGGGGTCGGGGACGTCTTGCGCGGACCAGCCGTGACTGGCGAACTCCTCTCGCCGGCCGGCGCTGACCGCCTCCCGGAGTCCGGGGTCGCCGAAGTCGGTGAAGAACTGGAACGGCGTCGTGGCGCGCCACTCCTCTCCCATGAAGATCATCGGAGTGAATGCCGAGGTGAGGTAGAGCGCGGCTCCGATGGCCTGCTGGCCCGGCGTGACGGACGCGCTGATCCGGTCGCCGAGGGCACGGTTGCCGACCTGGTCGTGGGTCTGCAGGTAGGCCATCAGCCGACGGCCGTCGACGGTCCCGGGGTCGACCGGCGAGCCCCAGCGCCGGCCCCGGAAGGTGGAGTAGGTGCCCTGGTGGAAGAACGCGCGGGACAGGGTCCGGGTCAGTGCGTGGGGTGCCGCGAAGTCACGGTAGTAGCCGTCGGTCTCGCCGGTGAGGGTGACGTGCAGGGCGTGGTGAACGTCGTCGGCCCACTGCCCGGTCATGCCGACACCGCCGTCATCCGCGGGAGCGACCATCGTGGCGTCGTTCAGGTCGCTCTCGGCCATCAGCGCCAGGGGACGGCCGGAGGTGGCGGCCAGCTGGTCCACGGCACGGGACAGCTCGGTGAGGACGTGCTCCTCGGAGTCGTCGGCCAGCTCGTGGACGGCGTCCAGCCGCAGCGCGTCGACGTGGAAGTCGCGGAACCACCGCAGCGCGGCGTCGATGACGAACGACCGGACCTCCGTGGACCCTGCGCCGTCGAAGTTGACCGCCGGCCCCCACGGCGTGAGGTGGTCCTCGGTGAAGTACGGCCCGAACCTGGCCAGATAGTTCCCCTCCGGCCCGAGGTGGTTGTAGACGACGTCGAGGCACACCCCGATCCCCCGTCCGTGGCAGGCGTCGACGAACCGCTGGAGGGCGGCCGGGCCGCCATAGGTCTCATCGACGGCCCACAGCGCGACGCCGTCGTACCCCCAGTTCCGCCGCCCGGGGAAGGCCGCCACCGGCATCAGCTCGACGACGTCGACACCGAGGCGCTGCAGGTGGTCCAGGTGCGCGGTCGCCGCGTCGAGCGTGCCGTCGCTCGTGAAGGTCCCCACGTGCAGCTCGTAGAAGACGGCTCCCAACGCGCCGTCGCCGTCCTGCGGGCCGCGCCAGGCGCCGTCGGTCCAGGCGAAGGCGGCCTCGTCGAAGGTTCGGCTCGGCCCGTGGACCCCGTGCGGCTGCCAGGGCGACCGAGGGTCGGGAAGCGCCGGTTCGGCGCCGTCGAGGACGAAGGCGTAGTCGATGGGCTGCCCGTGCGGGCAGACCTCCGTCGGGGGCGACCACGACCACCATCCGTCGCGCTCGCCCAGCATGCGGAACCGGCCCGCGCCGGTCACCTCGATCTCGACCCGCTCGGCAGCCGGCGCCCACACCCGGATCACGCCGGGACCTCCGGCACGTCTGGGGCGTCGTCGCGCACCCGGACCAGGACCGCGACGGGCAGGTCGCGCAGCACGTCCGTCAGCAGGAGGGTCCCGGTGTCGGCAACGGCGAAGATGCCGTCCCCCAGTGCGTTGCGCCACGACCCGGGCGGGACCTCGACGGTGGCCGCGCGCCAGCCGCCACCTGCCTGGAGAGCCACCGACCGCCGGGTGGCGACCCCCACGACCTCCACCCCGAGGGCCCCGCCTCGACCGACCGCGAGCGCGTGGGACGTGGAGGTCGGCAGGACGGCATACGACGCGTGCTCCCCGGTGAACCACTCGGGGTGCTCCCGGCGCAGCCGGAGCACGCGGCTGGTGAGCAGGAGCTTCTCGTCGGACAGGTCCGCGGGCGCGGCACCGGCGTCCAGCCGGGACAGCCGCTTGGTGCGGTCGGCGAAGTCGACGGGGCGGCGGTTGTCCGGGTCGACGAGCGACAGGTCGAGCAGCTCGGTGCCCTGGTAGCAGTCGGGCACACCGGGCATGAGCAGCTGGAGCAGCTTCTGTCCCAGGACGTTCGCCCGGGTGGCGGCGCTGGTCGCGGTGACCCAGTCCTGCAGGTGACGGTGGACGTCGGCGTCAGCGAGGATGCCGTCGACGAGCCTGCTGACGGCCGCCTCGTAGGTCTCGTCCGGGTCGGTCCACGTGGTCCGGGCCTTGCTCTCCCGGACGGCCTTCTCGACGTAGGTGGACATCCGGTCGGAGCCGATCGGCCAGGCCCCGACGAGGGTCTGCCAGATGAGGTACTCGGTGGCGCCGTCGACGCCCCGGCGCCGGTGTGGCCCACCCAGCTCGCGCGCCCGGGCGGTCCAGGTGGCCCACTCGGCCGGCAGCTCGGAGAGGACCGAGAGCCGGGCTCGGACGTCCTCGGACCGTTTGGTGTCGTGGGTCGAACCGGCCGTCATCGTGGCCGGCGTGGTCGCGAGCAGCCGCTGGGCGAAGTCGTGGAACTCCTCGGGGTCCAGGCCGACCCGGCCGGGGTCGCCGCCCACCTCGTTGAGCCCGGACAGCCGCGCGTAGCGGTAGAACGCGGTGTCCTCGATGCCCTTGGCCATGACCGGCCCGCAGGTCTGCTGGAACCGGACCACGACGTCGGCGACGTCGGGGTTCTCGGCTGCGCTGACCCCGGGCGGCAGGTCGGTCCCGGTCACCAGACCGACGACCGTGCGCAGCGCCGGGTAGTCGTCGCGGACCAGCAGCTCCCGGGCCCGACGGGCCGCGTCACGCACGACCTCGACCGCTACCGGGTCCGGCGGTGCGCCGGGGACCAGGTAGGCGCGGTACCGGTCCATCGAGATGAGCAGCTCACCGAGCGCGACGCGCACCTCGGTGTCGTCGTGGGTGGGCAGGACGCGGGCGATGTCCCGGACCAGCCGGTTGACCTCGGCGGCCAGGACGTCGCGCACGACCTGGGCCTTGGCCTCGATGACCAGGTCGGCGAGGGGGGTGGTGTCGTTGCTCAGCTCGTGCCAGAGCGTGGTGAGCGGCGTCTCGCCGCCGGGGTCGACGAACACCTGCTGCACGCGCAGCAGGGCGTCGTAGCCCGTGGTCCCGGCGCATCTCCAGTCGGCCGGCACCGTCTCGGCGCCCTCGAGGATCTTCTCGGCGACCACCCATGCCCCGTCGGTGGCGTCGGCGAGGCGCTGCAGATAGCCCGCGGGGTCCGCCAGCCCGTCCGGGTGGTCGATCCGGAAGGCGTCGACCTGACCGGCGGCATACAGCTCGAGCAGCAGGGCGTGCGTCGCGTCGAACACCGACGGGTCCTCGACCCGGATGGCGATGAGCGAGGTGACGTCGAAGAAACGTCGGTAGTTGAGCCGCTGCTGCCCCTCCCGCCAGTGCACCAGCCGGTAGTGCTGGGCTGCGAGAAGCTCCGGCAGGTCGAGCTCCTCGGTGCCCGCTGCCACGGGCAGCTCCTGGTCGAAGTAGCGCAGCACGCGCTCGTCACCCCCGGGGCCCCCGTCAGTGGCCAGGACCACCTCGCCGGCAGCGATGACCTCCTCGGGTTCGGCTCCGAGGATCGGCATCAGGATCGTGTCGTCCTCGGCCGCCCAGTCCACGTCGAACCACGCGGCATACGGCGAGGCCAGTCCCTCCCTCAGCAGCGACCACAGGGGGGCGTTGAGGTGTGCGGGGGTGGGGACCGCCATGTGGTTGGGGACGACATCGACGAGGATCCCGAGGCCGGCCGCCCGGGCTGCGGCGCAGAGCCGGTCGTATGCCGGGCGCCCGCCGAGGTCCTCGGACAGCCGGGTGTGGTCGACGACGTCGTAGCCGTGCATCGAGCCGGGCGCGGCCTGCAGGATCGGGGAGAGGTACAGGTGGCTCACCCCGAGCGTCGCGACGTACGGCACGACTGCCGCCGCGGCGTCGAAGTCGAAGCCGGCGTGCAGCTGCAGGCGGTAGGTGCCGGTGGGCGGCATACGGGTCACGCGGTCGAGACCCGCCCGGCTCCGGCCGGAGGCTGTGCCGTGGGCATCTCCCGAGGACAGCGCAGGACGATGACGCTGCGTCCTTCGACCTTGATGGCGGCCCTCGGCTCGAACTCCTCGGGCTCGGCCAGCGCCGCGGCCGTCTCGACCTCGAGCAGCCACTGCTCGCCGTAGCTGGCGTCGGGCAGCGTGTAGCCGATCGGGTCGCTGCTCGCGTTGAACAGGACCAGGAAGTGGTCGTCGAGGATCTGCTCGCCGCGCGGGCTGGGCTCACTGATCGCCGAGCCGTTGAGGAAGACCATGACCGACTGGGCGTACCCGTTGGCCCAGGACTCCTCGTCCATGTGCTCGCCGCTCGGCTGGAACCAGCCGATCTCGCCGATCTTGCTCTCCCCGCCGTGGTCGGCCGACCCGGCGAAGAAGCGCCGCCGGTGGAACACCGGGTGGTTGCGCCGCAGCTCCACGACCCGCCGGGTGAAGTCCAGCAGGCCCCGCCGGTCGGCGTCGAGGTCCCAGTCGACCCAGGTGATCTCGTTGTCCTGGCAGTAGCCGTTGTTGTTGCCGCGCTGGGTGCGGCACAGCTCGTCGCCGTGGGCCAGCATCGGCACGCCCTGGGAGAGGAGCAGGGTGACGAGCATGTTCCGCTGCTGCTGCAGGCGCAGCCGCTGGACGTCCAGGTCGTCCGCCGGGCCCTCGAC